>JBJTMG010000027.1:0-14205 GCA_046063415.1 Micrococcales bacterium
CCTAACCCGTTACCTCTTCCAAAGCCAGCAGTGCAAATCTCGTCAAACCCTGCCACCGATAGGCCTCTGGCCACTAACACAGCCGCTTCAGAGCCCAAGAACGTAACCGCAGATCTTGGAACTACTGCCGATTTCGACGGAGTAGTTCCATTTGGCCGCTCTGTACCTACTGTCACGGAAGTGAAAAACAACTCTGCAGCACCAGCTTCGGAGAATTCACGAGTCCAAGAAGAGCAAGACGACCTGACCAACACAGCAGATTTACTCGAGGCCCTTAGGCGCAAGCGTCTGATTCGCGAACAAGAGTTAGCCGCTGAGCAGGAGGCTGCAGCCGCAGCTGCCGCACAAGAGACCTCCGAACAATCACAAGAGGCTGAGCCTGTAGATTCAACGGACACGAAGCCTAACCCAGTGGTTCCAGAGCCAATCAGCCCGCCCAAAAAGGGGCGCTCGCCAATGCCCAGCTGGGACGAAATAGTTTTCGGTACCAAGACCGACGACTAGGGTCTTTCTGCGGTTTTAGTTCAAAGCACCAAAGCGAATCATTGGAATCATGAGTTCGGTGTGGCTGAGCGAGCCATGCTGACCAATCATTTTGAGGCTCTGCGGCTTGGCAAAACCCCGATGGTAAAAAGCAACCGTGGTCATGGCAAGAACCGCCAAGTCAGGGAATCTCGACATCAGGTCTTGGTTCAGGGAGCCAAATAAGCCACCCTCGACCATTTCGGTTGCCCCCAAAACCAGGGCAGCCGCACCAAGTTCAGTTTGCAACCTGGCCTTAGCATTGGCTAACTCCCCGACGGAGCGATCTTTCAGATAGAGGTATGCCACTCTCGGGTCCCCCGCTATTGCCTGAACCCTCTCCCATTCAAAGCTCAAATCATCTAAGTAAATGTGATGATCCTGGTGCACATCGATAACACCGTGATCGGCCACCAGAACAGCCCCAGCGGTCTTTGGGAGCGCGGAAGCAAGGCGTTTCATCTGCCAGTCGAGTTCCTCAACCTTCTCTAGCCAGAAAGTTGAGCCTGAACCTTTGGCATGGGCGGCCTGGTCAAGTTCTGGAACGTAGAGGTACACCAAGGCATCCGACCTGGCGTTCATGAGCTCAAGGGCTCGATCCACCCGATCTGAAATCGTTTTGGCTCCAAGGTACTGGGCCGCTGGCATGGTTGCGTTGGTAAAGCCGGTCCCCTCGTACTCTGGCGGTCCAACAAAAAAGACCCCAACGCCCTTTTCGCCAGCCACTTCGGACACAGTTTTCGACACTTGCCAGTCCCCAGGCTTAAACGAATCCGACCAGCCCGAGAGCATGTTCAAATACGAGTCCGACTCTCGGTCGAAGATTTGATAGCCAATTAGCCCGTGCTGCCCTGCCGATACACCGGTAGCAAAGCTCGTGATGCTTGTGGCGGTGGTGGCTGGAAAGCCACAAGAAATGGTGGTGCCCGAGGCTGCCATCGAGGCGTTTAGAAAAGGGGCATGTCCGGCTGCGGCTTTTAGATTGTGAGAACCCAAGCCATCAACCAGGATTGCGCAGACTTGCTTGGCCCGTCGAAATGAAAGGCGATTGTCCAGACCAGTGATTGAACCGAGCGAGCTCACAAACACATCGGAAAGCCTCCCGAAAGTGCGTGGAAGCGCAGGTAGCATCGTAGTCATCACCAACAGTCTGCCATAGGCCCCGTAAAGAGACATGACCGAAGACCAGCTTGCAAACAGCGCTCCCGAGCGCATTGTTGACATTGACCTGCGCCACGAAATGCAGGGTTCATTCCTGGAGTACTCCTACTCGGTAATCTACGCGCGAGCCCTACCCGACGCCCGTGACGGCCTCAAACCCGTTCACCGAAGAATCATTTACCAAATGGGTGAAATGGGGTTGCGCCCAGACAAGGGCCACGTCAAGTCTGCCCGCGTGACCGGCGAGGTCATGGGTAAGTTGCACCCTCACGGTGACGGCGCAATCTACGACGCTTTGGTACGCATGGCTCAGCCATTCAGTCTTAGGGTTCCGCTCATTGACGGACACGGCAACTTTGGAAGCCTCGATGACGGACCGGCGGCTGCCCGGTACACCGAAGCTCGACTCTCCCAGGCGTCTTTGCTTATGAACGAAGGGCTTGACGAGGACGTTGTCGATTTCAAACCCAACTATGACGCTCAGTTGAGCGAACCCGAAGTACTGCCTGCGGCATTTCCAAACCTTCTGGTTAACGGCTCTTCGGGCATCGCGGTTGGCATGGCGACCAACATGGCACCTCACAACTTGCGCGAGGTGGTAAACGCCGCGATCTACCTGCTGAACCACCCAGAGGCCAGCATTGATGACCTGATGCAGTACGTTCCGGGGCCTGATCTACCAACGGGTGGAATCATCGTTGGACTTGACGGCGTCAAGGAAGCCTACGCAACCGGAAAAGGAGTTTTCAAAACTCGGGCTAGGGTTTCAATTGAGAGTGTTTCGCCACGCAAAATGGGAATTGTCGTTACCGAACTGCCTTATCTTGTTGGCCCGGAAAAAGTCATTGAGAAAATCAAGGACGGAGTAAACAGCAAGAAGCTCCAGGGCATTTCCGATGTAACAGACCTGACTGACCGCAATCACGGCCTGAGACTGGTCATTGAGCTAAAGACTGGATTCGATCCGCAGGTTGTTCTGGACCTTCTTTACCGCTACACCCCAATGGAAGACAGCTTTTCTATCAACAATGTGGCGCTGGTGGCTGGAAGACCCGCCACGTTAGGGTTGCGCGACTTACTTGGTGTTTATCTAGCCCACAGAATCGTGGTTACGCGCAGACGCAGCGCAAACCGATTGGGCAAACGCCAAGCCCGTCTCCACCTGGTTGACGGACTGCTCAAGGCTATTTTGAGCATCGATGAGGTCATCCAAATCATTCGCAACAGCGACGAAGTTGATCAGGCTCGAACCGGACTCATGAACCGCTTCGAACTCAGTGAACTCCAGGCCGAATACATCCTTGAACTCAGACTCCGAAGACTAACCAAGTTTTCCAAGCTGGAGCTCGAGGCCGAGCGGTCAAAACTGCAGTCAGAGATCGCCGAACTTGAACTTATTTTGGGAAACGACAAAGTACTTCGCGACCTGGTTGCAAAAGAACTTCAGGAAGTTGCCGACCTTGCGGGAGATGAGCGCAGAACCACGCTCATTGACGACCTAGCCGAGGTCGTTCCAACTTCGACTAAGAAAGTGGTGAACGCAGAACTAGCAGATGTCCCCTGCGCCGTGGTTTTAACGTCTTCGGGAATGCTCTCAAGAATTGGACAGGGTGAACAAACAGCGGGTCCAGACAAGCGCCGCAAACACGACGCAATCCTCACCAAGAGCTCTACCCGAACCCGCGCAGACGTTGGTTTTGTTACCACGGCCGGGAGAGTCCTGAGGATTCACGTTGGCGATGTCCCCAGTGCTGGCGAGGCCTTTGATCCCGGCATGGCGGTAGCCGTCTCTGCCTTCCTTGGTCTGCCAAAAAACGAGCGAGTAGTGAATGTCATTGATCTTGAGAGCTCAGAAACAGTGGCTCTTGGAACAAAACAGGGTGTTGTCAAGCGCGTCACTGCCGAGTATCCGCCCAAAGATGAATTCGAGCTGATTTCGCTAAAACCTGGCGACAGCTTAGTTGGGGCATTCCCGGCTGCTGATTCAGCAGAACTTGTGTTTGTGACGTCCAACGCGCAACTTCTGCACTTTGGAGCGGCTGCAGTTAGACCGCAGGGCCGGCCCGCTGGCGGCATGGCTGGAATCAACCTTGACCCCGATGCATCGGTGATTTCTTTTCAAGTTTTGGGCAGCACCTCAGAAGCCGTTGTAATCACTGCTGCAAATTCATCTGGCGCAATCCCTGGCACCGACGCAGGCAGCCTCAAGATCAGCGCATTCGAGGAGTTCCCAGGTAAGGGTCGAGCGACTGGCGGCGTTCGAGCCCAACGTTTTGTTCGCAACGAGGACCAACTGTACTTCGCGTGGGTTGGAACACAGCCCTGGGCACTGTCAACCGACGGAAAACCGCTAGACCTGCCAGCGGAACTGTCAAAGCGCGATGCCTCGGGAACTCAAATTGGTGCGGTTATAGGCAGCGTAGGCTCGCCAAACTAGCTAAGCGTCAATGCGCTCGCGTTCAAAGTCCTCTGCGGAATCGACAATGAAGTCACGCCTTGGGGCAACTTCATTTCCCATGAGTAGCTCAAAAACCTGCTCAGCCTCGGCAGCGTCCTCAACGCGAACTCTGCGAAGAAGTCGGTGGTGCTTGTCCATGGTGGTTTCAGCCAACTGATCGGCATCCATTTCTCCAAGACCCTTGTAACGCTGAATCGGCTCCTGATACTTTTTGCCTTGCTTAGAAAGTTTCGCCAACAGTGCCTCAAGCTCGGCCTGCGAGTAGGTGTAAACCACCTCATTCGGCTTGGAACCTGGATTCATAATGACCACACGGTGCAGCGGTGGAACAGCGGCGTAAACCCTACCAGCCTCCACCAGCGGACGCATGTATTTGAAAAATAGCGTCAGTAGCAAAGTACGAATGTGAGCGCCGTCGACATCGGCGTCTGACATGAGGATGACCTTGCCGTATCTCGCTGAATCTAAGTCAAACGATCTTCCCGAACCCGCCCCCAGCACCTGGATAATCGACGCACACTCATTATTTGAAAGCATGTCCGATACCGATGCCTTCTGCACGTTTAGAATCTTGCCGCGAATTGGCAGCAGCGCCTGATACTCACTGTTTCTAGCCAGTTTGGCCGTGCCTAGAGCCGAGTCACCCTCAACAATGAAGAGCTCAGACCCTTGAGTCTCCTGAGTTCTGCAGTCAACCAGTTTTGTTGGCAGCGATGAATTCTCCAGCGCGTTTTTGCGTCGCTGGGTTTCTTTGTGCGTGCGAGCTGAGACGCGCGCCTTCATCTCCGACACGACCTTCTCAAGCAGTAATGCACTCTGAGCTTTGTCGTCTCGCTTGGTGCTCTCGAGCCGCTCAGTTAGGGCCTTGGACACTACGTTGCTAACGATATTTCGAACAGCGGGGGTACCCAAAACTTCTTTGGTTTGGCCCTCAAACTGTGGCTCGGCGAGCCTCACGGCAATCACGGCCGTCATGCCCGCCTGTACGTCTTCTTTCTCAACCTTGTCGTTGCCCAGCTTGAGTTTTCGAGAGTTGGCATCAACCTGAGCTCTCACGGTCTTGAGAAGCGCTGCTTCGAAACCGGAAACATGAGAGCCACCCTTAGGCGTTGCGATGATGTTTACGAAAGAACGAATCGCGGTTTCGTAGCCAGTCCCCCACCGAATGGCTACGTCAACGTCACACCTGCGTGCTACTTCCCTAGAAACCATGTTTCCTGAGTCGTCTAAGACCGGAACGGTCTCGGTGAACTCGCCCGAACCGGTCAGTTTCCATGTGGAAGTCAGAGCCGCATCTGGGGCAAGAAAGTCGGCAAACTCTGATATTCCGCCGTCAAAGCGATAGGTATCTGTCTTAGCCTCTGCCCCGCGCTCATCGGTGATGCTGATTTTTAAACCTGGGACAAGAAAAGCAGTTTGTCTTGCACGGTCAGCAAGGTCTTCTGCCGAGAAATTTGCATCTTTGATGAAAATTTGCGGATCCGCCCAATACCGAACGCGCGTGCCAGAAACCCCCTTGCCAACCTTGCCAATGTTTCGAAGCACGGATTCGTTCTCAAACGGGGTGAACGGGTTGTCTGGGGCTAATCCCCGTGAGTCATCGAAGACCCCTGGTTCGCCACGCCTGAAGGACATGGCCCAAGTCTTTCCATCGCGATCTACCTCGACGTCGAGTCGCTGCGACAGGGCATTAACTACAGAAGCGCCCACACCGTGGAGACCACCCGATGCGGCGTAACTACCTGAACCGAACTTTCCACCAGCGTGAAGTTTGGTGAAAACCACCTCAACACCGGAAAGCCCAGTCTTGGGTTCGATATCTACTGGGATGCCTCGAGCTTGGTCGCGCACCTCAAGACTGGAGTCAGGGTGAATGAGTATCTCAATGCTGTCACCGAAGCCCGCGAGAGCTTCGTCAACCGAGTTGTCGAATATTTCCCAGAGGCAGTGCATAAGACCGCGAGAGTCGGTTGAGCCAATGTACATTCCGGGGCGTTTACGAACAGCCTCGAGTCCCTCAAGAACTGAGAGGTGGCGGGCGGAATAGTCAGAATTAGGCACTTCAAAATGGTATCTCGAGGCGCCAATCAACCATTTGACTGACACTCCCCCAAATCTTTATTCGCAGTTAGCGAAATCTGACCACGCTACCCCGAAAAAATCACGAGCCTATGGTGAAATAGTGAAAGCGAACAAGGAGTCACATGTCAGAAAACGCCGAAGCACTAGAAATCAAGGCAACCGAGCTAACCGCAGCCGACCGTTGCGACGCTTGTGGCGCTCAGGCATACGTTCGAGTTGAGTTAGCTACCGGCGAGTTGCTCTTTTGCGCTCACCACGCAAACGCCAACAAAGAGAAACTAGAGCCAATCGCAACAGCATGGCACGATGAAACTGAGAAGCTACTAGCTCGCTAATTCAACCTCTGAAACTCTAGGTCGGTTTCAACTGACCAGACCTTGACGGAGATTTCGCTGAGTTCTTGGAACCACTTATCCGCCCTGGCTAAATTAACTGGAACTTTTGCGACCAGAAGAATTTTCTCAATTACTTCCTTCAGCAGAGCTGGATTCTTGGCCAAGACTGGACCGTGAAGCATGCACTCTATCCACTGGCCATTTTGGAACAGCGATGCCAAGCCAGAGTCCGTATTGCGATAGCCAAGAATCTTTAGTCCATTTAGTTCTGTTACCTCAAAACGCGACTCATGTTCGCCAGTTCTTAGTACCTGGGGGCTCAAACCATGTTCCACCATCCAGATCACCGAAGAGCCGACTACTAATCCTGGAACCTGGTCTCTCAACTGCTTCATCAGAGCCGTTTGCGCATTGAGCTCTTGGGCAATACTGCTCATTGCCGCATCCGAGCCGTGCCCCATCAATACGAAGTTGGGGGTCACTTGGTGCAGTTCGGCGAAAGAGGAAATGACCTGGCTTTCGAGGCCAAGCGCCTCCAAACATTTTGCGACAACCAGTGCATTGCCCTGGTCACCGTTGAGGTTTAGCCGATCGGCAAACGGAGCAAAAATGGTAATCATCGTTTCACCGCCTCTGGATCGGTTAGCCCTAAAAATCGACGCAATCTACGCATGGCATCAGCAGAAAAAATAACCGTTCGAATCCCCTCAGTTGGCTCCGGAAGACTCATCCAGTAATTCCATGCCTCTTCTAAATCGGCGGTGTTAAGCGCAGCATCAATTCCGTTGAGGTGCAACCAAAGTTGTGCCTCGGCAAAGTTGTAGCCGGTAACCACATCTACCTGTTGAAGATTGTTTGGTGTAACAGTCCACAGCCATGATGGGTCGTGCACGTCACGGCCAATGGCAAACAGTAGTCGCTCTCGCGGCCCACCAAGTGCGTCAAGATTTAGCTGAGTGCTTGCCGGGTTCTGAATCAAAATGAACTCCACTTGCCGACCATCGATGGTTGCAATCTCACCCCGAGCGAAAACTGGAGGCAGCTCGTTTAGGGTGTCCACCGCCAGCGAAGGCTTGAAGCGCTCCCCCAGAAGTATGCGCGAGGTTTCGAGGGCAGCTGCGGCATCCAAAGCGTAATGGGCGCCACGGTTTGGTAGTCGCACTTGGTGGGTGTGGCCGGAAATGTCAATCGAAGCTAGTTGCCCTGTCAGGTCAAAGACTCTGGTGGTTGCCGAGGGCTCCGGAAGCGGATCAAGGTATGTTGGGGCGTATTCCAGGTCCGCCGCAAAGTCCAAACCAAACCAAGATGTTTTTCCATCTAGCTTTGATCCAATCAGAACGGTGTTTTGGTCGTCGCGATTGAGTACCACGATTCCTTTCGTGGCTTTGGCAACAGAAAGGAGTTTTTCGCGAACCAGCGATGGGTCCACAAATCTATCCAGCTGATCTTCAAGAACATTAAGGATTGTGGTTTGTCGTGGAGAAACCTTCTGGCAAATGCTGGCGGCGTGGCCTTCATCCATCTCCAGGATTGCCAAGTCGCCAGGTATGACCCCTCTGAAGTTTGAAAACTGGATAATCGAGGAGAAAAAACCCTGCTCGATATTCGCCGTGGTGGGGTTTGTAAAAACCTCAATGCCGTGGGCCCTAGCTATAGCCACAACCATCTTTGTGGTGGTTGATTTGCCTGCGCTACCCGTGATTACGACAACCCCAAGCGGAAAGCTTTTCAGCGTTTTCGCAAGTAATCCTGGAGCGACCTTTGACAGCACCAACCCGGGTAATGCTGAACCGCCGCCCTTACGGACTATTCGAACAGCAAAGCGAATCAGTCTGCCAAGAGCGACGGCCGGAATAAAGCGCATTAGTTCTCTAGGTAGTCCCGAAGCATCTGGGAACGCGAAGGGTGGCGAAGCTTAGACATGGTCTTGCTTTCGATCTGGCGGATTCGCTCGCGGGTAACCCCGAACTCTTCGCCGATCTGGTCCAGTGTCTTCTGAACGCCATCACCCAATCCAAATCGGCTGCGGATTACGCCAGCTTCACGCGGGTGAAGCGATTCCAGGATTCGCTCAAGTTCTCGCTGCAACATGGTGTAGCCCACTGCTTCGGCGGGAACCACCGCCTCGGTGTCCTCGATGAGGTCACCAAACTCCGAATCGCCGTCTTCACCAAGTGGGGTCGATAGCGAGATTGGCTCGCGGCCGTATTTCTGAACCTCGACAACCTTTTCGGGCGTCATGTCTAGCTCGCGGGCCAGTTCCTCGGGGGTGGGTTCACGGCCAAGATCCTGCAAGAGCTGGCGCTGCACTCTAGAAAGCTTGTTGATTACTTCGACCATGTGCACTGGAATACGAATGGTTCGCGCTTGGTCGGCCATGGCACGAGTGATGGCCTGTCGAATCCACCAGGTTGCGTAGGTACTGAACTTGTAGCCCTTGGTGTAGTCAAACTTTTCAACGGCGCGGATTAGACCTAGGTTTCCCTCTTGAATCAGGTCAAGGAACTGCATGCCACGGCCCGTGTAGCGCTTTGCAAGGCTAACCACCAGTCGAAGGTTTGCTTCCAGCAGGTGGCTCTTGGCACGCTGACCGTCCTTGACAACCCACTTGAGGTCGCGTTCCATTTCGCGAGTCAGATTTTTACTGGTCGCTAACTTTTCCTCGGCAAAAAGCCCGGCTTCAATTCGCTTAGCCAGCTCAACCTCGAGCTCGGCGTTCAGAAGCGCAACCTTACCGATTTGCTTTAGGTAGTCCTTTACTGGGTCTGCGGTGGCGCCAGAAATAGTTGTGGTCTGAACCGGAATGTCATCTTCGTCTTTGTGACTGATGACCATTGCACCAACGGCTTCGAGAAGGGCTGCCTCTACCTTCTCTTCTTCTTCGTGCTCTGTGGCTGGCTCTTCCTCAATGGCAGTGATGTCAACCGCGGTTGCCGCCTCTGCAATGATGTCTGAAATTGGCTCCGCTACCAGTTCGTCGGCATCTAACTCTTCTTCGTCATCAACGTCATCGATGTCGACAGCCTTTGCTTTCTTGGCTGGCTTAGCTTTGGCGGATTCACCGGCGGTGGGAGCCTTGGCTTTGGCACTAGCTTTTTTTGCAGCTGGAGTAGCGGCACCCTTTGGATCGTTAGCGTCCGATTCTTGAGTTGTGGCTACCTTTTTTGCAGCCTTTTTTGCCACTGGCTGGGCTTCTGCCTTGGCGACCGCCTTGGCAGCGGGCTTGTCGGCTGCCTTGGACTCGGTTACAGCCTTTTCCTTGGCTACTTTTGCCTCAGGTTTGGTCTTTTTCTCAACCGGCTTCGAAGGTTGTTTTGGTGCGGTCTTGCTGGAAATGACTGGATCCTTCTTTGCGGGCTCAGGCGCTATCTCAGGTATCGAGATAGCCTCGGGGGTTACTTCGGTTTCTGCGCGAAACAACTGAGCAAAGAATCCCCGCTTCTTGCTCGACTTTGGATCTTGCTCTGATGAACTTGCCATCTAGACCTCCGTGGGTGACCGAACTGGCGAATCAAATTGATTCGCCTATCTCGGGCATTACTAAGACCCATGTCAAATCCGCAAAATGCGAACCGAATGGGTCTTTCTAACATTATGCCACTGACAATGGACAAATCACTGTTGATTCAACATTTTCAAAGGCAAGCCGTTCAAAATGGTCGAACCCAAATTCGCAACAGGTTATTCCCGACCACAATAACTGAGAAGAACAAGTTTGGTCAGTTTGTGACAGAAGCGGTCTGAAGTACTCGCTTTGCGTTCACCAGATAGCGCCAAAAACCGAAGCCGATTACCAGGAGCACAACGCAAAACGCTACGCGAAAGCCATCGATGCTATAGAGCGGCTGGGGATTTCCAGTAGTTTGGGTCCACCAGTGGTAGCCGTCCAGGGCAAGCCCGACAAAGTACATCATTATGAAAATCGCCGAGAAACCCCCAATGTTAATGAACCCATTGGTGGCCCCAAGCTTCTCTTTTGGCACGAATTCCTTGGAGTAGTCAAAGGCAATCATGGATGCGGGGCCCGCGGCTCCAAGCCAGAACACCATGAACACCAAAATCCAGAGTGGGACTCGCCCCGGCCAGGCCAGCATGAGACCCCACGAGACCAGGATTGCGCAGATCATGGCCACCAGAGTCCGGTGACGCCACTGCGGCCGGTGACCGCAGATTTGTGCGTAAACCAATCCAAAGGCAAAACCGATAAACACGAAGGAGCTCAGTAGACCAAGCGCGAGTGGGCGGGCTATTCCTTGAGCGGAAACCATGTACGGAATGCCCCAGAGCAGAATAAACATGCTCGAAGCAGACATGGTGGAAAAGTGGATCCAAAACGACATTTTGGTCGAGGGCAAACCGACCTGCTCCCTCAAGTTACGCAGGGCGGTCTTGAAGGTGATGACCGAGTTGCGCTGCTTTGGTTCACGGTCATCGGCAACCACGAAGAACACTGCGACCGCGGTGAGGGCCGAGGTGGCAGCCATGGCTGTGAAAGCACTCTGCCAGTTGGTTTGGTGCAGAAGAAAGGCAAATGGAACTGCTGAAACAATCTGGCCGAGCTGTCCGCCGTTTCCCATGAACTGCTGAAGTTGAGAGGCTTTTTTGCCAACGTACCAGCCGTTGATTAGACGAATCATGGAGATGAAAGTAAAGGCATCCCCAAAACCAACCAGCATTCTTCCGACAACCGCCGACCCTAGAGCAGTCGAATAAGCCACGATGAACTGCCCGCCAGCCATGGCTAAAGCTCCAGCCGAGAGCAACACGCGTGGCCCAAAACGGTCCAGCAGAATGCCCACTGGAATCTGCATCGCGGCATACACAAAAAGTTGGGCTGCGGCCAAAGTTGCCAGTTGTTCGGCATTTGTGTTGAACCGTTCGGTGGCATCAAGCGCAGCAACACCCATTGAACTGCGCTGGGAAACCGAGAGAATGTAGGCCAAAACCCCAATGGTCATTACAGCTGGAGCAAGGCGTTTTTTCACCTGACTATCCTCGCATCTGAGCCAGCCTAAACTTCCACCATGAAACAAAAGACAGCACTGGTAACCGGTGGTAGCGCGGGCATCGGCTTTCAGGTGGCAAAGCAGTTGCTTCTAGCGGGCTACCACGTTGCCCTAACCAGTCGCTCTAGCGAACGCGCCGCAATGGCTGCGCGCGAACTCATCGGTTTGAACTCTGGGACTTCTGACGTGATTGGCCTGGGGCTTGACCTATCCGATCTTTATTCGGTGCAGGCTCTGGCCACTGAGATTGCCGAACGAGACTTGCAAATCGATTCGGTCGTAACCAACGCTGGGGTAAAGATTCAGCGTCCCTTCCGTAAAACCGCACAGGGGTTTGAGTGGCACTACGGAATCAATCACCTTGGCCACTACCTGCTAGCCAGAGAGCTGGCAAAAGCAGGTCAGCATTATCACCTCACAACGGTTTCGTCGGTGGTGGCCCGCCTTGGCGATCCCAAAACCTGGCAGATTCACGACATCGATGTGGGCGCCTCATCGCAATACGCGGCGAGCAAGCTTGCCAATCTGGTTTTGGCACGCGCCGTCTTGGAAAAGGTTCCCGCCTGGGCAGAAAACCTAACGGCTTCAGCTGCGCATCCCGGGTTCACCAAGGCCGAGCCGTACGGGACGTTCATCACAAGATTAGGCGAGACACTGCTTGCCCAGAGCGCTTCGGCTGGAGCGATGCCCATTGTTCAAGCTGTTCATGGAAACGCCCGGCAGACCAGTGTTGAATACCTTGGCCCGAAACGCTGGGAGCTCTGGGGTGCGCCAGCCCCAGCCAAGGTTCCACTAAGCGTGACTTCCGAAATGTGCGGACACCTTGTTGAACTCAGCGAAGAGCAACTAGCCAGCGCAGGCTTCTGACCGGCGAGTTACTCCTGCCCCGATTCATCGGGGTTTTCTTTCTGGATTCTGGTTGCGAGAAAGTCTTCGAGTTCCGCGGCGATTTCGTCGGCGCTGGGAACCTTCTGTTCGGGTTTGGTGATGGGAGCTCGACCGGGGGCATTCTCACTGGCAAGGTAGCCCTGCTCAAGTGAACTGACCACTCTGGCGAGGTCGGCATTTTCGTCCATTTGGGTGCGAAGTTTGCGAGTAAAACGCTCGGCTTCATCCCTAAGTGGATCTGTCTTGAAAATAAGCCCGGTTGCATAGGAAATACGCTCGAAAGCGGCAATTGCGGCCTGGGGATAATCACTGTCACTCAAATAGTGCGGGACTAGGAAGACGAAACCTACAATCGGTAACCCCGTTGGGGTAACTCGATACTCAAGAACGTGCAGCACGTTGCCAGGAACTTGAGTGGAAGGTTTCCACTCCGATACCTGATCAATGAGGTCTTGTCGGTTACCGGATACCGTCACACCCACGGGTCGGGTGTGAGGAACCGGAAATGGAATCGAGTGGACCCACGTTACGTCTTTCACATCGAATAGGTCGAAGATCTGCCGAAGCGCTGCAACAAATGCGTCCCATTTGAAATCTGGCTCGTAGCCGTGCAGGAACAAAAATGGAGTTCCGGCATCGTCCTTTACCAGATAGACACCAAGCGTTGGCGGATCGTAACTGATGATGTGATCTTTTTCGAAGTACATCATTGGTCGACGACTTCGGTAATCCAGCAGTTCGTCATTTGAGAATTCGACTACCAAAACGGTTTCAAAATTGGCAAATATGTTCTCGGAAACCTGGCTAATGGTTGAGCCGCTGTCGCTAAACCCGGAAAGCCCTGCCAGCAAATGGAGTCCAGCGGGAACCTGCGAAATGCTTTCTCGAAGAACGTATAGGTCGCGCGGGTCAATCATGCTTCAAGTCTAAGAGCACCCCGCCAGTCTTCCAAGGTTTAGCATTGCCTCATGTCAAAGACGAAACTTGCAATCAAAAAAACGCCGTCCGCGCCGAGTTTGACCACCCTCTCAGTCCTTGGAAGTTACCCAGCTGATGGTTTGCCCCGGTTGTCAAGTAAAGCCAGCACACCACTGGCAGACCGAGATTTACAGCTGTTGGGCGCCACTGGAAAACTCGAAGATTCTGTTCGCACGGTCTTGGCCTCAGGAACCGCAGTGGGCATCGTGGGACTAGGAGACAGTCGCCCCAGCCCCGAGGACCTCAGAAAAATCGGCGGTGTTATTGCCCGAAAGTTTTCAGACTTCAAAGCGGTTGAGATCTTTATCCCGGTAGAAACGGCTGAGCATGCTGTTGCGCTGCTCGAGGGAATTGCTATCGGCAACTACGCCTATAACAAATACAAGTCAAATGCCAAGGCTTCCGCACTCAAGCAGGCGACACTAATCACCGACGTCTCGGTACCTGCCTCATCGTTGAGCCGGGCCAGCATTCTTGCCGAGAGCGTTCACGCAATCCGCGATTTGGTGAACCAACCTGCCATTGACCTTTACCCCGCCGCTTTTGCCGAAGATGCCTTACAGACCGCCAAAGCCAAGAATCTCAAGATTCAGGTTTGGGATGAAAAACAGCTAGCCAAACAGGGTTTTGGTGGCTTGGTTGCGGTGGGATCGGGAAGCGTTCGTCCGCCACGGCTGGTTCGCCTTGAGTATTCTGGCAAGTCCGCCAAAAAGCACATTGCACTAGTCGGCAAGGGCATCACCTTTGATTCGGGAGGATTGTCCCTTAAGCCTGC
>JBJTMG010000028.1:0-2542 GCA_046063415.1 Micrococcales bacterium
GGTTGGCGGTCAGTGGAACTTTGACCACGACAACCGTCTGCCGCCACCCAAGAACTACACCTGGCCCGCGTATCTTGAACACCAGCGTGACCACATAGACCAGCAGGTCGCTGCGCAGCTCGACTACCAGCCAACCTCCACCTGGGCCACAACCCGTCAGGGTGCGCTGGCTCAGTTGGAGTATTTTGTTCAGAATCACCTTGCAGGGTTTGGTCCTTACGAAGATGCCGTGACCCACCAAAACTGGGCGTTGCACCACTCACTGCTGAGCCCCTACCTGAACGTTGGGTTGCTGCACGCCAGCGAGGTGGTTTCCAGAGTGCTTGAGGCCCACGAGCAAACCAACGCCCCGATCGCATCGGTGGAGGCGTTGATTCGACAGGTCATTGGTTGGCGCGAATACATCAATGGCATGTACTGGTTCTTTGGCCCGCAGTATCGCAACGAGAATTTCCTGCAGGCCAAACGCCCGCTGCCACCCGCGTTTAGGGATTCCAGCAAGACCCAAATGGCCTGTGTCAGCTGGGCCGTGGGGCAGGTTGAAGAGCGCGCTTGGACTCACCACATTCCGCGCCTCATGATTCTGAGCAACCTGGCCCTGACCGCCGGGGTCAGCCCGCAGGAGTTTCTAGATTGGATGCGCGAGCAATTTGTTGATGCCTCCGACTGGGTCATGGTTCCCAACATCATTGGCATGGCCACCTTTGCCGACGGCGGCAAACTCATGACCAAGCCCTATGCCTCTGGCGGTGCCTACCTGAACCGCATGACCGACCACTGCAAGGGTTGTCGGTTTGATCCCAAGCTTCGGGTTGGCGAAAACGCCTGCCCGTTCACCACTCTCTACTGGGACTTCACCGCTCGAAATCGCCCTGCGTTTGAGAAAAACCACCGCATGTTTCAGGCTCTCCAGGGTCTCAACCGGTTGAGTGACCTGCCCGCGGTCCAGGCGCGCGCGACCCAGGTTCTTGACCTGCTAGACGCGGGCCAGCTTTAGTAAGTGGCACACTAGGTGAGTGACTCTATGGCGAATCCTGGTTCAATACGTTAGGCCCCACTGGCCGTTGCTTTTGGCGGTGCTGGTTTTTCAGTTTGCCCAGTCCATGGCCTCGCTATCGCTGCCAACCCTGAACGCTGACATCATTAACCAGGGCGTAGCCACCGGAGACACCGGCTACATTCTGGGCACAGGCGGGCTCATGCTGGTGATCAGCATTGGGCAGGTCATTGGGGCAATTGCCGCCACCTATTTTGGCTCCAAGTTGGCCATGCAGGTTGGCCGGGACATGCGCCAGAATGTGTTTGCTCAGGTGGGCCGCTTCTCGGAGCGAGACGTTGCACAGTTTGGAACGCCATCACTTATCACCAGATCTACCAACGATGTCGTGCAGGTCCAGATGCTCGTACTAATGGGTAGCACCATGCTGCTCTCGGCCCCCATTTTGGCAGTTGGTGGCGTAATCACGGCGCTGGGCCTTGACTTTAATATGTCAATCATCATGGCCGTGAGCGTGCCTGTTCTACTGGTAGTCATTGGCACTTTGCTCAGCCGCATGATTCCGCTGTTCCGCCTCATGCAGGAGCGCATTGACCGAATCAACCTGGTGCTGCGCGAGCAGTTAACCGGTGTGCGCGTGGTTCGAGCCTTTGTTCGCGAAGAGACCGAAACTGCCCGATTCGACGAGGCAAACGCCCAGGTCACCGAGACCGCCCTTAAGACCGGGCGCCTCATGGCCTTTATGTTTCCAACCGTGCTGATTGTCCTGAACTTCTCCAGCATCGCGGTGCTTTGGCTTGGCGCCTACCGCGTGGACTCGGGTCAGATGCAAATCGGTACCGTAATGGCTTTTCTGCAGTACCTAATGCAGATTCTCATGGCGGTCATGATGAGCATGTTCATGGCCATGATGATTCCCCGCGCCGCGGTTTGTGCCGACCGCATAGCTCAGGTCATGAACACCGAGCCGGGCGTAGCCACTAGCCTGACCCCAACCACCCCGGCCACCGAAACTGGGGCGGTAACTTTCAACGGCGTGACCTTTGCCTACCCGGGCGCCGAGAAACCCGTGCTTTCGAACCTGAACTTTGAAATTCTGGCAGGAAGCACAACCGCAATCATTGGCCCAACCGGTTCCGGCAAAACCACGCTAATCAACCTGATTGCTCGACTGGTTGACCCAACCGACGGCCAGGTGATCCTAGACGGCACCTCTCTTCGCGACCTAGACCCCGACTACCTGTGGAGCAAGATCGGCCTGATTCCCCAGAAGGCCTTTTTGTTCTCGGGAACCGTTGCCGACACCCTGCGCTACGGTCGGGAAACCGCCACCGATGAAGAGCTGTGGCAGTCCCTCGAAATCGCCCAAGCGGCCGATTTCATTCGGGCTCTGCCGGACCAGCTAAGCGCTCAAGTTGTTCAGGGTGGCACCAACTTCTCGGGTGGGCAGCGCCAGCGCTTGGCAATTGCCCGCGCCCTGGTCAAGAACCCGCAGATCCTGATCTTTGACGACAGCTTCTCGGCGCTTGACCTGAGCACCGATGC
>JBJTMG010000029.1:0-17289 GCA_046063415.1 Micrococcales bacterium
TATCCTCTGCGCGCGCAGGAAATTTGAGAAGACCTGCCCCTAGTACGAGAGGACCGGGGTGGACGAACCTCTGGTGTGTCAGTTGTCCTGCCAAGGGCACCGCTGATTAGCTACGTTCGGAAAAGATAACCGCTGAAAGCATCTAAGCGGGAAGCTTGCTTCAAGATGAGATTTCCATGACTTCGGTCGAGAGGCTCGCAGTAGACTACTGCGTTGATAGGTTGGATGTGGAAGTGGGGACTAAAGACCCATGGAGCTGACCAATACTAATAAGCCGATTACTTGATTAACTTTTGCTTGCGTCCACTATGTGGTTCCCGAGGTATGTTCGGGAATCGAAATAACACACTTTTACTAGTGTCAACGATTCACATAACTCAATAGTGTTTCGGCGGCCATAGCGAAGGGGAAACGCCCGGTTACATTCCGAACCCGGAAGCTAAGACCTTCTGCGCCGATGGTACTGCAAGGGGGACCTTGTGGGAGAGTAGGACACCGCCGGACTTAATTTACAAAAATGGCCACCTTTTTAAGGTGGCCATTTTTGCTTTAACTATCATTTCAACTGGAGGAGACATGTCAGATCGCGATGAACCACGCCGTGAGCGCTCATCGGAAGATCGGCCAGCTTGGAAGAGGCCGGATCCACAACGCGGTGAACGCCGATTACGACCTGATGGCGACAGAAGTTCACGTTCCAGGGGCGATTCTGCGCGTCAAGAGAGACCCAACCGTGGTGGTGAAGATAGAAATCGCACGGATCGTCCCTCTTGGCAAACACGCGTAGAGCGTCCACGTGACGAGAACCGGGTCAAAAGCCCCATGATTCCAGATGAAATCACAGAAAAAGACCTTGACCTTCTGGTTAGAGTCCAGATGAAAACGCTCAGCCCAGAAAATGCTGAACGCGTTGCGAGGCACTTGGCAATGGTGAATCTCCTAATCGAGGATGACCCAGAACTTGCTCACCGACATGCCCTAGCCGCAGCTGACCGGGCAGGCAGAATTGGCGTTGTCCGCGAAACTCTTGGTGTCACTGCTTACACCATCGGTGACTTCGCTCTGGCACTTCGTGAACTTCAGGCCTTCAGGAGAATTTCTGGCTCGAATGACCAACTCCCGCTAATGGTTGATTCAGAACGCGGTCTCAATCGGCCAGAGAAAGCTCTTGAACTTGGTCGCAGTGTCCCCAAGGATTCCCTATCGGCTGATGTCAGGGTGAACCTCGCCATAGCAATGTCTGGCGCGCGTTTAGACCTTGGCCAGAACGATTTAGCATTGGCCGAGCTCGAAATTCCGGAACTCAACCCAGAGCGAGTTTTCGAATACTCGCCACACCTGTTCCGTGCATACGCGCATACCCTCGAAGTACTTGGGCGCGAGGGGGACGCGACGAGATGGCATGAACTTGCGGATCGAGCCATCGATGCTTTGGCTAAGAAAAATGCGCCTGTTGACGATTCAATCACTGTAGTTGAGGAGATTGTTATTCCCGAGCCATACCAGGCCAAGGAGGCCGGAGCAAAGACCTGGGGATCAAGCAGTCGAGCGCTAGAGCAACGAGAAAATCGTCCTCGCCGTGAGCAAGACACTACTCGCCAAAGGACTGGAGATTACAGAGGTAGAGAGCGAAATGACGATGGCCAGGGACGTGCTCGTCGGTCGTCTCAACGTGATGAGTCTCGTCAGCCTTGGAAGCCCAAGCGAGATCATGACTAAGAAGGTTTGGGGTAACTACGACTCGGTTTTAGCCGACCTCGATGGCGTGGTTTACGAAGGTTCCCATGCCATTGAGCCTGCACCAAGAGTCCTAAACGAACTTCAAGGCATGGGTGTCAAAGTTGCTTACGTCACCAACAACTCCTCACGCCGACCCGAAACCATCGCCGAGCAGCTGATTGGCTTTGGAGTCAACGCTCATGCCGATCAGATTGTTGGATCTGCTGTTACCGGCGTGGAACTCTTGGCCCAACTCATCGATGCAGGTTCTAAGGTTTTGGTTGTCGGTGGCGACGGCCTTCGGCACAAAGTCCTAGAAGCAGGATTCCAACTAGTGGATTCTGCCGACGATTACCCTGCCGGTGTTATTCAAGGCTTTGCCCCCGATGTAGCCTGGCGCAACCTTGCCGAGGCAGCTTTCAGTATTCAACGGGGTGCCAAATGGGTCGCCACTAATCAAGACTGGACTCTGCCGCAGGAACGCGGTCTTGCGCCCGGCAATGGAACTCTGGTTTCGGCAGTGCATACTGCAACAGGCACTCTGCCAATTGTGGCTGGAAAGCCTGAGCCTGCAATTTTCTTGACAGCTACAAAACTCTTAGGCGCAAAATCTCCTCTCTTTGTAGGAGATCGAATCGATACTGATATTCTTGGCGCCAACCGGGCCGGCATTGACTCGGTTTTAGTGCTAACCGGAGTCAGCACGCGCAAAGAGGTCTTGGGAGTCAAGCAAGACAGTCGTCCACGCTACATAGTTGAGTCGCTAGCGGAGTTGCTGACAGACTACAAAGCCCCCACGCCGACAAAGTATGGATACCGCTGTGGCGGTGTCGAGGTTGAGCGACTTGGAAACAAGGTAGTAGTGACCCACGGAGACCCCAAAAGCATCGAGGCTCTGAGGGCTGCCTGCGCTGTGATCTACGCGTCAGATACTCCCATCTATGGCCTCGATGTCGAAGCGGCGCTGTACGAGTGACAAATAGACTTGAGTCGGAGGTGACCGTGAACGAAGATTTTGAACAGCAAGTGGTAAACGAAGCTAACCGAATCTCGGAGTTGGAGCTTGGGCTTCAACCCGAGGAATTCAATCGTCTTCGCGAGTTACTCGAATCCGAACTTAACTCACAGAAGCTTCAGTAATGCGCCTTGACCTTGAACTCGTGGAGCGCGGACTGGCGAGGTCACGTAATCAAGCAGCCGCGCTCATTGAAGCCCAGCGCGTTGTTGTGGGCGGCAGAATAGCAAAAAAGCCTTCAGCTCCCGTTGCGGAGTCGGAAGTTGTCTTAGTTTTAGACGCTATCGATTATGTTTCCCGTGCCGGCCACAAACTTGCTGGGGCATTAGATACTTTCCCGGAAATCCCCGTGGAAGGTCAGATTTGCCTCGATGTTGGGGCCAGCACCGGTGGGTTCACCGAGGTGCTTCTGCGCCGTGGTGCTCGCCAAGTTCTGAGCATCGATGTCGGCCACGGACAAATGGTTACCGAACTGGCAGAGAACGTCCGGGTGGTAAACCTAGAGGGTTTCAACGCTCGAGATTTAACTGTCGAACTGTTGAGCGAGCGAGCAGCCGAAGTCGGAAAGCCAGTTGATTTGACCCCAGACTCTATTGGGATTGTGGTCTCTGACCTGTCATTTATATCGCTGACCTTAGTTCTGCCAGCTATTGTCGCGACCGCGCCGAGGTCACACCTAGTTTTGCTTATTAAGCCACAGTTTGAAGTGGGCAAACAAAGCCTCAGTGCCCACGGTATTGTCAACGACCACAGGCTGCGTGCTGGCGCTATTAGGCAAGTCGTAGATTGTGCTGAGCAACTGGGGCTAGGAATCACGGGATTAGCCAAATCATCGCTTCCGGGAACTCACGGGAATATCGAATATCTTCTGTGGATAGCTCCAGGCCAGTTGAGAAATCAGTCAGAATGGTCGGACAGAATAGACTCGCTGGCTAAAGAACGGTAGGACCAAAAGTGACTGCTAAACGCTACGTTCTGCTCGTGACGCACACGCGTCGCGAGGAAGCGCTGGTTGCAACCATCGAGGCAGCGGCAGATTTGGTTCGTGCTGGGTTACAGCCGGTCATGACCGAAATTGAACGAAGCGACGCAATTTCCTTTGCTCAAGGAAATGTTGCTCAGCAAGAAATTCTAAAATCCGTGCTTGCTCTGGGGCACGACTGTTCCACACAGGATCTTGAGATAGTCATGGTTTTGGGCGGCGATGGGACAATTTTGAAAGCCGCAGAAATCGTTCGAGAGTCGCAGACACCTCTGCTTGGGGTCAACTTGGGCCACGTGGGTTTTCTTGCCGAGAGCGAGCGCGAAGGCATGGCCAATGCGGTTCAGAGGGTGGTAGAGCGAGACTATCTTGTCAAGGAGCGCCTGACTCTGGATGTTTCAGTGATAGTTGAGGGAAAGGTCATCTACCAGAGTTGGGCGTTGAACGAGGCAACTGTCGAAAAAAGCGCGGCCGAAAAGATGCTTGAAGTAGTTGTTGAGGTTGACTCAAGGCCGCTATCGAGTTTTGGCTGTGATGGTATCGTCATGTCCACGCCAACAGGCTCAACAGCTTACGCTTTCTCGGCCGGCGGGCCGGTGGTATGGCCGAGTGTCGAAGCTTTGCTGCTAGTTCCACTCAGCGCCCATGCATTATTCTCGCGTCCACTGGTAATCAGCCCTAATTCAATGCTTGCGGTTGAGGTTCTTCAACGCAGCTCTGGACACGGGGTTCTTTGGTGTGACGGCAGAAGAACCCAGGCACTTCCTCCTGGCGCTCGAGTTGAGGTACGTAGATCTGAAAAGTCGGTCCGCTTGGCTCGACTCAGACAGGGTCCTTTTACAGACCGATTGGTAAAGAAATTTTCTCTTCCAGTAACTGGCTGGCGCGGGCCAGACTCCTCTCTAACTGATAGCTAAAACTGATAATGATAGAAGAAATTGTCATTCGCGATCTTGGCGTAATTAGCGAAGCGAAGCTTGAGCTCGGCCCTGGTTTCAATGCTCTAACCGGAGAAACTGGAGCTGGCAAAACCATGGTGTTGTCAGCTCTGGGGCTACTACTTGGAGAGCGCGCCGATAGCGCCACCGTTCGTCGCGGACAGTCTCAGGCGGTTGTGCATGGCAGGTGGGGGCTCGACACGGAATCACCACTCACGAGGCAGATCGGCGCGCGGCTTAGTGAGTCGGCAATTGATTTTGAACCGGGTGAGTTGATTGTTAGCAGGCTTGTTTCGGCCGATGGAAAATCTAAAGCAAGCATCTCGGCAAGACCGGTACCAGCAAGTCTTTTGACGGAATTGGGCGAGCAGTTGGTTGTGGTTCACGGGCAGTCTGATCAGATACGCCTTAAATCAGCCGTTGCGCAGCGAGAGGCTTTGGACAATTTTGGTGGCGCGAAAATTGCGCAGGCCTTGAAAACCTACCAAGAGGCATTTAAGTCCTGGCGAGAGGTCAGTGACAAGCTAGAGAGCCTCAAGCTCGCAAGGGGAACCAAAGAAGCTGAAATTCATCAACTTCGCGAAGACCTTACCGAGATTGAAAAAGTCAATCCTGTGCTGGGTGAAGAGGAGCGCTTAGCAGCGCTCGCCGAAAGACTGGCCAATACCGAGGACATCCGCTCTTCGCTGGCAACTGCGCATGAAGCTCTTTCCTCAGAAGAGGTGGGAGAGTCCAACGATGTCCTCGGACTCTTGAGCATCGCCAAACGCCAACTTGAGCACGGTGCGAACTATGACCCATCCTTGACCTCACTCGCTACAACTATTCAAGAGATTTCGTACCAGGTGCGAGAGACTGCTACCCAGGTGGCTTCGCAGCTTGCATCCCTCGAAGCCGAGGCAGACATGAGTCTCGACGAGGTTCAGTTTCGTCGCAGTCAGCTGACCGCTCTTATTCGCAGATTTGGCAAGCCTATTGAAGAGATTTTGCAGTATCAGGCAAGTGCTGGCTTAAGGTTGCTTGAGCTTGACAACTCTGGAGATCTCATCGAAGCACTGGAAGCCCAAGTAGCTGAGAAGTTCATGCAGGTATCGTCGCTAGGCGGCGAACTGTCTAAGTTGCGTTCACAAGCGGCACGCGAACTCGAATCAGAAGTAACTGAGGAGCTACAAGCTTTGGCTATGCCAGGTTCGAGCCTGGTGGTTCAGGTGAGTGATTCTGAACTTTCAGTCAGTGGTGCAGACCAAATCGCTATTCTCCTGGTTTCTTACCCTGGCGCTGAACCGCGACCACTTGGAAAAGGGGCCTCGGGTGGTGAGCTTTCTCGAATCATGCTCGCTATCGAGGTAGTTCTTGCCAAGAACAAGTCAAATCCAACTTTCATCTTTGACGAGGTTGACGCTGGAGTAGGTGGTGCTGCGGCAATCGAGATCGGAAAGCGGCTGGCTCGGCTTGCCAAACAAGCTCAGGTGATTGTTGTAACTCATCTGGCTCAGGTGGCTGCATTTGCAGACAACCACCTTAGGGTGCTGAAAACTTCTGGGGATCAGTACACGGCTAGTGACGTGGTGCGGCTCACCGAGGTGGCCCGTGTAGAAGAGCTGGCAAGAATGCTTTCTGGGCTGGCCGACTCTGAGCTCGCACGTGCCCACGCCGCCGAACTTTGGCAGTTGGCAAAGGGCGCCTAAACAGCTTTTATTCAAGAATTAACTGACGTGATTTCATGTCATTGGCGTTTAGTCGGACTCCAAAAGGTTAGACTCTAATTCCATGGCAGATGCGATGGATCCCGGTAGAACACGTCATATTTTCGTGACCGGAGGTGTGGCTTCCTCCCTTGGAAAAGGTTTGACGGCAGCCAGCTTAGGAAACCTACTAACCGCCCGCGGATTACGTGTGGTTATGCAAAAGCTTGACCCGTATCTGAACGTCGACCCCGGCACCATGAATCCGTTCCAACATGGAGAAGTCTTCGTTACCGAAGACGGCGCTGAGACCGACTTGGACATTGGTCATTATGAGCGCTTCTTGGATATCAACCTTGGGCAGTCTGCCAACGTAACCACTGGTCAGGTTTACTCCACGGTGATTGCAAAGGAACGTCGCGGAGAGTACTTGGGCGACACCGTTCAGGTGATTCCTCACATTACTGATGAAATTAAGCGCAGGATGCGTCTGCAAGCGAGCGAGACTCCTGCACCCGACGTCATCATCACCGAAATCGGTGGCACGGTCGGTGACATTGAATCGCTACCGTTTATCGAAGCCGCGCGTCAGGTGCGCCACGATGTTGGTCGCGACAATGTGTTCTTTGTACACGTTTCACTTGTTCCTTACCTAGGGCCATCGGGCGAGCTAAAGACCAAGCCCACGCAGCATTCGGTGGCAACACTTCGCTCAATTGGTATCCAGCCTGACGCAATTGTCTGTCGCAGCGATCGCCCACTACCAGCCAGCATCAAAAACAAGATTGCTCTGATGTGTGACGTTGACGTAAAGGCAGTTGTTAATGCTGCAGATGCTTCGAGCATTTACGACATACCAACCGTTCTGAATGAAGAAGGCCTGGATAGCTACATAATCCGTGCGCTCTCTCTGGATGCAAATGAAGTTGACTGGAGCCATTGGACTCCTGTACTCAATGCGGTTCACGAGCCCAAGCACGAGGTAGTGGTTGGGCTGGTTGGAAAATACATCGATTTGCCCGACGCCTATCTTTCGGTGACCGCCGCCCTCCAGGCCGGTGGCTTCGCCAACCAGTCGAAAGTTGTTATCAAGTGGGTAGCCAGCGATGGCTGCGAAACTCCAGAGGGCGCAGCCGAGAACCTGTCTGACGTGGACGCTATCTGTGTTCCGGGTGGCTTTGGCGTTAGAGGCATCGAAGGAAAGCTTGGAGCTCTCACCTACGCTCGCGAACACGGTATTCCGACTCTGGGACTGTGTCTGGGGCTTCAGTGCATGGTCATTGAATATGCCAGAAACATGGCAGGTCTTGCCGGAGCGTCTTCAACCGAGTTCGATTCGGAAGCCAAGTATCCCGTCATTGCAACCATGGCCGAGCAGGTTGACATTCTTGCCGCCGGAGACCTGGGTGGAACCATGCGCTTGGGTACCTACGTTGCAGCACTCAAGCCCGGGTCCATCGTTGCAGAAGTCTACGGAAGCGATACCTCTGAGGAACGCCACAGACACCGCTACGAGGTGAACAATGCCTTCCGTGACCAGATTGCCGCAGCGGGCCTTGTCTTCTCAGGAACCTCACCCGACGGCCACTTGGTGGAGTACGTCGAGCTTCCCCGAGACGTACACCCTTACTACGTTGCGACCCAGGCTCACCCTGAGTTTAAGTCGCGACCAACCAAAGCGCACCCGCTATTCCGCGGTCTGATAGAGGCTGCTTTGGCTCGTCAGCAGGCGGCCAGACTCTTTGAAGTTCCAGATGCCTAAAGACCAGCCCGTTGATCTTCAAATAGCTTCTTCTGAGGTTGTGTTTGAGGGTCGAATTTGGGACGTGGTTCGAGAAACTTTCCAATACGGCGATGCCAACCTGGTGCGTGAATTTGTGCGGCACCCCGGAGCGGTTGCGGTGCTGGCCGTTGATGACCAAGATCGAGTTCTGCTGATTCGGCAATATCGGCATCCGGTGAGGGCTTATCTGTGGGAGATTCCTGCTGGATTGCTTGACCAGCCGGGAGAACCTTTGGAGGCAGCGGCTCGTCGCGAACTTCTTGAGGAAACCGGTTACGTAGCGGGGAATCTAGAGGAGCTCACTTCTTTTATGACCACACCGGGCGGTAACAGTGAGGTTATAACTGTGTTTTTAGCCCGCAATTTGGAGCACGTGGGTCATGAAATAGAGCTTGAGGGCGAAGAGCGAGATCTTGTTGTGGAGTGGTTCCCATTGGAGCAGGCTTTATCCAGCGTTCTGAGCGCTCAGATGCGCAGCCCGAGTGCGGTAGTCGGCATCATGTCATTGGCGTTGAAGCTGGGTATTCGGCCGAGCCATCGGGGGTAGTTATGTTGCAGGATTTGGTGGATCGGTACCTTAGGCATCTAAATCTGGAACGTGGTCTATCCAAGAACTCACTCGCCGCCTACCGTCGCGACCTAACAAAGTACTTGACCTTCTTAAATTCCAAGGGCGTTACTGAACTCGATCAAATTGGCGAGTTGGTTGTTGAAGGGTTTGTCGAGCAACTCGGCGCAACTCAGAAAGCCACCTCGGTTGCCAGGACTCTGGCCGGGGTGAGAGGCTGGCATGTTTATTTGGTTCAAGAGGGCATTACACTTTCTGACCCCAGTCATGGGGTTCACCCACCAAAAGCCCCAAAGCGTCTGCCAAAGGCCATTTCTGTAGATGCAGTTCTCAAGCTTCTTGAGGCGGCTGGCCCCGACCCAGATGCCGAGCAGGCAGTGGAAGTGGAGCCGATTCGCTTGCGCGATCGAGCACTGCTGGAACTTCTTTATGCCACGGGAGCGCGCGTAACCGAGATCATCTCGCTAGACCTAGACGATGTAGCCGACGCCAGCCTGGTGAGGCTTTTCGGCAAAGGTTCAAAAGAGCGCGTTGTGCCAGTAGGCCAGTACGCTCAGCGGGCACTGGCCAAGTATTTGGTTAGGACTCGTCCGAACCTGAGTGTGCGTGGTAGCGCGACCTCTGCACTATTCCTGAATCAAAGGGGCGGTCGCCTGACGAGACAAAGCGTATGGCAGGTCATTAGCGACGCTGCGGTGGCCGCCAACATCGGGGTCGAAGTTTCTCCCCACACGCTGAGGCACTCCTTTGCAACCCACCTTCTTGAGGGCGGCGCGGACGTTCGAGTGGTGCAAGAACTACTGGGACATTCATCGGTGTCAACCACCCAGATTTACACCCTGGTCACAGTTGATTCGCTGCGTGAGAGCTACGCAATGGCGCACCCTAGGGCAAGAGGCTAGAAGTAGACTAGAGGTCAATCTCACAAGCATCCACTCGGAGGAATCATGGCCGGAAAATCGAAAGTCACCGACACCCGGTTTCCGCAACCACAGGCTCTTAAGGGGCACGGTCCAGCGCGAATCATTGCGATGTGTAACCAAAAGGGCGGAGTGGGAAAAACCACTTCAACCATAAACATTGCAGCCGCGCTTGCTGAGTACGGACGCAAGGTGCTGCTTGTGGATTTTGACCCCCAGGGTGCTTTGTCAGCCGGTCTAGGTGTGAACGCCATGGACGAGCCGACTATCTACAACCTCTTGATGAGGCGCGATCTAGACGTGCGTTCGGTAATTCAAAGCACTGGGGTGGACAACCTAGATCTGATTCCCGCAAATATCGATTTGTCGGCTGCCGAAATCCAGTTGATCTCTGAGGTGGGTCGGGAGAAAATCCTGACTCGCGTCTTAAAGCAGGTCTCCGAAGAATACGACGTTATTCTCATTGACTGTCAGCCTTCACTCGGTCTATTGACGGTGAATGCCCTCACCGCAGCACATGGTGTACTGATTCCACTTGCTTGCGAGTTTTTTGCGCTGAGAGGCGTTGCCCTTCTCATGGACATTATCGACAAGGTTCGCGAGAGCACCAATGAGGCGCTTCAGGTAGACGGTATTTTGGCAACGATGTATGACAGCCGAACCCTTCATTCAAGGGAAGTTTTGGACCGACTTCACGAAGCGTTTGGGGACAAGGTTTTGCGCAGCATTATTGGCAGAACCGTGAAGTTTCCCGATGCAACAGTTGCCGCAAAGCCAATCACTAGTTTTGCCCCTGAATCAGAAGCCGCCGAATCATACCGAACCGTTGCCAGAGAACTGGTCGCTCGTGGCTGCACCCCTTAGCGAGACACTCGATTCTGCCGGAGATTCAACCGGATTTGCAGTCACACTGAGTAACTTTGAGGGGCCATTCGACCTTCTGCTTTCCCTGATTTCCAAGCACCAACTGGACATCACCGAGATATCTCTTAGCAAGGTTACGGACGAGTTCATCAGTTACCTAAAAGGCCTTGATGAAGCTGAGGAGCTGGAACAGGCAAGTGAGTTTTTGGTAATTGCCGCCACGCTGCTTGATCTAAAAATCGCGAGCCTACTGCCACGAGGGCAAGTGGTAGACGCTGAGGATGTTGCGCTGTTCGAAGCCCGTGACCTTCTCTTTGCGCGTCTTTTGCAATACCGGGCGTTCAAGGAGATTTCTTCTTGGTTCTCCACTGCACTGGCCCTTGAGGCGAGGCGCATTCCGCGAGAGGTGCGGCTTGAAGACCGGTTCCGAGATAGAAAACCAGAGTTGGTCTGGACGCTTTCTCTAGGTGAGTTTGCCAAGCTAGCCCAGGAAACACTTACGCCTAGAGAAATACCCTCGGTTGGCTTGACTCACCTTCACGCACCCAGGGTAAGTATTCGAGAGCAGGCCTCCGAAGTGGTGAGGCTCCTTCGAATGGGCAAGCCCATGACTTTTAGACAGCTGATTGGTTCGCTAACGGACCGTGGTGTGGTCGTTGCGCGCTTCCTTGCGATTCTCGAACTTTATCGACTTGCAGCTCTGAGCTTTGAGCAAGAATCGCCACTTGGTGATTTGACCCTCACCTGGCGCAACAACGAATTCGACGACAATCAACTTGATAGCCTAGGGGCCGAATATGACTCTTGATCCTTTGCAGCAACTGAGCGACGCCGAACTGCAGTCGGCTCTCGAAGCAATTTTTATGGTGGCTGAAGCCCCAATTCCGCTGATTTCCCTTGCGGGTGCTCTTGAGCGTCCGATTCAGGAAGTGCGGGCAGCCATCGATGCCCTTCGGGCAGACTACGAGGGTCAGGCTGGCGCTCGCCAACGCGGATTCGAGCTTCGGGAAGTTGGCGGAGGTTGGCGAATCTATGTTCGCGAAGATCTTGACTGGGCCGTAAATCTCTTTGTAGCCAACGAGAACCCCACAAAACTGAGCCAAGCAGCGCTTGAGACTCTGGCCGTTGTGGCCTATAAACAGCCGATTTCTCGTGGGCAAATCGCCTCGATTCGAGCGGTAAATGTGGACAGCGTAGTTCGCACCTTGCTAAGCCGCGGCCTAATCACAGAGCTTTACACCGATAGCGAAACCGGTGCGATCAACTATGGAACCACCGACCTCACCCTGCAGTTGCTAGGAATCAACAGCCTGGATGAACTTCCCCTAATCAGTCCATTCCTGCCAAGTGCGAATAGCGAGTTTGACGAGTGACATACGACCCAGAAGTATATGAACCTGGCGGATCTTCCGCCGAGGGCATCAGGCTGCAAAAAGTAATGGCCAACGCCGGCGTGGCGTCGAGGCGAGTTTGCGAGGAGTTAATCCTTGAGGGTCGTGTCAAAGTAAACGGCCAGAAAGTCACTGAGCTAGGAACGCGAATCGACCCAACCCGCGACCAGGTAACCGTCAATGGAACTCCACTGCAGTTGGACTCCAGCCGGGTGTATCTCGTGCTCAATAAGCCGCTCGGGGTAGTGAGCAGCATGCGCGATGAAATGAATCGTCCAGATCTGCACCAATTCGTGACCAATTACGACCGGGTCTTCAACGTCGGTCGCCTAGATGTCGAGACCACCGGCTTACTGCTGCTGACAAACGACGGCGATCTGGCTCACAAGTTGGCGCACCCGTCTTTTGGGGTTGAAAAGACTTATTGGGCTCGAATCAAAGGTGAGATTAGCCCTCAAACCATCAATCAGCTCATTAGTGGCATCGAGTTGGAAGACGGCCCAATTCAAGCAGACAAAGTGCGCCTGCTTGACGCAGCCAGCGATGAATCGCTGGTTGAGATTATCTTGCACTCTGGTAGAAACCGAATCGTGCGCCGAATGTTCGAGGCCGTTGGTCACCCCGTTGTGGGCCTGGTGCGACGCCAGTTTGGCCCAATCCAGCTGGGACCGCTTCGCCCGGGTCAGGTTCGCGAACTCAGTAAAATGGAGGTCGGTGCGCTACTGAAAGTGGCGGACGGAAAGCCAGCCAAGACCCCACGGCCAACTTCTGAAAGAGCGCCACAGCGCCCAAATCGTCCGACCAAAAATGGTCGACCCACCGGTAAGAGTGGTTCGGCTGGGCCGGCCAAGAAAAGGCGATAGACATGGCGATTAGAGCAATACGTGGGGCAATCCAGCTTGATGCTGACGAGCGCGAACACCTGCTGAAAATGACCGCTGAGCTGGTTTCGAAGACCATTCATGCTAACCAGCTCGATAATTCGCAACTAATCTCAATCTTGTTCACTGCTACACCAGACATAACTAGCGAGTTCCCTGCGCTTGCCGCGCGCGAACTGGGGCTTGGCGATGTTCCTCTCATGTGCTTTGTCGAGATGAACGTAAATCATGCGCTGCCCCGAGTCATCAGAATCATGGTCAA
Source organism: Micrococcales bacterium (assembly GCA_046063415.1). GTDB lineage: Bacteria > Actinomycetota > Actinomycetes > Actinomycetales > Microbacteriaceae > Rhodoluna. The sequence continues at coordinate 13,009 of JBJTMG010000029.1, forward strand.
CGCTGAAATGGACGTTCCTCGGAGCCAGATTCAACACGTTTATCTTCGAGGAGCCACGGCTCTAAGGCAGGACCTCGCGCAATGACCAGGCTGACCGGACAGGTCAAAATCATCGGGGCTGGTCTCTTAGGTACCAGTATCGGTTTGGCGCTTCGCAAGGCCGGCATCGATGTGATCGTTTCAGACGTCTCTCGAGCCACGCAGGCCTTGGCAATTGATTACGGTGCGGGCAGAGAAAGTCTGCCGACTGACTCGCCCAAACTGATAGTTGTCTGCGTTCCTCCCGACATCACGGCAGAAATTGTTGGGTCGGCGTTGGCCGAATTCCCTGAGGCGGTTGTCACCGACGTGGCTAGCGTAAAGGTGCCGATTCTCAAGGAGCTGGAACACTCCGGAGCACCACTTCAAAGGTACGTGGGCTCACACCCAATGGCTGGTCGCGAACGTGGCGGCGCTATCTCTGGTCGCGCGGATCTTTTTGTTGGCCGCCCTTGGGTGGTTGTTGCAAACCCCGAATCTGATTTTGCAGCGGTAAACCTGGTTACAGATTTGGCCCTAGATTTGCAGTCGGTTCCGGTGGCTATGGAAGCCCTGGAGCATGATCATGCCGTGGCGGCAGTGTCCCATGTGCCACAGTTGGTAGCCAGTCTCTTGGCGGCGAGACTGATATCCACATCTGCCCAAGAAATTTCCCTGGCTGGACAAGGGTTGCGCGACACCACGAGAATCGCGGGAAGTGACCCCAAGCTCTGGGTGCAGATTTTGAGCGCGAACGCGTCTCAGGTGGCCCCAGTGCTAAGGGAAATGGCAGCGGATCTTGAGCGAGTTATTGAAGCTCTAGATAAACCAACGGCTCCTGGCTCGCTAACCGCAATCAGCCGTGCCATTGAAGCCGGAAACCGCGGCGTTGAGCGTATCCCAGGTAAACATGGCGGTCGACACACCAACTACTCGACAGTAGTCGTAATGATTGACGATAAACCAGGGGAGTTGGCGCGCTTACTCACTGAGATTGGTCAGATAGGAATCAACGTAGAAGACCTGAAGCTCGAGCATTCACCGGGAGCTCAAATTGGTCTTCCGGAAATCTCGATTGCCCCGGAAGTTGAAGAAAAGCTGGTGCAGGAACTCACCGCCCGCGGTTGGCGGTTGCTCTAGTGTCGCATGTGGCCGTGGCCATCGATGGTCCCGCTGGGTCTGGTAAGTCTAGCGTTAGCAAAGCCGTGGCGCGGCAACTGGGTTGGGGCTATCTTGACACTGGGGCTGCATACCGAGCGCTGACCCTTGCTGTGACCCGAGGGCTGGTTCCGAATGCATCGGATCTGGAGAATCTGAATCTGGGAGAAGTGTTCAGGTACACAATCTCCACCGACCCATCTGACTATTGGGTTCGCCTGGGTGATACCGAGGTAACGGACGATATTCGAAGCGCTGGAGTGGCTGAGACAGTAAGCCAAGTGGCCAAAATCCCTTCGGTGCGTGCCTTCATGAAAAAGCTGACTCGAGACTTGGTCTCGAGTTGCGAACTGCCTGGAATTGTGGTCGAAGGTCGCGATATCACAACTGTGGTTCTGCCAGACGCTCAGGTTCGGCTCTTACTAACTGCGAGCGAAGAAGTTAGACTAAAGAGAAGGTCCTCCGAGCTTGGTTCGGCGGACGCTCAGCAGGTAGCGCGCCAAGTTTCGCAACGCGATGCCTCAGATGCCAAAGTGGTCGACTTTATGACCCCGGCTGATGGAGTAACCCTCGTTGACTCCACAAACCTAAATTTTGACCAGACCGTTAGCGCGATTGTGGCCATTATTGCGAAAGCGATTGAAAAGGATTCCTAAATGGTTGAGCACGATGACTTTGCTGCCGAGCCAATAAACCCAGAGTTTGTTGAGCGGCTGCAAAGCCTGAGCGACGCCGAGGCTGAACTGCGTTCCAGCGCGTTGCGTTCTGGACTCGATGACTTTGATCTAGAGCCTGATGACTTCGTCGTCCTAGACAGCGATGAAGAGTGGGATGACCAACCTCGCTATTTGCCTGCTCTTCCTGTGCTGGCAATTGTTGGGCGTCCTAATGTGGGTAAATCTGCGCTTGTAAACCGAATCCTGGGCAGGCGCGAGGCAGTGGTAGAGGACAAGCCTGGCGTAACTCGAGACCGAATCAGTTACAAAGCCGAGTGGAACGAGCGCAAGTTCACGTTGGTAGACACCGGTGGCTGGGAGCCAGACGCCAAGGGCATTGACCTCTCGGTAGCCATTCAGGCTGAGATCGCAGTGGAATTGGCCGACGCGGTGCTATTTGTTGTAGACGCCATGGTTGGCCCCACTTCCACCGATGAGCGCGTGGTGAAGATGCTGCGCGCTAGCGGAAAGCCTGTAGTTCTTGTGGCAAACAAAATCGATGACATGAGACAAGAGCCCGAGGCCGCAAGCCTATGGTCGCTAGGTCTCGGTGAGCCATATCCGGTCTCGGCTCTGCACGGTCGTGGCGTGGCAGACATGCTTGATGCAGCCATGAAGGTGCTCCCTAAGATTTCGGCTGTTGCCAAAGAGGAATTTGGTGGACCGAGAAAGGTTGCGCTGATCGGGCGGCCCAATGTTGGAAAGTCATCGCTGCTTAATAAGGCAGTTGGTTCTGAGCGAGCTGTGGTTAACGACCTCGCGGGCACCACGCGTGATCCGATTGATGAGCAAGTTGAAATTGCTGGCCGCATCTGGCGATTCGTTGACACCGCGGGAATTCGTCGTCGCGTGCACTTGGCTCAGGGCGCAGATTTCTACGCTTCACTTAGAACTGCAGCGGCACTTGAGCGCGCCGAGGTTGCGGTTGTCCTATTCGATGTCACTCAGCCAATATCAGAGGCCGATATCCGAATCGTAGACATGGTCTTGGAGTCCGGAAGAGCCCTGGTGCTTGCTTTCAATAAGTGGGACATGCTTGACGACGAACGACGTCGTTATCTGGAGCGCGAGATTGAGCAGGACCTGGCGCACGTTGACTGGGCACCACGCGTGAATATTTCGGCAAAGACAGGCCGCCACCTTGAGAAGTTGGTCCCTGCTCTGGAAGTTGCCTTGGACTCGTGGGACCAGAGAATCCCCACCGGAAAGCTCAACGCGTTTCTGCAAGAGCTGGTTATGGAAACGCCGCACCCGGTTCGCGGTGGCAAGCAGCCAAGAATTCTTTTCGGAACCCAGTCCAGCACCAGGCCGCCAAAGTTCGTCTTGTTTACCACCGGATTTTTGGACCCCGGTTATCGTCGATTTATCACTCGTCGCCTTCGCGAAACCTACGGCTTCGAGGGTACGCCGATTGAAGTTAGCATGCGGGTTCGTGAGAAACGCAAGCGCACCTAAGGAGCAATATGCAGCGTTCTAAAGTAGCTATCATCGGCGCTGGTGCGGTTGGCACCTCGTTGGCCTACGCGCTTCTGATAAAGAAAATCGCGGGCGAAATTGCGCTGTTTGACCTAAACAGGGCCAAGGTCGAGGCAGAGGTTTTGGACTTAGCACACGGAAGCCAGTTCACGAGTCCCTCGAGGATTTACGGTGGCGCTGACCTTGAGGTGGTTCGTAACGCAAACGTGGTTGTGGTTACCGCAGGAGCCAAACAAAAACCAGGTCAGACTCGCCTTGAACTAGCTTCGACTAACGTTGAAATCTTGCGCGACCTGATGCCAAAGTTGGCTGAGTTGGCACCAGATGCCATTTACCTTTTGGTCACGAATCCTTGTGATGTCTTGGCCTACGCGGCGGTCAAATTCTCGGGTCTGCCGGCAAACCGGGTATTTTCCTCGGGTACTGTTTTGGATTCGTCACGCCTGCGCTGGCAGTTGGCCGAGCGCACCGGCGTTGCGGTTGAGTCAGTTCACGCGCTCATTATTGGTGAGCATGGAGATAGCGAATTTCCCGTTTGGTCGCAGTCAAGTATTGGGCCAATTCCAGTGAAGAATTGGTCAGTAAACGGTCAGGGAATTACCGAGCAAGAGCTGGACGAGATTGCGCTTGCCGTAAAGAACGCGGCTTACAAGGTCATTGAGGGTAAGGGTGCAACAAACTTTGCCATTGGTCTAAGCGGAGCCCGCATTGTGCAAGCTATTCTGCGAGACGAGAACGCTATTCTGCCCGTAAGCTCTGTGGTTCACGGTTACCACGGCGTTGAAGATGTCGCACTTTCTGTTCCCACCGTTGTCAACTCGCGTGGAGCCGACCGCACCCTGCTTCTGGAACTCACCGATGCGGAAATCACAAAGTTGCAGGACTCGGCCAAAGCGCTCAATGCAAGCCTGGT
>JBJTMG010000030.1:0-3377 GCA_046063415.1 Micrococcales bacterium
CCCGACTACTTCAACTCGCTGGAGTTGTTCCGACCAGACCTGAACCGCAAGAACTCGGTGCAGCACCTGGCCGTATTTTCCATGTACACCCAGAACGGCAACCCAAACCGAAACCTAGAAGCGGTAATCACAAACACCTTCTGGCCAGAATGGTTGGCCGACAAGGAAAAGAAGTACAACAACCCAGCTTTTATCCCAATTGAGTTCGTTGCGTTTACCTCTGGGTACGACACAAACTCGGCGGTGTTTTTCCCCGAAACAGTAGCGGTTCGTTCGGTGGCTACTTATTACTGGGGCGGCATTTTCTGTGACCGTGAAGCAGCCCGATTCCGCAGGGTAAGCAAGGCTGCCAAGGAACTTCTCTACCTGCCGCTTCCGGCCGACGCCGAGCGCTTGGTGAACGATCAACAGTTGGCTCAGGAGACCTTTGTTTTGTGGGACCTGATTCACGACCGCACCCACTCGCGCGGTGACCTTCCGTTTGATCCGTTCATGATCAAACAGCGCATGCCCTTCTGGATGTACGCGCTGGAGGAGTTGCGGTGCGACCTTGCCACTTTCCGCGAAACCCTGGTGCTAGAGGCTGAGGGCGACCGATTGGCAAAGTACATTCGCTACGCCATTTTGTTCGACCGCATCTTCCGTTTCTCAATCACTGGGTCTCGAGTTCGCAACTACGACGGCCTTGGCGGGCAGATCATCTTTGCCCACCTGCACAAGACCGGAGCACTGCACTGGACCGACAACCGCCTTGCGTTTGACTGGGAGAAAGTAACCCAAGAAGTGGTTCACCTGTGCGAGCAGGTTGAGGCTCTTTACCACGATGGCATCAACCGCTCACGCATGGCGCAGTGGATTTCGGCCTACGAATTTGTAACAGGATTGGTGCAGCCTCACCCGGCCTCAAACTGGGCCAAGGGTGCCGATGCTCTGCCAACCGGGGGAGAGCTCAAGGAAATGGTGAACCAGGTACTAGACGACGAGTTCCCGCTGAACGTGTTCTTTGAGACTCTTAACCGCAAGCTGTCAGATGTGGTCCTTTCTACCAAGGGAATCACCGCTTAGCCGCTCAAGGCTAGGTGGCATACTTTGGTTATGGAATCCCTGGATCGGCAACTTATTGAGCTTTTGGCTACCGATTCGAGCCTGTCGATCAGCGAGCTTTCGAATCAGTTGGGTGTGCCCTCATCCACCCTGCACCAGCGCATCAAGAAGCTCGAGGCGCGCGGTGTGATCACCGGTTATCGGGCCCAGATCAATCAGCGCGAAGTTGGCTTGACGTTGCACGCGCTGGTCTCGCTCACCCCAATTGACCCGTCAAAACCAGACGACGTAGTAGACAAGATTCTGCCAATTGCAGAGGTTGAGAGTTGCTGGTCGGTTGCCGGTACCGAGTCGTACATCGTCAAAGTGGCAGTTGCAGAGCCAGTTGAGCTCGAGGCGCTCTTGGCAAAAATCCGCGCCCAGGCCAACGTTTCTACCCGCACCAGCGTCATTCTTTCCACCCCGTTTGAGGGCCGTCAGGCTCAGATTCCAAAGGACTAACCAAATGACAAAAAATCCTCGCGGTTTTGCAAGTGACAACTACGCGGGCATTCACCCGACGGTGCTCGAGGCCATTGGTGCGGCAAATACCGGACATGAAGTTGCCTACGGCGAGGACTCGGTAACGGCGCAGTTCGATTCCTTGGTTCGTGACCTGTTTGGCCCCAACGCTATTGGCTTTCCTGTCTTCAACGGCACCGGCGCCAACGTGGTGGCACTTCAAGCGGCGACAAAACGCTGGGAGGCAGTCATCTGTGCCGAAAGTGCTCACATCAATGTTGACGAGGGTGGTGCCCCCGAGAAGATGGCCGGGCTGAAACTTTGGACCGTGCCAACCGGTAACGGCAAACTGACCGTGGAACAGGCTGCCAGTCAGATCTTTGATCTTGGCGTCGTTCACCGGGCCCAGCCAGGCGTCATTAGCATCACGCAAACCACCGAGATGGGCACCCTTTACCAGGTCGAGGAAATCCGCGCACTGGCCGAGCTAGCTCACCAACACGGGCTTCTGCTTCACCTTGACGGCGCTCGTATTTCCAATGCCGCTGCTGCACTAGGTAAGTCATTCAAAGAATTCACCACCGATGTTGGCGTCGACTTGGTTTCTCTTGGAGGCACCAAAATCGGTGCAATGGGAGCCGAGGCGGTTGTTGTGACCGATGCCGGTTCGGAGCGAGGCAAGGCGCTCGCCGAGGCCATGCCGTTCTTGCGCAAGACATCTATGCAGCTCGCCTCGAAAATGCGATTCATGTCGGCTCAGTTGATTGCGCTCTTTGAAAACAACGCTGCATTGGCACTTGAGAACGCCACCAGAGCCAACGCTATGGCCAAGCTTCTCTATGACGGCGTGGTGCAGATTGCCGCCGAGAATTCCTCAGTCACGGTGCCAAACCCGGCCGAGGCGAACGCGGTTTTCCCAATCCTGCCCGCAGCCATTACCAAGCAGTTGCAGGAGAAGTACCGCTTCTACGTCTGGGATCAGTCAACCGGCCAGGTTCGCTGGATGTGCTCGTGGGACACCACCCAGGAAGATGTCGAGGGCATCCTGGCTGCGCTGCGGGCGGCTCTTTAGGTCCGTACCCCTTTGCCAATGCCTACGTGCGACTCAAGGCTATTTGCCGTGCCTGCTTGCTATGCCAAATTTTTCTTGCCAAGGAGCGCTTGGGTAAGCTCACGTTTCGTGTCTGGCCACTCCTCAATAATTACTGAGTAATAGGCAGAAGTTCTCCACGAGCCATCACGTTCCTCGCGATGGTTTCTAAGCAGTCCCTCGAACTTTGCGCCGATTTTTTCGATTGCCCTACGAGAGGCTAAGTTCTTTGAGTTGGCTTTGAGTGTGACTCTCACGCAACCACGATTTTCAAATGCTTCGGTAAGCATGAGCAGCTTCATCTCGGTGTTTCGGTTTCCGCCTCGGAATCTAGGCGCTAGAAACGTGTGACCTATTTCTACGTGCCGGTCTTTCGGGCGAATATCCAGAAAAGCCGTTGAACCAATCACCTTCCCAGTCTCAACATCCTCAACCGCGAAAAACTGGGCATTTTTCAGCTCCAGGTGGTTCTTAAACTCCTGCTCAAGGTCTTCGGCCGATTGTGATTTGTGGGTTCGCCCCGACCCAACGCCAGGTTGCCTCATCATCACCGATTTCATCCCACAAATGCCTCGCGTCTTCAGTGGTAAGGGGGCGAAGTCTGATCAAGTTGCCATTCATTCACTCAGGCTATCGGCTGTGTCAGCGAAAAAAATCTGGTGCCCGCATCGAGATTTCTAGCTGAGAATAATCCCCATTGCTGAGGCGAAGCCTTGCAACGTGGGCCCAGCGAACCAGGTTC
>JBJTMG010000031.1:0-34070 GCA_046063415.1 Micrococcales bacterium
TTTTTTACCCGCAAAGACCTGTGGCGCTTTGCTTGGCATCAGTTCCGGTTTATTTCCGGCGGCGAGACCCAGCACATGCTCACCTCTATTAAGGACCAGGCGCTGGCTCTGATTGCTGGCCACAAAGCGGCCGACCTAGAGGCGCTCACCGATGAGGTCTTTGACCTTTTCCTAAAGCCCAAGCTCTGGCCTCAGACCGTTCGCCTGGCAAAAGAACATATGGCTGCGGGTCGTGAAGTTTGGCTGGTGACCGCCACACCCCAGGAAATTGCCGACGTCCTGGCGCATCGATTGGGTTTGACTGGCGGGCTTGGCACAATTGTCGAGCGCCAAGACGGAGTGCTGACCGGCAAGATCGTGGGGCACGCTCTGCACGGCAAGTTCAAGAGCAAGGCAATCAAGAAGCTTGCCAAGGAACGGCACATTAGCCTCAGGCGGTCCTACGCCTACAGTGACTCACAAAATGACCTACCCATGCTGACCCTGGTGGGAAATGCGGTAGCCGTGAACCCCGACCAACTCTTGATAAAACACGCCCGAGCAGCGGGTTGGCCGATTCTGGACTTTAAGAAGAGAGAGCTTCGTGTCAATAAAGACGCAGAGTACCGCGCTGCTCTGAAAGTCAAAAAAGCCAAGAACCGGGCCTAAACAAAAAACTCGCCCGAAGGCGAGTCTTTGCGAATACTAAGCGAGCCGCTTGGCTTACTTCTTATTGCGACGCTGGTGGCGAGTCTTACGAAGCAACTTGCGGTGCTTCTTCTTTGACATGCGCTTGCGACGCTTCTTAATGATTGAACCCACGAAGACCTCACAGAAATTGGATGACCGGAAAACTTGAAGCCGGTCGGACGTAATGCTCCAATCTTAGCCCAAAAGGTTTCTACACTTGAAACGTGACCGAACAGCTGCCCTACCAGGTGAAAGCGCAGTTCCCCGGCTTTGAGCTGCGACACTACCCCAGCCACCTAATTGCCCGCGTGAAGGTTCAGGGAGAATTCATCGATGCTGGGAATATCGGTTTTGGGCCACTGGTCAGGTACATCAGCGGGAACAACCAAGCTGGACAAAAACTGGCAATGACCGCGCCTGTGATTCAGGAAACCCCGGCTAGTAAGCAGAATCTGGTGAGCTTTGTTTTGCCTCAGGGCACCAGCCTTGACACTGTCGGTATCCCCAACGATGGCTCGGTAGAACTGGTAAGCGTGCCACCTCACGACGCCGTGGCCCTTCGGTTCTCGGGCCGGTGGGACGAACAGGTTTTTCGCGAACGCGAGGCGGAACTCCGGGCCTTGGTGGATTCGGAAATCGCCGCCGGGAAGCTAACTGGAAGACTCGGCCAACAAGCTCAGTTTGCTAGATACGATCCGCCGTTCAAGCCCTGGTTCCTAAGGCGCAACGAAGTTCTGATTGAGTTTTTCTAGAAAAAAACCCCAACTTTCTCTAATTCGAGTGGAATAATCGGGTGCATGTCTAGGAATGTGGCCGTGAACCCGCAGCCAAAGCAGTCACGCGCCCAAGAGACTGTGGCAGCGTTGATTCAGACCACCAATGCGGTAATGGCCGAGGGTGGCGAATCCGCGGTTCGCATCCAAGAGATATCGGTAATTACAGGTGTTTCCATAGGCTCGATTTACCACCACTTTGGAGACCGAGAAGGTCTGATTCGCGCGACCCACGTGCACAACTTTTCTGCCACCGTTCGCAAGGACATTGAGCGCGTCAAGGAGTGGATGAGCCAGATGCACTCAACCACCGAAATCGCTGCACACTACAACGACATGATGAAGTTTTTGGTTGCGCACTTTGCGGCGCAGTCGCCTTTTGAACGGGCTGCCATTTTGGGAAACACCGCCGGGCGCCCGCTACTTCAGAAGGCGTTGGCTGAGGTGCAGCACGAACTCACCAACAGCTTGACCGAGGCCATGCAGCTGCTTAAGGATCGCGGAATGCTCAAGGCTCACCTGAGTGCTCGCGCCGCCGCCGTTGTCATTCTAGGTATGCTCTTTGGTCGCGTCATTGGCGAACTGGACCTAACCCCGGTCAAAGACGAAGAGTGGAATCAATCCATGCTCAGTGCCTTTAGTGGATTGTTTCAGTTGGCCACCCAGTTGGGCGTTTAGAACTCGTCTTCGTCTGGTTCTGCAGTCGCTGCAGACTTGGCCGCAGTAGGCTGCTCGTTTTGAGCCTTGGGAACACTGGTTGCTTTGGCGGTTGCTTTTGAAACCGTGCTGGCTACCTTGGCCTTAATGTTCTCGGCGTCTTCTCGAATGCCGGCCTCAACTTCTACCGCCACCTCGGTTGCTGCCGCTTTGGCATCGGCTAGTTTGCGCCCAAGCTCCCTGCCAAGCTTTACCGTGTCAACGTCAACCTTGCTGAGTTGCTCTTGAACCTGCGAATTCAGCCAGGTAGCACCAGCCGAAAGCCAGCCGCCGAGCTTTTCGCCGGCATCACCCAGGAGCTCCTGAAGTTCATCGGTCGTAGATTCGGTTCCCATTCCAAGGCTCTGCACAAAATTGGCAACCTCAGCGAGCGGTGCAGCGTTCAACGCGTAAACCCGAGCCTGCCCCTGTGCCTCAACGGTGACCAGGTTCGCGTCTCTAAGGGTCTTTAGGTGCTTTGAAACAGTGGGCTGTTCGGCACCGGTTAGCGCTACCAGATCTGAAACGGTTGCGGGTTTGCCCGCCAAGGCGCTAAGAATCTGCCTACGGGTTGGATCTGCAATTGCCGAATAAATCTCGCTCATGCACTAAGGCTAACTTAGACCGGCGGCAATTTCCTTAGCGCGAGCCAGAGCGGCCCGAGCGGCATTTTCAAACAGGTTGGCAAGGTTGGCCTCTTCAAGTTTGGCTACCGCTCGCATGGTCGTTCCGTTTGGGCTTGTGACCTGCTGCCTCAGTTCCCGGGGGCTGCGCTCGGACTGATCGAGCAGCAAACTGGCACCCAGGAAGGTCTGTTCAACCAGCAGGGCTGCGGTGGTTTCATCGAAGCCCATTTCAACAGCGGCTTTGGTCATTTCCTCAATCAGGTAAAAGACGTAGGCCGGGCCTGAACCCGAGATGGTGCTCAACGCGTCAATCTGGCCCTCGGGGAGAACGACCACTGAACCAACAGTCTCGAAGAGCTCTGATGCAATCTGCAGCTGCTGCGAGGTAGTTCTGGTGCCTGCGCTGATTCCAGTGACCGCTCGACCCACAATTGCCGGGGTATTTGGCATTGACCTAATAACCCCGATGGTCTCTGGCACCGCGTCTTGCATTGCAGCGAGAGTTATCCCGGCCGCCACGCTTATGACCAGAGCGTTTTGCTGAAGTTCTGGCGACACCTGTTTGAGAGTCTCAATTACATACATTGGCTTTACGGCAACGAGAACTAGGTCGGCACCTGCAACGGCCAGTTGATTTGCCTGAGGGTGCGACTCGAGTGAATACGCCGTCACACCTAGCTCGTCGGCTAGTCGCTTGGCGTTATTTTGGGTCTTGGTACTGACCGCTACATTGGCCGAGTCAAACCCGGCTTTGAGCAGCCCCTGCAAGATTGCTGTTCCCATTGAGCCAGAGCCAAGTACCGCAATTCGATTTATCTTCACATGGCAAGTTTAAGCGGGTCGGTTGTCCGCAGGCCAAGGTAGGTTTGTTTTGAATCTGGAGGAACATGGCAACGGCAAAAACGCGCAGCGACTTTGTATGCACCGAGTGCGGGTGGACTACCGTCAAGTGGGCGGGGCGCTGCGGCGAGTGCCAGGCTTGGGGAACGGTTCAGCAATCGGGCGCTACCAGTGGAATAGTTCGCAAGGCCAAGCCTGCGGTAATCCTCGAGAGTGCCGCTGCCAAGAGCATCACTCAAATCGACTCGGGCAAAGTGGTTTCAACTCCAACCGGAGTCAGCGAATTCGACCGCGTTTTGGGTGGCGGAATGGTGGCCGGTGCCGTGGTTTTGCTCTCGGGCGAACCGGGAGTGGGCAAGTCAACCCTGCTGCTTGAGGTGGCAGCTCAGACCGCGCGGGGTGGCTCAAGAGTTCTCTATGTGAGCGGCGAGGAATCGGTTGGGCAAATTAGGCTTCGAGCGCAGCGCACAAATGCCCTGGCTGATCAGCTATATCTAGCCACCGAAACCGACCTTTCAAGCGTCCTTGGCCAAATTGATGCAGTTGAACCTCAGCTGATACTGGTTGATTCGGTCCAGACCATTGCAAGTGCCGACATCGATGGCGCCGCCGGAATGCCAAGTCAAATTCGCGAGGTCGCGGCCAGTCTTATCTCGGTGGCCAAGGAACGAGACATCCCTGTGATCCTGGTTGGACACGTCACTAAAGATGGCTCAATCGCCGGGCCGCGGGTGCTGGAGCACCTGGTCGATGTGGTCTGCCACTTTGAGGGCGACCGGCAGACCTCGCTGCGTTTTGTTCGAACCCTCAAAAATCGCTTTGGCCCAACCGACGAGGTTGGTTGCTTCGAAATGACCGGCGATGGCATCGTTGGTGTAGCCGATCCCAGCGGGCTGTTCCTGAGCCGTGGCGACAAACCGGTTTCAGGCACCTGCGTCACGGTGGCCATGGAGGGGCGGCGGGCCCTAATTGCCGAAGTACAGGCGCTGGTGGTCAAGACCTCGGCACCCCAGCCAAGGCGAGTCACAAACGGCGTGGATTCTTCGCGAGTTTCAATGCTTCTAGCCGTTCTTGAGCGCAGGGCTGGCATGAGGCTCAGCGAGCATGATGTTTACGTTTCAACCGTGGGTGGAGTTCGGCTTACCGAGCCGGCAGCCGACCTGGCCATTGCCCTGGCGGTTGCATCGGCGCTGCAAGACAAACCCATAGCTCATAATCTGGTGGCTTACGGCGAGATCAGCCTGGCGGGCGAGATACGCAAGGTCAACAACTCAAAACTGCGGGCCGCCGAGGCCAGTCGTCTGGGCTTTGTTAGGTTCGTGGATTCCGAAGTGGGCGACCTAAGGGCCGCTCTGGCTCTTGGGCTGAACTGGTAACCAGGACGACTAGTGCCACTGAGTCGGCTAGTTCAGTAAGAACTGAACGTCGTTAGAAGATTTGACTCCGTTGACTTCAACTACCAAGTGGTAGCTGGCTCCACCCGCGGGAACCGGGTTTTGTTCGGCTCCACAACCCGTGGAACTTGAGTAAACCCGAAGCCAAGCCGAGGCTGGACTCTGCTGAACCTCGCCGGGTTGAAGAGTAAGGTTCACGTTGGTGTCCTGACTGCGGTCGCAATCCTTGGAGGCCCAAATGACCTGCTTGCCGCTTGTGATTGTAAAGAACTGAACCTTTGCACCAACGTTAAAGTTGCAGGCAGCCGCGCCTAGATTGGTCACTGACCACCAAATCTGCGGGTTTTCTCCCGCGGCAAACGAGCTCTTAGGACTGGTGCCATCTCCGATTATGGCCTGCACCTCAATGTTCTTGGGGTCACAGTTGGTGATTGCCGCGGGAGTCTGGTTTGTGTTAGCAGCGCCCGAGCCACCGGTGAAAAGGTTGGCGATTGCGAAAGCGGCCCAAACCAGCAGAGCCAGCAGCACCACTGCGGCGACTCTGCGCCTGCGATAAATCTCGGGAGGGAGCTGCTGCGGCTGCGAACGATTGGCTGACATGAGTCAAATCTAACCAGCGCAAGGGCTACAGGAGCTTAAGCATCCTGGTGTTGCCGAGGGTGTTTTGTTTGACTCGAGCCAAATCCAGAAACTCTGCCACGCCGTCATCGGTGGATCTTGCCATTTCTTGGAAAGTTTCCTGGTCTACCGGAATATCCGAGATGACCTCAAAGCCGTGTTTGGCAAAAAAGCCGGTTTCAAATGTCAGGCAGAAAACGCGCTTGATTCCCAGATCGGAGGCCTTGGCCACCAAGGCGTCGACAATGGCGTGGCCCACACCCTGGCCCCGAGCCGATGGCGCAACCACCAACGAACGCACCTCGGCAAGGTCTCGCCACATGACGTGGAGCGCACCCGCGCCAATGACGTTGCCCTGATTATCTACCGCAACCAAGAACTCCTGAACCTTTTCGTACAGACTCACCAGGTCGTGGTGAAGCAGTTTCTCACCGGCACCCTCAAGCGGAGCTCGTAATGCCTGAATCTGCTTTACGTCAGACGTGACAGCCGGGCGCAGCAGGAAAACGGTGGCATTCATGCGCTAAATGCTAGCCCAGATTGCGGGCTACGCACCCACCGATTCGTGAACTCTTGGCTTGCTGGTAAAGACAAATTCACCATCGATGTAGTCGACCAAGACGTGGCTGGCGCTGGCAAGTTCACCGTGCAGGATCTTCTCGGACAGGCGGTCTTCGACCTCGCGCTGAACCGCGCGACGAAGTGGACGGGCACCAAGAGCCGGATCGAAACCAATCTCGATCAAGCGGTCCTTGGCGGCCTGGGTAATCTGAAGTTCCATGTCGCGGTCCTCAAGACGAAGCGCAAGCTTCTTGATAAACAGATCGACAATCTGACGAAGTTCATCCTTGTTAAGCTGCGGGAACACAATGGTCTCGTCAACGCGGTTCAGGAACTCCGGCTTGAAGTTCTTCTTGAGTTCCTCGTTGACCTTGCCCTTCATGACGTCGTAGTCGTTCTGACTGTTGCCCTCGAGCGCAAATCCCATGGCACCGCGCGCAATGTCGCGAGTTCCAAGGTTGGTGGTCATGATGATCACGGTGTTCTTGAAGTCCACGACGCGACCCTGGCCATCGGTCAATCGACCCTCTTCAAGAATCTGAAGAAGCGAGTTGAAGATGTCTGGGTGAGCCTTCTCGATTTCATCGAACAGGACAACGCTAAACGGCTTGCGGCGAACCTTCTCGGTTAGCTGGCCACCCTCTTCAAAGCCCACGAATCCCGGAGGTGCACCAAACAAACGACTGACGGTGTGCTTCTCACCAAACTCCGACATGTCAAGCGAAATCAGTGCACCCTCGTCGTCAAACAGGAACTCTGCTAGCGCCTTGGCCAACTCGGTCTTTCCAACACCGGTAGGACCGGCGAAGATGAACGAACCAGACGGACGCTTCGGATCCTTGAGTCCGGCACGCTGACGGCGAATGGTCTTTGACAGAGCAGCGATGGCTGCGTCCTGACCAATTACGCGTCTGTGAAGCTCGTCTTCCATGAAGATCAGCTTGGCTGACTCTTCCTCGGTGAGCTTGAAAACCGGAATGCCGGTTGCCTGAGCCAGCACCTCGGCGATTAGGCCTTCGTCAACGATTCCCTGAGCGCGAACATTGCCCTTGCGGAACTCTTTTTCAAGCTTCACGCGCTCGGCGTTGAGTTTCTTTTCCTCGTCGCGCTTGGTTGCGGCTAGCTCAAAGTCCTGGGCCTCAATGGCCTTCTCTTTGTCAACGCGAACCGCAACAATCTTTTCTTCGATCTCGCGCAGCTCGGGTGGCGATGACAAAATGCTGAGGCGAACTCGAGCACCCGCTTCATCGATCAGGTCAATAGCCTTGTCCGGCAGGTAACGGTCCGAGACGTAGCGGTCTGCAAGATTTACCGCAGCGACCAACGCGCCATCGGTGATTGAAACCTTGTGGTGAGCCTCGTAGCGATCACGAAGACCCTTGAGAATGTTGATTGCGTGAGGCAACGATGGCTCGTTGACCTGCACCGACTGGAAGCGACGTTCCAGCGCGGCGTCTTTTTCAAAGTACTTGCGGTACTCGTCAAGAGTGGTGGCACCAATGGTCTGGAGTTCTCCGCGAGCCAGCAGCGGCTTGAGGATACTGGCGGCATCAATGGCGCCCTCGGCAGCTCCCGCGCCAACCAGCGAGTGGATTTCATCGATGAAGGTGATGATGTCGCCGCGAGTACGAATCTCCTTGGTGACCTTCTTGAGGCGCTCCTCAAAGTCGCCGCGGTAACGGCTTCCGGCAATGAGCGCACCAAGGTCAAGGGTGTAGAGCTGCTTGCCCTTTAGGGTCTCTGGGACATTTCCGGCAACGATGGCCTGGGCCAAGCCCTCAACCACCGCGGTCTTACCAACGCCTGGCTCGCCAATGAGTACCGGGTTGTTCTTGCTTCGGCGCGACAGAATCTGCATGACCCGCTCGATTTCGCGTTCACGGCCAATTACCGGGTCAAGCTTCCCCTCGGCTGCTGCCTGGGTGAGGTTGCGACCAAACTGGTCGAGAATCTGGGAGCCCTTTTGCGGTGCGTTGTTCTCGGCGCCAACGCCGACGGTCTCTTTGCCCTGGAATCCAGAGAGCAGTTGAATGACCTGCTGACGAACCCGATTAGTGTCGGCGCCAAGCTTGGTCAGGACCTGAGCTGCAACGCCCTCGCCCTCGCGAATTAGCCCGAGCAACAGGTGCTCGGTGCCGATGTAGCTGTGTCCAAGCTGCAGTGCCTCTCGAAGTGAAAGCTCAAGAACCTTTTTGGCTCGCGGAGTAAACGGAATGTGTCCGGTTGGCGCCTGCTGGCCCTGACCGATGATCTCCTGAACCTGCTCGCGCACGCTCTCTAGAGAAATTCCCAGCGACTCGAGGGCCTTGGCTGCAACGCCTTCGCCCTCGTGGATGAGGCCGAGCAGAATGTGCTCGGTGCCAATGTAGTTGTGGTTTAGCAACTTGGCTTCTTCTTGAGCCAAGACCACTACGCGACGGGCCTTGTCGGTGAACTTTTCAAACATTCTTACTCCTGACGAATCCCAACGAGCCAAATCGCCCGAGGTTCTCTATAGGAATGTTAACCAGCCAAGACCGCCAGAGTTAGGGGTGTTCGCCGTAGGGTGAATGCGAAATTACTTCCAGGGGCTGAGCTGCTTGGTGGCCTTGCCGTTGACGAACGCCGTGCCAAGCAGGCCCTCGAGGATCAGATCCTTGCGCGAATCGTAAATGTCGTAGTGCTGGGCCTTTGGGAGTTTCAGAACACTGGTGGCACTGCAGTAGCGGCCGTCCGGGGTTGATACGTACTTTGGCTTGGCCATGGACTTGAGAATGACTTTGTCTTTCTCGTTCTGAACTGTGAACTTTTGCCCGGTAAGGAAAATGTGGATCATGGTGGCGGCTGGCTTTTGGGCGTTTAGCATTTGGAACGCCTCATCGCAGGTTGTGATCCCTGACTTGATGTCGGGGACAATGAACTCGCCGCGGTCTAGGTTTCCAACCGGAAGCAAAAAGTTGAGAGTCAAGGTGTTCGTTTTGGCCGCGGCCGTGGCCGGAGCGGAAACCGCCAGGGAGCCCGAGAGCATTGACAGCACTGCGACTGCAACTAGCACTCTCTTCAACACTTGTTAATCATCCCCACAAAACGCCCTCGACACTTCAACTTAGCCTAGAAATGGGCGTTTTTGGCTCATCAGTTCGGTCTGATAGGTGGATAACTACCTGTTTGAATCTGCGGTTTTATCGCCCTTTGCGAGCCTGGCTCGCTCCTCTGCCTCAATCTGCTGATAGGCCTTTCGCTCGGTTGCATCAGCCCTGAAAATGCCCCGCATGATGACGTAAAAGATCCCACCAACCAGCGTGGGCGGAATGAGCGAGATGAGTGTGTCGAGGATCGCCTGCCACAGATTCATCGATGTCTCTTTCTACTTGACCAGCGGGAACATGATGGTCTCGCGAATACCAAGACCGGTGAGGCTCATGAGTAGGCGGTCGATTCCCATGCCCATTCCCCCCGATGGTGGCATGCCAAACTCCAGGGCCTTCAGGAAGTCCTCGTCGAGCTTCATTGCCTCTGGGTCGCCGGCGGCGGCCAGGGTCACCTGCTCAACAAAACGCTCGCGCTGAATGACCGGGTCGACCAGCTCCGAGTAGCCGGTGGCCTGCTCATATCCGCGAATGTAAAGGTCCCATTTCTCAACCACGCCGGTCTTGCTGCGGTGGTTTCGAGTTAGCGGCGAGGTGTCTACCGGAAAATCAATCACGAAGGTTGGCTTGACCAGGTGTTCCTTAACGAAGTGCTCCCAGAGCTCTTCGACATACTTTCCGTGCAGGGGGTGGTCGATCTCAATGTCAACCGACTTAGCCAACTTCTTGAGAACGTCGATTGGTGTCTCGGGAGTGATCTCCACGCCCGCCGCTGCCGAGAGGGATTCGAACATTGAAATGCGATCCCAGTTACCGCTCAGGTCGTTCTCGGTGCCGTCATCGAGGGCCACAACGTGGCTTCCAAAGACATCCATGGCCGCATTCTGAATTAGCGACTGCGTGAGGTCTGCAATTGAGTTGTAGTCACCGTAAGCCTCGTAGGCCTCGAGCATTGCAAACTCGGGCGAGTGGGTGCGGTCGGCTCCTTCGTTTCGGAAGTTGCGATTGATCTCGAATACGCGATCGATGCCGCCAACCACGGCGCGCTTCAGGAAAAGCTCGGGCGCGATTCGCAGGAACAGTTCGGTGTCAAAAGCGTTGGAGTGGGTCTTGAACGGACGAGCCGACGCACCACCGTGAATGGTCTGCAGCATTGGCGTCTCGACCTCGGTGTAGGCGCGCTCCGAGAAGGTCTTGCGCAGGCTCTGCATGACCTTGCTGCGAATCTGAACTACTTCGCGAGCGCGGTCACGCACAATCAAGTCAATGTAGCGGTGGCGAACCCGAAACTCTTCACCAAGTTCGTTGTGAAGGTTGGGCATTGGGCGAATAGTCTTGGCAGCCATTAGCCACTGATCGGCCAAAATCGAAAGCTCTCCGCGCTTTGAAGTGATTACCTCACCGGCAACAAAAACGTGGTCGCCCAGGTCAACCAGTTCTTTCCACTGCTCAAGGGCTTCTTCGCCAACCTTGTCCAGGCTCAGCATGGCCTGGATGCGCTCACCGGATCCAGCCTGCAAAGTTGCGAAGCAGAGCTTTCCGGTATTGCGCAGGAACATGATTCGGCCAGCCAGGGCAACCCTGTCACCGGTTGCGGTGTCAACCGCTAGGTCGGGGTAAGTCGCGCGGACTTGGCTAATGCTGTGGGTAATTGGAAGGGCAACCGGATACGCGTCGCCCAGCTGGTTGAGGCGTTCGCGCTTGGCCATGCGAATGGCAATCTGCTCGGGCAGATCGGCTTCGTCATTTTCGATTGGCTCTAGTTGGTCGCTCATGGCGGCCCTCCTGATTAGATTTCAAAACTGTGATTGTCGATCAGGCGAACCCCGCCGACCGTAGCTGCCACAATCAGCAACGCTGGTCCGGAGTGGTTCTCACTGACCGGTTCAAAGGTGCCCGGATCAACCAAGGCTAGGTATTCAAGTCTAGTCTCGGGCTCACCGCTAATCATTTCTCGGCCAATGGCCAGCGACTGCGTAATTGACCTGCCACCGCTTATCAACTGCGGAATTGTGGCAAGAGTTATGGCCAGAATCTCGGCAATATCGGTTTGCTCTGGGTTCAGATACCGGTTACGGCTGCTCATAGCCAAGCCGCTCGATTCGCGTTTGGTTTCACCGGCAATGATGCGCAGGTGTGGGAAATCACTGGCCGCCATCTGACGAATCAAGAACAACTGCTGGGCGTCTTTTTCGCCAAAAACCGCAACGTCTGGCTGCACCAGCTGGAACAACCGCGCAACCACGGTGAGCATGCCGTTGAAGTGCCCAGGGCGTGCTGCACCCTCGTAAACCTGAGCGATAACGCCTGCCGACTTTTCCGGGACATCGATGTCGGGTGGATAAACCTGCTCCACCGACGGCGCGAAGACCAGTTCGGCTGGGTGCTCCATGGTCGCGAGAGCTGCCAGATCTGCGTCAAGGGTTCGGGGGTACCTGTCAAAGTCTTCGTTGGCGCCAAACTGCTTAGGGTTTACGAAAATCGAGACGACCACAAAGTCGCTGTAGGTTCGGGCAAGCTCAACCAGTGACAGATGTCCCGCGTGCAGAGCGCCCATGGTTGCCACCAGCGACACCTTTTTTCCTTGAGCCTTAGCGGCTGAGATCTGCTCGGCGAGGTCGGCCGCGGTGTGAACTAACTGCATTAACTGCCCTCTATTAGATTGTCTGGCTCGAGCGGTCGATAACCATCGGCTAGGGCCTGCTCAACGCTGCTTCGAACCAGCGGCCCCAGAACCGCCCTGGGCTCCTGCAAGCCAATATCTGTCAGCAGACCAATCGCCTGATTGACGATCATGGCCGAAAAACTTGAGGCGACATCCATGGCTTCGGCATATGAGGCCCGCTGCTCCTCGGCCACAACCAGAGGCTCACCACCCATTTCAATGACCAGGGCCTGAGCAATAGGGAGTGCGACCTTTGGTGCGGTAACACCAAAATAACTCTCGCGAATGCGAACCAGATCAACGCTGGTTCCCGTGAAGCGCATGGCCGGGTGAATGGCCAGCGGAATGACACCCTGCCTGGTGGCTGGTGTAAACACCCCGATGCCATATTCGGCCGCGGTGTGAACAGCGATTTGCCCGGCTCGCCACAATCCGGCCTCGGCCCAACCTGTAATGGTTGGCTCCAGCTGCTCAGCAGGAATGGCCAGCAATACCAAATCCACGGAACTCAGAATTTCAGGCACGTCCATGAGCTCAACCTGTGGCAGCATGGCCGAAACCCGATCTAGATTCTGGGCTGAAACCGCACTGATACCCGCGACCAAGTGACCGGCGTTGGCCAATGCCTGACCCAAAACCACACCAACCGGACCAGCCCCGATGACACCTACCGTAAGTCTTCCCGAACCACTCATGCCGGGCTGGCTTCCGAGCTACTTGGCAGATCGGCCGCGCCATCCTGAGGCAGTCGGCAGATTCGCTCGACTGCCAGGGCGGCCGCCAGAGAAAAACCGGAAGCCAGCAGGGCAACCACGTTCTTCCACACGCCAGCAACAACTATGGGCGCCGTGAGCTGCATGAGCACCACGCCAAGGTGCCAGCCGATAAACAGAGCGCTGGTAAAAGTGATGGCCTTTGAAAGGACCAGCACCCGAACCGCGTAGAACGGATCCACCCGAGCGGGGCGCCTGCCAGAAGTTGCTGCTGCCGTTGCACCTGCGGGTGCGGTTGCCCCGGACGAGCCTAGCGCTTGCGAGGCCGCCTTGGACTGGCGCTTCAATGCCGTGCGATAGCGGTAAATGGGCCAGGCCAAGCCAAGAATTACCAGGCCAACAGCAACCAGCGCGACCGAGATGTTAATGCCCGAAGTGGGGCTGGGAAAGCCACGAAGGACCAGAAGAACCGCGGCCAACCAAGCCAGCGGGGCAACTACGACAATCGTCAAAATCAGGCTCAGAGCCTTGGTTGGTTTCACTCTGTCACCCAAACCTGATTCGCTACGGGCTCGGCAAGTTCGGAAACCAGACCGTGGCCGGGAATCACCGCATCGCCATCCATGAGCATCCAGGGCACCAGAACAAACGCTCGCTGAAACGCTCGCGGATGCGGAATGGTCAGCTCCTTGGAGTCCTTTATTAGGTCACCAAAAGTAATGATGTCGATATCGAGTGTTCTGGATCCCCAACGATCAATTCGCACGCGCCCGTGACTAGTTTCTATCGCGCGGATTGCCGAAAGCAGTTCCTTGGGCTTGAGCGTGGTGGTGATCTCTGCTACCGCATTCAGGTATTTGGGCTTCGATTCATCGACCCCCTCGGTCGTGACCGCGTGCGACTCAACCAGGGGAGAGACTCGCTTAACCTTCACTCCTTCAACCTGACCCAGTTGCTCAACGGCAAGACGAATGTGCTCGTGCCTGTCCCCTAGGTTTCCACCCAATGCCAGCACCGCTTTTATTGACTTACTCACCGCGCTTGGCCTTTACGGTCACGGAGACATCGGCAAATTCATAGAGGATTGGGGCGTTTGGCTTGTGCACCGTGATCTTTGCCTTCTCAACAATGCCGCCGCCAAACATTAGGGCAAGATCCAAAAGGCGCTGTGCCAGAGTCTCTAGCAGGTCAACCGGGTTGTGTTTGACATCGTCAACAATGGCTTTGGCAAGATCACCGTAGTGAACGGTCTTGGCCAGATCGTCGCTGAAGGCCGCCTTGTCGCCGTTGATCCAGACCGTGGCATCAATGTAAAAATCTTGTCCATTTTGCCGTTCGAAATCGAAAACACCGTGGTGGGCAAAAACTCTAAGACCGGTGACTTTGATTTTGTGACGCATGACTTAACTCTGCTTTGGTTTGGGTTCGCTCGCAAGCCGAAGCGCCTCAACCATTTTGATTGCGTCGACGGTGGCCTGAACATTATGAACCCGAACCCCCCAGAGCTTGCGCTGCAGCAGCAATGCGGTGAGAACAGCCGTGGCCAGGTCGCGTCGCTGATTATCCACCGATGTCGGGTGGTCGCTGTCTAGCGCGGTGGCTATGAACCTTTTGCGTGAAGCGCCAACCAACGTTGGAAGCCCAAGCTTTTCCAGTTCGTCAAGACGCGCAACCAGCTGCCAGTTTTGTTGAATGTCTTTGGCAAATCCCAGACCGGGGTCGACAATGATCCGGTCACGCGAGATTCCGCTTGCCACCGCTATGGCAACCTGCTCGGCTAGCTCCGCAACCACATCGGTTGCGACGTCCTGGTACTGGTTGAGCTGATCCATTTGGTCACTCTGCCCGCGCCAGTGACTAAGGACGTACTTGGCTGCGCTTGGGGCTACAGCCGCAAACATTTTGGGGTCGGCCAGGCCGCCCGAGACATCGTTGATGATGTCGGCACCGGCTGCAATAGCGCTCGCAGCCGTCTGCGAGTTCATGGTGTCAACACTGATCAAGGCACCGGACTGCAAAAACCAATCGGCAGATTTCAGGGCTGAAATGACTGGAATTACACGCCCCTGCTCGGTACCTAGATCAACCCGGGTTGCACCGGGTCGGGTTGATTCCCCACCGATGTCCAGAATGGTGGCACCCTGACTCACTAGGAGCTTTGCCTGAGCCATGGCCAGGTCCAGGCTCATGTACTGGCCGCCGTCACTAAAAGAGTCAGGGGTGATGTTTAGAACTCCCATGACCTGGGGTCGAATAAAAGTCACTTGGTAATCAGTCCCATGACCTCGGCGCGAGCTGTGGGTTCGCTGTAGCAACCGCGACTGGCCATGGTGACCGTAGATATCTCGGGTTGACGAGCACCGCGCGAAGCCACGCAATGGTGGCGAGCCTCAACGACAACCACTACCCCCTTGGTTCCCAGGCCGGATTCAAGTGCATCGGCGATCTGAGCGGTTAGGTTCTCTTGCAACTGTGGTCTAGCAGCCAGAATCTCCACAAGCTTAGGCAGCCGTCCAAGTCCCACAACTCTGTTGCTGGGCAGGTAGGCAATATGCGCAACCCCGGTAAACGGCAAGAGGTGGTGTTCGCAAATGGAAACCAATTCGATGTCCTTGAGGATCACAACATCGTTGTGCTCTGCCTCAAAGGTGTCGCTGAGCGCCTCGAGCGGATCCTGATCAATGCCCTTGAAGAACCCCTGGTAGGCCTCGGCAACCTTCTGCGGGGTAGCCAAAAGCTCGGATCGATTTGGGTCCTCACCAATTGCCAGCAGCAGCTCGACGACTGCTTGCCTAATGCGCTCAGAGTCGATCACAGACTAGGCCTTTGGTTTGGGCGTTTCGGTTTTCTTGGCCGGAGCTTTAGGTGCTGCCTTGGGCTTTGCTGCCGGCGCCTTTGGCTTGGCCGTTGCTTTTGGCTTGGCCGAAGTCTCTGTTGCAGCGTCAGCGGCGCGCGCAGGAATGGCAATTGGCGGCTTGGTGGATACCGGACGAGTCTTGCTAGACAGCCAGACCTTGCGCTTTGGCAACTTCTTTACATTCTTGAAGATGCGAGCGATGTCCTCTTGCTGAAGGGTTTCGCGCTCCATGAGTTCTTTGGCAAGAGCATCAAGAATTGAGCGGTTCAGCGTCAGCGCCTTGTACGCCTCTTCATGAGCGGCCTCAATGAATACGCGTACCTCGTTGTCAATGGCCTGGGCGGTGAGCTCACTGTAGTCGCGCTGCTGCCCCATGTCTCGGCCGATGAACACGGCCTCTCCGTTGCCAAAAGAAACCGCGCCAATCTTGCTACTCATGCCGTACTGCGTGATCATGGTGCGCGCAATATTGGTGGCCTTTTCAAAGTCGTTGCTGGCACCGGTGGTTGGGTCGTGGAACACAATCTCCTCGGCAACACGGCCACCCATTGCGTAGGCAATCTGGTCAAGCAACTGGTTGCGCGACACCGAGTAGCGGTCTTCCATGGGCAAAACCATGGTGTAACCAAGGGCGCGACCGCGCGGCAAAATGGTGATCTTGGTGACGGGGTCGCTGTGGTTGAGCGAAGCCGCAACTAGAGCGTGGCCGGCCTCGTGATAGGCGGTGTTCAGTCGCTCTTGGTCTTGCATCAGGCGCGATTTCTTTTGCGGACCACCAATGACTCGATCAATTGCCTCATCGATGGTTGCCGCCGAAATTACCTTCTCGTTCAAACGAGCGGTGAGCAGGGCGGCCTCGTTGAGCACGTTGGCCAGGTCGGCTCCGGTGAAACCGGGAGTCCGACGTGCAACCAGGGCCAGGTCAACATCGGTGCCTATTGGCTTGCCCTTGCTGTGAACCTTAAGAATTTGCTCGCGGCCAATGAGGTCTGGAGCCCCAACGCCAATCTGGCGGTCAAAACGACCTGGGCGGAGCAGCGCCGGGTCAAGAATGTCTGGGCGGTTGGTGGCCGCAATGAGAATGATGTTGGTCTTGCTGTCAAAGCCATCCATCTCGACGAGCAGCTGGTTAAGGGTTTGCTCCCGCTCGTCGTTTCCGCCGCCAATTCCAGCACCGCGGTGGCGACCAACGGCATCAATCTCGTCGACAAAGATTATGGCTGGCGCGCTCTGCTTGGCCTGATCAAAGAGATCTCGCACGCGCGAGGCACCAACACCCACGAACATTTCGACAAAATCTGAACCCGAAATGGTGAAGAACGGAACGCCTGCCTCGCCCGCAACGGCCTTAGCAACCAGTGTCTTACCGGTTCCCGGAGGGCCATAAAGCAAGACTCCGCGCGGAATCTTTGCGCCAACGGCCTGGAACTTTTGTGGCTCTTTTAGGAACTCCTTGATTTCTTGCAGTTCCTCAATAGCCTCGTCGGATCCGGCAACATCGGCAAAGGTCACCTTTGGGTTGTCCTTGTTTACCAGCTTGGCGCGCGACTTGCCAAAGTTCATGACCCGGCTGTTTCCACCCTGCATGTTCGACATGAGGAACCAGAAGATCACACCGATGATGACGAACGGAAGCAGCCCGCCGATCAGAGCTACGTACCAGGGCGTGTTTGGGACTTCATCGTTGTAAGAACCGTGAATCTTGGAGTTGGCGATGGTGTCGACCACCTGCTTGCCGCGTGGTGCCACGTAGAAGAACTGCACTTGCTGCCCGTACTTTGGATCCTTGCTTACCAAGGTGACGTCAACCCGCTGCTCTCCGTCGAGCACGGTTACCTCTTTGGCCTTGCCTTCGGAAATGAGCTGCAGACCAGTCTTGGTGCTGACCTGCTGGTAGCCGCTTCCGGCAATCATGTTTGAGCCGACAATCAGCACCAAAACCGCGATCAGAATCCAAAAAAATGGACCGCTAAAAATCTTCTTGAAATTCATGTATGAGTCTTACTTTCGTGAGTAAAGAAGGCTAACCAAAAGGTTACTCGTAGTATTTCGAGACTGGGCTTGTGTTCGCACAGAGAGGAACGGCGCCTTGGCAACCGGCCTGACCTTGGTTAGCTGGTGCCAGACCGGCTAGCGGAGCCGATTAAAGCTTGGTAACACTGCTACTGGTAGACCGAGGGTGCCAGAACAGCAACCGAGGTTAGGGTTCGGTACTGCTCGTTGTAGTCAAGGCCGTAGCCAACAACAAACTCGTTTGGAATATCGAAACCGACCAGGGTGACTGCCACCTCTACCTTTGCGGCTGCCGGCTTGCGAAGTAGGGCGCAAACCTCAACCGAAGCAGCGCCTCTAGCCTCGAGGTTTCCTGCTAGCCATGACAAGGTCAAACCCGAGTCGATGATGTCTTCGACGATGACAATGTGCTTACCGTGAACTTCGGTGTCTAGGTCCTTGAGGATTCGAACCACACCCGAGGATACGGTTCCGGAACCGTATGACGACAGCGCCATCCACTCCATGGTCACCGGAATCTGCAGGGCACGTGACAGGTCAGCCATGAACATTACGGCACCCTTGAGCACGCCGACCAGCATGACCTCTTTGCCCGCGTACTTGGCATCGATTGCTGCTGCAAGTTCTATGACTTTGGCTTTGATCTGCTCTTCGGTGACTAGCACCGTGGTGATTTGGTCTTGTACCTTGTCAAGGTTCACTTAGCAGACTCCTGGTTTGAGTGTTTTGGTGGTTTTGAAGACAATTTCATCGCCTGTTCGTACAACTCTAACCCCTGGAAGGGTGAGTTCTTTCTGCCCGTGCCAGTTAGTCAAAAGTTGGTCAATAGCTTCTAGATGCACCTGGGTGAACTGGCCCGAAAAAGCCCCGATGGCCCGCCCAAATACCCTCTTTCGCACCGGTGCGGCAATTACCTCGAGGTCCTTGACTCCAAAGCCAATGTGGGTTGAGCCTGCCCGTGCCAAACCGGCAAAGGTCTGAGCGGCGAGCGCATCAACGAATGCCGAATCTTCCTGAAAAATAGTTGCGGTCCGAGCCAGCGCCTGAGCCACCCCGGGGCCAAGTTCGGCCTCAAGCACCGGGAGCACCTTGTTCCGGAGTCGCACCCTGGTGAAGCGGTCATCGCTGTTGTGTGGGTCCTGCCAAAACGCCAGGCCCGAGTCGTTGCAAAAGGCTTCGGTAGTTTGGCGACGAATTCCCAGCAAAGGCCTGAGCCAGAGGCCGTTTTGGGGCAGCATGCCGGCTAGGGACTTAGGCCCGGACCCGCGACTGAGTCCGAGCAGGACAGTCTCTGCCTGATCGTCAAGCGTGTGGCCCAGCAAAACCTGGTCAGCGCCTAGATCTTGAGCCGAGGCCTGCAGCGCTTGATACCGCGCATCGCGGGCGGCCGCTTCGGTTCCACCCGTTCCGGCGCCGGTGGCCACGATTACCGGAACCACCAGAACCGGGCTCAACCCCAGTTGCTCGAGCCTTAGTTTGGTCTCCTGGGCCACCCGCGCGGTCTCGGGCTGCAAGCCGTGTTCAACAATGACCGCACCCACTCGCACTCCGGCTCGCTGCCCTTCAAATGCGGCGGCCGCGGCCAGCGCCAAAGAATCCGCTCCTCCGCTGCAAGCCACGAGCACAAGGTCCTGGGCCACGACCCCGGCCAGCTCAAAGCTCGCGCGCACGGCGGAACGCACCTCGGCGATAGCCGGGGTGAGTCTTGGGCGCTGGGGCAAGGGCTGGCTCTTTTCGGTAATCTGGTAGCAGTCGTGGGCAAGCGCCCACTTCGTCTATAAATCTTTCTCAAGCCTATTTAGGAGAACCGTGGGTTACGAAGCTGTCATTGAGATTCCTCGTGGAAGTCGCAACAAGTACGAAGTAGATCACGAGACCGGCCGGGTTCACCTTGACCGAGTGCTGTTCACTCCTTTTGTTTACCCTGTGGACTACGGCTACTTTGACAAGACCCTTGGTGGCGACGGAGATCCGCTGGACGCTTTGGTGCTTTTGGAGTTCCCAGTGTTCCCGGGTGTGGTGGTCGATGTTCGTCCGGTTGGTGTTTTGCCAATGGAAGACGACGGCGGAATTGACGAAAAGATCATTTGCGTTCAGACCAAGGATCCTCGCTGGGCTCACATTCAGGACATCAACGATGTCCCGGAGCAGACCAAGAACGAATTGCTCCACTTCTTTAGCCACTACAAGGACCTAGAGCCAGGTAAGTGGGTCAAGGTTGGCGAGTGGCAGGGCAAGGATGTTGCCGAGAAGCTGATTGCCGAGGCTTACCAGCGCTTTGAGGAGCAGGACCACTAGTTTTTGATTAACTAGAACTAAAAAGTAACGGACCGAGATTCTCGGCCCGTTACTTTTTTAATCGTTTCTGAGGAGACCGCTCGCCTAGGCGGTGGGTCGACCCGCATACGCAAAGAGTTCGCCGTACCTTAGCGGAACGATTCGAACGGTTCGTGCGGGGTTCGGAGCCTCTAGCATCATGCCTCCGCCGAGGTAAATGACCACGTGATACTTGTCACCGTTGAACCCGGCGCCCGGGAGTGTGTACCACATTAGGTCACCAGCAACAGCCTCTTTTACCGGCAGCAACTTGCGCTGAAGCCCCAAGGTTCGGAACTGGTTGGTGGCCGAGTGAGTACCAATGTAGACACCGGCAGCCGCATAGGCGGCTTTGGTGATGCCGGAGCAGTCCCAAACGTTAGGACCAATGCCACCTAGAACATAGCGTTCGCCAAGTTGCTGCTTGGCAAAGTTGATTGCTACCGAAACTTTTCCGGTGTCTGGTGCGTTCACCTTATAGAGCTCGGGTGCGTCTGGCAGTGTTTTACCCGCGTTCTGACGGGCCTCAGCCGCTAGACCCTCGGCGCGCTGGCGTTCAAGATCGGCGCTAGTGTTTTGCAACTCAGCTAGCTGGGCATAGAACACCTTGTTTCGAGCGTTGCTGGCATCTACCTCGGCCTGAACCGTGTTGGCTGCAGACCTTGCGGCGTCAAACTTGGTTTGGGCATCGGCAGCCTTCACCGCCAACTCATCCTTGGCCACCTTCAGCTGATCGGTTAGCGACTGCGCGTACTTCTGTTTTTCAATCGCCCGCTGGTAAATGGTGTCACTCTGCTGAGCCACCTTGTCCTGGGCGCCCAAGCGGTACAGCAGGTTGTCTGCATTGCCGGGCTCTAACAACAAATTCATCGATGTCCCGGAGGCGCCGTCTCTATACATCTGGGCGGCAATCTGACCAAGCTGTCGTTGCGCCGTGGTGGCTTGTTTCGCTGCGTCGTCCACTTGGCTCTGCAGGGTCTTAACCTTGGAGGCCACGGCGTCAACCGCATCTTGTGCTTGGTTAAACGCCTCACCTTTGATGAGCGCTTCCTTGCCCAGCTTTTCGGCCACCACTTGCTGGGCTGCGATTATCTCCTCGAGGCGCTTGATCATGGCCTTCTTGGCAGAGACCTTCTTTTTGGCTGCCTGGACCTCGGCCCAGCTTGGGTAACTGGGAACTGCCAGGGCTGGCGCGATTGCAACTGTGGTCAAGGTGACGGCAAGTGCGGTCAGCAAGCCAACCCAGAATCGGGTGGATCTCGTGGAAATTTGTTTTTGCAGATTTTGAGCCGAACGACTGGCCATGCGCACCTCCTTAGCCAAGTTGTCTTTTCAACCTAACATGACAGCCCTCTCGGGTTGCTTAAGTGGCTACTTACCAAGTAATGTTTTCTCTTGGTGCTGAAAAGCTCCATGCTTTGATCGGCCCCATCGTTTAGTGGCCTAGGACGCTGCCCTTTCACGGCAGTAGCACGGGTTCGAATCCCGTTGGGGTCACCACAAAGCTTGGGTCACAAAGTACTGCAAGGTCCTGTAGCGCAGTTGGTTAGCGCGCCGCCCTGTCACGGCGGAGGTCGCGGGTTCAAGTCCCGTCAGGATCGCCAAGCGGTAAAACGCTTATGGCTCTGTAGCTCAGTTGGTAGAGCGAACGACTGAAAATCGTTAGGTCACCGGATCGACGCCGGTCGGAGCCACGAAAAATCCCAGTACTCACGACTGGGATTTTTTGCTTTCCTGATACTTTTGGCTGAATGTCATTCACGATTGGTCACCAATGCTTGCTGTGATTTTGGGGTTTGCCACCTCGCTTACCTATGGGTTCG
This sequence comes from Micrococcales bacterium, assembly GCA_046063415.1. Lineage (GTDB taxonomy): Bacteria > Actinomycetota > Actinomycetes > Actinomycetales > Microbacteriaceae > Rhodoluna. The sequence goes on from JBJTMG010000031.1 coordinate 21,633, forward strand.
CCGATTTCTTTGGCGCTATAGCAGCCAAAAAACTTCGCCCAATCTTTGTGACCGCGTTTGCCGCGTATTTTGGCCTGGGGCTCCTTGTAACCCTGGTTATCTCTGGTGCGTTCACCGCAGACTTCTCAGAGCAAGCCTTCTTCTGGGGAATCCTGGGTGGGCTTTTCAGCGCGGCGGCCATGACCTGCCTCTATGCATCGTTGGCCATTGGGCCAATTTCGATACTCAGCCCACTTGGCGCCGTGATTTCGGCCATAGTGCCCTCGATTGTCGGAGTAATTCGGGGTGACTCGTTCTCGGCACTTGGCTGGGTAGCAATCCTGCTGATCCTGATTGCGGTTATTTTTGTGGGTTTCATACCCGGCGAGAAAATAGTGCGTCCAAGCACCAAGGGGTTGGTTCTCGGTGCCAGCGCCGGAGTGGGTATTGGCGCGGTTCTAATCTGCCTCAACGTTGCACCAGCCGCCGCTGGGCTAGCGCCGGTAATCATGCTCCGCGTTACTAACGCCACCCTGCTCACCGGGTTTGCGGTGAGCCTGTTTTTGCGCCGAAAGGCAAAGGGCGCGGAACTTCGACTCGGCGCCAAAACCTGGGTCAACATTGCCATCGCTGGTTTCTGCGATGCGGGCGCTAACGTGCTCTTCGTGCTGGCGTCACGCCAGGGCAACCTGACCCTGGTGGCGGTTCTGACTGCTCTTTACCCACTGGGAACTATTCTGCTTGCCAGGCTGGTTCTAAAGGAGAAGATTGCGCTGATTCAACTGGTTGGCATTTTGCTGGCCCTTGCGGCGTCCGCGCTACTGGCAATCGGATAGGTTTACCACAGGTCAGGTTGACCGAAACAAAGGACAAGTAAATGGCTACGATACTGAAAAACCGTTGGATCGGTCTGGTTTTTATTTCCATGGGAATCTCGCTCGTCATTATTGACGGCACAATCGTCAACACGATATTCCCCGATGTCATTGCCGCTCTGAAGCTGACCTCGACTCAGGTTCAGTGGGTTCAAGAGTCATACGTTTTAGTATTTGCCTCGCTGCTTTTGGTTTGGGGGTCCATTGCCGACCGCATTGGAAGGCGCCGACTGCTCATCGTGGGTATCTTGATATTTGTCGCAGCCTCAATGTGGGCTGGTGTTTCGCAGGACGCCAACGCCATGATTTTGGCTCGAGTAGTTCAGGGCATCGGTGGCTCAATGGTTTTGCCAACCACCCTCTCGCTGGTCAACGCCAACTTCCAAGGTCGCGAGCGCGGCATTGCCTTTGCAATTTGGGGCTCGACCATTGGTGGAATGGTTGCCCTTGGCCCGGTTTTGGGAGGCTGGCTGGCCACGACCTTTGAAGACGGTTGGCGCCTGGCATTCAACATCAACCTGCCCATCGGAGCAATCATTGTGATCGGCCTTCTGCTGTTTGTAGTTGAGTCCAAGGTCAAGGATCTTCACAATGGCATCGATGTTGCGGGCGCACTGATCTCAGTGGTCATGTTCGTAACTCTGGTCTTTGGTCTCATTGAGGGCCGCACCTATGGCTGGTGGGAGGTCAACAACCAGTTCGTGGTTGGCGATTTCAAGTGGGCCGCTTCGGGCCTTAGCCCAATTCCGGTTTCGCTTGCTATCAGCGCAGTGGCAACCTTCTTGTTTGTGCTCTGGGAGCGCCACCGCGCCGCCCAGAACAAGAGCGTGCTGCTAGACCTGGACCTTTTCAAGATCGCTTCTTTCCGCAATGGTTCCATTGCCGCGCTCATTATCAGCATGGGTGAGTTCGGCGTGATCTTTGCTCTGCCGCTTTGGCTCCAAAACGTTCAGGGTCTGAGCCCGGTAAGCAGCGGACTGGTCCTGCTATGGCTTGCGCTGGGAGCATTCATGGCTTCGGGCGCGGCGGGTGCGCTTAGCGGTAAGGTCGCGCCGGCCGTTGCCGTGAGACTTGGCGTGCTGCTAGAGCTAGTCGGTGTCACTGCCACGGCGCTGGCAATTGGTCTTGACGCCGGTTGGGGCTGGGTTGCACCCGGTCTGCTCGTCTACGGTATCGGTGTTGGCTTTGCCACCGCGCAGCTCACCGGCGTGATCATGATTGACGTACCACAGGACAAAGCCGGTCAGGCCTCGGGTTCTCAGAGCACGGTTCGCCAAATCGGTTCGGCACTGGGAATCGCGGTCATTGGGAGCACCCTGTTCAGCGCCACGGAAATTGTCACCAAGTCCAAGCTCGCCGACCTGGGAGTTCCGGACCAGGCTCAACAGGGCATAGTTGATGCCGTTGTCGAATCGGCCGGTGGCGCAATTCCTGCGCTAAAGGACCAGGCAATCATCGATGCAGCGGGACAGGCCTTTAGCCAGGGCGCAATGTGGGCGGCTTTCTCAGCCGCGGTCTTCTTGCTGCTTGGACTTGCCAGCACCTTTAGGCTAACCTCGCGCAACCACGCAGAGGGCGATCACAACTAGCCCCCAGGCCAAATGCTCAACCGTTAGTCGGCCAGCCTAGTGTCTGCGAACTGAGCCATGGCAAGGTTCAGGAAAGCCGCAAGGCCGGTTGCGAAGCCATCGTAGTAGGCGGTGAAACGGGAGTCAGTCACGTACATTTGCCCAAGCCCCCGGTACGCGGTGGCGTTTGGTGTCCAGAAATTGCAGACCCAGTCAAAGTGCTGGGCGATCAAGTCTTGCACCGATGCATCGCTCGCCGAGTCACCCGAGCGTAGCCGTTGGGCTAGCTCAGCTGCGATTTGTTCACCACGATCAAATAGCACTTGCCGCTCTTGGGCGTTGAGCTTAGAAAGTCTTTGTTCGCTGGCTTCAAATTGGTTTGGCCAGCGCTGTGCAGCCTCCGCGGAATAGGGATTCGAGTCGATCACGCATTCACCATAGACCGCGTTCGGGAATCACGCCAACCTGACTTCTGCGGTTTCAGAAAAGAGTAAAGTCGTTATCCGTGGCTGAAACCCAAACTCAAAAGCGCGACCCGTTGATTAATAAACGCCTCTTTATCGGCAAGAAGCTCTCGAATGAAAACGTCGAGGGGCAACTGTTGCCAAAGGCTATCGCGCTACCGATCTTCTCTAGCGACCCCTTGTCTTCGGTTGCCTACGGTCCGCAAGAGCTGCTCATGATTCTGACCCTCGGTGGCATTGGACTGCTTCAGTTTGCTCCGGGCATCGCGGCGGCCGTGGTACTGCTGCTTACGGTAATTGTCCTCAGTTACCGCAAGGTAATTGAAGCCTATCCGGGTGGCGGTGGCGACTACGAAGTGGCCAAGGTCAACTTGGGAAACCGCGCGGCCCTCATTGTGGCTTCGGCGCTGTTGCTGGACTACGTAATGACCGTAGCCGTTTCGGTTGCCTCGGGAACCGACAACATCATTTCGGCTTTCCCGCAGCTAGAACCGTGGCGTGTTGAAATCGCAGTCTTCTTCATTTTGCTTCTCTGCGGTATCAACCTCAGAGGCGTCAAGGAATCGGGCTTTGCATTCGCAATACCTACCTACCTGTTTATCGTTTCGGTTTTCATAATGATCGGCACCGGCTTCTACAAGATGCTCAACGGCGAGGCCATCGATGCCCCGTCTGCCGGTTACCACGTCACCATTGCCGAACAGGTGGGAAACATCGGAAGCATCGCGTTCATCTTGTTGCTGCTTCGAGCTTTTGCCTCCGGCTGTTCGGCCCTGACGGGTATCGAGGCGATTGCCAACGGAGTTCCCGCGTTCAGGGTGCCAAAGGTAAAAAATGCACAGATCACCATGGTGCTAATGGGAGCGGCTGCCGTAACCATGTTCATTGGAATCACCTCGCTTGCCTTGGCTTCTCGGGTTCACTACGCCGAAAACCCCTGCGAACAGCTTCAGACCTGGCAACAGTGTGCGACCGATCCACAGATGTCGGTCATGGCCCAAATTGCGCACGCAGTCTTTGGCGAAAACAGCTTCATGTTCTACGTGATTCAGGCAGGAACCGCCTTGGTTCTGTTGCTCGCCGCCAACACCGCATTCAACGGTTTCCCGTTGCTCTCTTCGGTTCTTGCCAAAGACAAGTTCGCACCAAAGGCTTTGCTGACTCGCGGTGACCGGTTGGTCTACTCAAACGGCATGTTCTCGCTAATGACCGCGGCTCTGGCTCTGGTGCTGGTCTACCAGGCTTCTGTCACCGGCCTGATTCAGCTCTACATTTTGGGTGTCTTTACCTCGTTTACCGTTGGCCAAATTGGAATGCTCAGGCATTGGCGTCGCGGGCTGGCCGATGGCACGATCAGCCGAGGATCGGCCAAGTCGGGTCTAATCATCAACGGGTTGGGGGCAACCCTGACCGGTGCCGTGTTGGTGATCGTCACCATCACAAAGTTCACCCACGGTGCCTGGTTGGTGTTCATCATCATGCCAGTGCTCTACTGGGTAATGTTCAACACTCGCCGCTACTACGCCGAGGTTGAGAAGGAAATTGCTCTTGACGATGTGACCCAGTTTGGTTCCAATGGCGACTACGCGGTGGTCATGATGGACAAGCTGAACAAGCCACAGCTCAAGGCCCTTGACTATGCGCTGTCCAGCCGCCACACCAGACTGGACGCGGTTCACGTGGCTGTTGATCCTGAGCGTGCCCGAGCCTTTGAAGAAGAGTGGAAGAACTACGGCATTGAGGTTCCGCTCATGATCATTGACTCCCCTTACCGCGAGTTTGCCGCCCCACTCATTGAGTACCTCGAAAAACACCGGGCCGCAAATGGCAGCGAACGCATTTCGGTCTACCTGCCAAAGTTCGTGGTTGGTTACTGGTGGGAGCACCTGTTCCACAACCACCGGGCCAACCGAATCCGCAAGCAGCTCATGTACGTGCGCGGAGTAATGGTGACGCTGGTGCCGTGGAGGTTGGAGTCCGCCGAACGAGTAAACCTGTTCGACCGCAAACCGCTCCCCGGTGATGCGCGACGCGGTGAAAGCTTGCGCCCAGCCAAGCGCAAACACCGCTTTGGCGCTAATAAGGTTGAGTTCATTCCAGCAACCAAGAACCCTGACGAGCACGAATAACCTTCAAAGGGACATCGATGAAACCGACGCCACTTGTTCTAATAGCAACCTTTTTGGGTGGCTGCATAGGCACTGGTTTCCGAACCCTGTTTGGCTTTGGTTTCGACACCGTGACCGCCCTCTGGTTGGTAAATCTCGTGGGCACTGCAATGTTGGCCATTGGCAACGTGTTGGCTAATCGCCCCAGCGCCAAGTTCAACCGGCCCGAGGCCCAAGCTTTTTGGAGTGTGGGAATCGCTGGTGGGTTCACCACCATGAGTGGGTTGTTTACCCTGCTCACCTACACGCAGGCGGGCTGGTTGTCGTTCTTTGGTCCGGTCATGATGATCGCAATGATGTTGGCTGGCCTGGCAACCTACGGCTTGACCCACTGGGTAGCGTCTCGACTTTTGATTGGTGAGACCAAGTGAACTGGCAGGATCCGCAGATTCTCATAGCCCAAGTGGTTGCAATTTCGGCTCTGGGTGGGTTGGGTTCTGTGGTGAGGCTCTTGCTTAGTCGGTGGGCTGGCGTCATCCCATGGGGAACGCTCGTCGGCAACGCCTTCGCCACGATTGTGGTTGGGTTTGCGCTCTACCTGTCACTGGTAGGCGCCGGTCACCAGAGTTCCGACTTCACCGTGGCGTTAATAGCAACCGGTTTTGCGGGCGGTTTGTCTACCTTTAGTTCTTGGGCCGCCCAAACCGTAAACCTCTGGCGCCAGCAAATGGGCCGGCGCGCTTTTTGGTATTTCTTTGCCACCACAACAGCCTGTGGAATAGCACTGATACTTGGATTGGCGCTGGGTTCTCTACTGCTAAAATAACCGCAGGTTTATTTGTTCTTCCCGTTCTCTGCGCGATTTCGCGCGGACCAGTTGAAAAAGGGGGTCTCGCCATGGGGCGTGGCCGTCAAAAAGCTAAGCACACTAAGGTTGCTCGCGAGCTAAAGTACTTTAGCCCAAACACTGACTTGAACGCGCTTGAAAAAGAGCTTGGCCATAAAGACTCATCGGGTGAGCCTGAATACATTGATAAGTGGGCCGACCTCTACGACGATGAAGACGACGCCGAAGACGACGGCGAATCCGAAGAATCCAAGCAGTAGCCTAAACCGACACTCGGCCGGCCAAAAGGCCTAGGCTCCGGCTAGCCTGATCTGTTCCTCGCGGTCAACAACCTTTACGCGTTCACGGTCTACCGGCGACTTGTCCGCGGCTCCCAAACCCAGCTCGTGCTCGTTGAGTTTTAGCCAACCGGCCCAAGTGGTGTACCTGACCCCTGCCGACTTTAGGGTTTCGATAATGGCGTCGGGCTGGGGTTTTTGCGGGTCTGCAAACTGATCAGCATCGGCAACCAAGTTGTCAATGGTCTCCATGGCATCGCTCTTGGTGTGACCAATGAGGCCGACGGGTCCGCGCTTGATCCAGCCGGTGGCAAAAAGTCCCGAAATAGGTGAGCCCGATTCATCGATGACTCGGCCACCCGCATTTGCGATAACTCCGTGTTTGGCGTCGAACGGAATTTCTGGCAGCTGAGACCCAAAGTAACCAATGGCTCGGTACACAGCCTGAACCGGGTACTCCACGGTCTTACCGGTACCCGAGACCGAGGAGCCGTCGGCGTTTAGTTGAGTGCGTTCAAAGCGAATACCGCGTACCTTGCCCGACTCATCGCCAAGAATCTCCTGGGGGCTGCTGAAAAAGTGCAGGTGAAGTCGGCGACTGGCCCCGGTGAGCTCGCGGCTTCGCCACTCGTTGATAACCCTTGCCATGACTCGGTGTTGATTGGTGACACCCTCGGCATCCTCGTTGAACCAACCCTCGGGGAAGTCCTCTTCGTAAACCACAATGTCAACGTCCTTGACCTCGCCAAGTTCGCGCAACTCAATTGGAGTGAACTTGATCTGGGCTGGTCCTCGCCGACCAAAAACGTGCACATCGGTTACGGGTGATGCCTTCAGCCCCTGATATACGTTTTCTGGAATGTCTGTGCCCAACAAGTCATCGGCACCCTTGGCCAGCATACGAGCAACGTCCAGAGCCACGTTTCCGTTACCTAGCACGGCAACCTGCTCTGCGTTAAGCGGCCAGGTGCGAGGATAGTCGGGGTGGCCATCGTACCAACTCACAAAATCGGCCGCTCCAAAGCTGCCGTCAAGTTCAACCCCCGGGATATTTAGCGCGGCATCCTTGATTGCTCCCGTTGCAAAAATGACCGCGTGATAGTGCTGGCGGACCTGCTCTAGGTTGAGGTCTTTACCAAACTCCACGTTTCCAAAGAACCTAATGGCTCCGTCATTAAGCATTTCGTGAAGCGAGTTGACGATGCCCTTGATGCGCGGGTGGTCTGGAGCAACGCCGTAGCGAATCAGACCGTAAGGCGCGGGAAGCAGGTCAAACAGATCGATCGAAACGTTTGGGTACTGCTTACTCAAGATGTTTCCCGCATAGATACCGGCTGGGCCGGCGCCAAAAATCGCAACGCGCAGGTGCTTAGTCATCAAAATCTTTCTGATTGGTCTGTATCAAGGTTAAGGCACGCTGGGGTTTGATGTTTATTCTGTAAGCATGACTACTACCCGCGCGCTCATTACCCAAAGCCCAACGTCAAAGTTCGAAAGCAGCGATGTCCCGCTGCGACCGCTTGGGCCAAACTCGGTGAAGGTTCAGATTGAGTTTTCGGGGATCTGTCACAGCGACATTCACCAGGCTCGCAACGAATGGTTTGAGGGAATATTCCCAATGGCCCCGGGGCACGAGATTGCCGGTCATGTTGTTGAGGTGGGGTCATCGGTGACTAAGTTCAAGGTGGGCGACCGTGCCGGCATTGGAACGTTTGTAGATTCTTGCCGCGAGTGCGAGTACTGCCTTGAGGGCCGCCAAAACTACTGCCTCAAGGGTAATGTGCAGACCTATAACGGGCGTCACTACGATGGTGAGGCCTCCTACGGAGGATACGCGCGCGAGATCGTTGCCGATGCCGATTACGTGATGCACATTCCCCAGAACATTCCGCTGGACACAGCAGCGCCACTGCTCTGTGCTGGCATTACGCTCTACTCACCGCTCAAGCACTGGGAAGCCGGCCCAGGCAAGCGAGTCGCAATTCTTGGGCTTGGCGGACTGGGACACCTTGGACTCAAGTTCTCGGTCGCCATGGGCGCCGAGACCTACGTGCTGGGCCACACCGCTGGAAAGGCGGCGAGCGCCAAGGAACTGGGTGCGGTGGAATACCTAATTACCGAGGCTGCCTTTGAAACCCACAAGAATTTCTTTGACCTGATCATTAACACCACCTCGGCCGACCTAAACGTCGATGGCCTGCTCAGCCTGTTGCGCGTAGGAGGAAGCCTCGTGAATGTTGGCCTTCCTGGAAAATCTCAGACCTACGATCCGTTCAGCCTGGTGACCGGCCTCAAGTCAATCGCCGGTGCAAACACCGGCGGTTTAGCTGCAACCCAAGAGATGCTGGACTTTGCGGGTGCTCACGGCATTGGTGCAGAGATTGAACTGATCGACGGCACTCCCGAGGCTGTTGACGCAGCCTACGACCGAGTAGTGGCCAGCGACGTCAAATACCGCTTTGTAATCAAGGCAACGGAAATCTAGTGGCCGGAGCCAAGGTTCGCTTCTGGCTTTACCTGCTGATTGCCTCGACCGGACTGGTGACCGCTTGGATTTTTAACGGCTTGGCGGTTATGGGCGGGCAGGATTACGGCAAGGCATGGACAGCAACCGCGGTGGACTTGGTGCTTACCTACGACCTGGGTCTAGTTGCCATCGCTGGTGTGGTTTTCATGTTCGCCGAGGCTCGCCGCATTGGCATGAAACGAGCCTGGATTTACGTGCTGCTATCTAGTTTCACTGCCATGGCATTTAGCTTTCCGCTGTTTTTGGCCATGCGCGAGCGCCACTTGTTAAAAGTCCATGACTACCATTGACCAGTAGTTGAGACTTGGCACGGTGACCTTGACAGTGTTGCCAACCTGAACGAACTTGGTCTTGACCGGCGCAATGCTTGAGGCATCGGGTGACGCCAGCCAAACATTCTTTACGGTCTTGTCGGTGTGAAGCGTAACCACAACATTCTTTTGCACAACCGGAGCGGTGAACAGTCCGCTGTCATCACGCCACTCGTTGGTAGGAGCTCCGGTTAGGTTGATCAGATGGGTGACCAAGTGGCCCGGAACGGTTTTGCTGAACGCATGGATGCAACCTGCTTTGGGAACGTCGCTGTAGCCAACCTTGCTTGAAATGTACATTCCCGTATCGGTGGTGTCCGGGCCAGTTCGGCTCAGCAGGTTCTGGTAGGCGGTTGCAAAGTCGTAGTAAGAAATCAGCTTGTTCTTGAGCTTTGAGCTCATGGCCAGATTGTTGTTTGGGAAGTACTCGTTACCCAGCAGGTGCTCACCCAGTTCAATATGCGAACCACCCGAGGCAAAGATCAAGGCGTCTGTGAGAAGAACGCTGTGGGGGTTAAAGGAGTTTCCCTTTACATCGGACTCGCCACGGTTAACATACGCTGCAAGAACCGTAGAGAGACCGCCCGCGGTCTTCTTGTAGTTGTCGTCGATAACAGCCTTGAGTTGCGCAAAGGTCTTAGATTTCCATACCTCGTTGTAAGCGATTTTTACGGCCTTGGACTGCAGGATTTGCTCCTGACCAAACCCGTCTACGGCATTCATGACTAGGTCGTAGCCAAGCCTTGATTTTGCCTGCGACAAGAATCCGGTGAAGCCGTCTCGATACTGAACTGGCATACCCGAGTAGTCGTAAAGCAGCCCGCGGTCACCAAGTTGGTCAACGTGCCAGCCGTCGAACTTGAGGAACTTTTGAACCTGCTCCTCTTGCCCAATTAGGTAGTCGCGCCACTGCTGGTTACCCGGATTCTGAAGGTATAGGTCACTCTCCCAGCCTTTGAGAGGGTGTTTGGCCGGGCTGGAGTGGTCAGGGTTTTCAAAAAGCCCCCACTCGGCCTTCACTCCAGGGGCAAGGCCAAGTTCGTAAGACCCGTTAATCAGGTTGTAGTTCATGGCCTTCATTCCCTTGGCATGAGCCAGTGAAATGTAGTTGTTTACCGTGGTGAACAGGGTGGGCCGGTTGGCAATGTCGTTCCAGGTGAGGGCTGGCACATTGCCGGTCACCGCTAGCGGTTGGCTGTGACTGTCCTGCCAGTCATAGAACTGCACCGCGTTGATGTGAAAACGGTTCAGGTTCTCAATGACCGCCGCCTGCTGAGACAGGGTCATTTGGCCAAAGCTAGACAAGAACCCGTAGCGCGGGAACCTGGCCCAGTCGCTGCTTACATCGACCCCGATGGCCGCGGGTACCTTGGCTGCCGTGACCGAAATGAGGTAGCCCGTGAAATCCTGGGCAGGTGCTCGCCAATCAAAACTCGCCGTTCCCTTGGCCGAGAGCTTGACCACGGACGTGGAAAGTTTTTCACTCAGATGGTAGACCGTGACCGATGCCGTCTTGGAATCTGCCTTGAGAAGATTGCTGACCCGAATGTCGATTCGGACCGAGTCATTTGGCTGGTAGACCGCGCGGTTTGCACTTAGCGAAATGGTGACCGGCTTGCTGCGCTTAGCGGCGGCGTTGGCGACATTGGTGCTCTGAACAGGCAATGCCAAACCCAAGGCCAAAACCAAGGCTGCGGTTCGAAACAGTTTCGACCAAGCTTTTGCGCGCATTAGTGCTGATAGCCCCCAACTAATCGGACTGCGCCTCCGCGCACGCCCTTTGCTTCTGTCACGTAACCCGGCAGTTCAAGATCGCAGGGTGTGCTTTCGATTATGCCAAGGGTCCAGGTTTTCACGCCAGAGGCATTCAACTGTGCCTTGATGGCCTCGGCTGCACTTCCCTTGACAACCACGGCAAAACCAAGCCCAAGGTTCCAGGTGGATTCAAGATCGGTTAGTTGGTAACCACCCCAGCCGGCGAGCACGCCAAAGACATCTAGCGGCTTCCAACTTGAGCGCTCAACATCGAGGCTTACCCCGCTTGGCAGAATGCGGGAGAGGTTGGCCGCGATTCCTCCGCCGGTGATGTGGCTCATGGCGTGCACGTACTGACCGTTTGGGCTCTCGAGCAGATCGTTGAGGATCCCGGTGTAGAGGCGGGTGGGTTCGAGCAGTACCTGGCCCAGCGAGACACCGCCGCCGAACTCTGAGACGGACTTGGTGTAGTCGAGCTTGCTGTCAGCGACAATCTTGCGAACCAGCGAATAACCGTTGCTGTGGAACCCCGATGACTCGAGCCCAAGCACCACGTCGCCAACCTGCACTCGGTCTGCGCTGAGCAGCTTGCCGGCGTCAACCACACCGGTGGCGGCACCGGCCACGTCGTACTCGTCGGGGCCAAGGAGGCCCGGGTGTTCGGCGGTTTCGCCTCCCACCAGAGCAACGCCAACCGATGAGCAGGCCTCAGCAATTCCGCGAACGATGTCGGCAATGCGCTGGGGCACCACCTTGCCGCAGGCAATGTAGTCGGTCATGAAGAGGCTCTTGGCACCGACCACGACAATGTCGTCGACAACCATGCCAACCAGGTCTTGGCCAATGGTGTCGTGTTTGTCAATTGCCTGCGCGATTGCAACTTTGGTACCAACGCCATCGGTGCTGGTTGCCAGTAGCGGGCGCTCGTAAGACTTGAGGAACGAGACGTCCATCATTCCGGCGAATCCGCCTAGCCCACCAACCACCAGGTTGTTGTGAGTGGCCGACACGGCCTTCTTCATGAGTTCTACAGCCAGGTCGCCGGCCTCGGTATCTACACCGCTGGCGGCATAAGCGTTGGTCATGGTGTCTTCTCTAGTCGTTTAGGGTCTCGGTCTGGCCACGGACCAAGGCGTCGGTTTCGCTGTCGGGCCCGGGGTTGCAGGCCGCTGGGTCATCGGAGCGCTCAAGCAGATTCTTGCCTAGGCGGTCAGCGGTTGGAAGCTCGATTGGGTAGGTACCGGTGAAGCATGCGGTGCAAAGTTCGCGCTCCTGCTGGCCGGTTGCCATGATCATGCCGTCTTTACTCAGGTAACCCAAACTGTCGGCGCCAATGCTGGCTCGCACGTCTTCAACTCCAAGGCCGGTGGCAATTAGCTCGGCTCGGGTGGCGAAATCAATTCCATAGAAGCACGGCCAGGTGATTGGCGGCGAGCTGATGCGAATGTGAATCTCGGCTGCCCCCGCTTCGCGAAGCATCTGGACCAGCGCACGCTGAGTATTTCCACGCACGATGCTGTCGTCAATGACAATGATGCGCTTGCCGCGAATTACCTCTTTGAGGGGGTTTAGCTTCAGGCGGATACCACGCTGGCGAATGGTCTGTGATGGCTGAATGAAGGTGCGTCCAACATAGGCATTCTTCACGAGGCCGTGACCAAACGGGATGCCCGACTCCTGCGAGTAACCAATGGCCGCTGGGGTGCCCGACTCTGGAGTCGGAATC
>JBJTMG010000032.1:0-2619 GCA_046063415.1 Micrococcales bacterium
TCGCACTCGACTCAGTGCAACGTAGGTTTGGCCCGGGCTGAATGCCCCGCGGCCCATGTCAATGAGCACCTCGTCGTAGGTCTGTCCCTGCGATTTGTGGACCGTCACCGCCCATGCCAACCGAAGTGGAATTTGTCGGTATTCGGCAACCGGAACCGGAATTACGGTTTCGCGGAATTTTCCGGTTGCCTCATCGAACTCTTCTTCGATCTCGTAGCGAACCTTCTCCCAGGTTGCCGGTCCAACCTCAAACTCTTCATCCTCGACCCGCACCGTTACTCCACCGGTCTTGGGCAGGTCAACGACCTCGCCAATGGTGCCGTTCACCCAGCGCTTGACCAGTTGCCCGTTGGAGTTTCGCTTGGTAGCGCTGTCGTCGTTCTTAATGAACATGACTTGCGCGCCTACCTTGAGTTCAAGCACCGGCTCAGCGGGGAGCTGATTGCCAAAGGCGCGTTCATCGTTGCCTGAGAATGTGGCGTTGAAGGTCTTGGACTTTGATTCGATTCTGGCCAGTCGGTTGAAGTTCACCGAGTTGACGGTTTCGTTGATTGTTGCGAGGCGGATCACGTCGTCGTGCCCTGGGAAACGGTTTCCGGCTTGGTTTATCACGTCGAGCATTTCTTGGGTTGCCTGGCCAACTCGAATAGCGTTCAGGATCTGCTTGAAGTGCTCGTCGTGTTGACGGAAGATTTCGGTGAGTTCGTAGCGCTCCAGCGAATCGTTGCGCCAGACGTGGGCGTCAAAGAACCAGTTGCTCTGGTAGTTTTCGGCAAAGTAGGCGCGCTCGGTGGGGCCGCCGGGTACGGGAGCTAGTTGGTACGGGTCTCCAAACATGACAACCTGGGCACCGCCGAAAGGCAGTTTGGAGCGGCCTCGCGCAATTCCCATGGCAACGTCAATGGCATCCATGATGTTGGCGTTGACCATGGAAACCTCGTCAATCACCAGCATGTCAATTGCGCCAAGAATGTCGCGGGTGCGGCGGCCCAGGTGGCGGCGCACTTCGCTCGGCTCCAAAATTCCAAACGGAAATCCAAAGAGCGAGTGAATGGTGGAGCCGCCAACGTTTAGCGCCGCCACACCGGTTGGCGCGCACACGGCCACGCGCTTCTGAGTGTTTTCTATCAGGTGGGTGAGTAGCGTCGACTTACCCGTGCCGGCCCTACCGGTGATAAAAATGTTGTTCTCCGAGTCCTCAATGTACTCAAAGAGTTTCTGTTGCTCCGCAGAGAGGTTGACTACCTGCATCAGTTCCTTCTCTGCTCACGTTCTGCCAACTTGGCCAGCATTTGGTTGTACGCCTCAATGTCTTGGTTTCCGGTGCGGTCGCTGGCGCGATCGAGGCGTCGCGATTCGCGGGTGTCGCTTCGGGCCCACTGCACGGAGACTATCAAGGTTAGGACAGCCGATGGCAGTTCACCCACACCCCACGCGATTGCGCCGCCGGTTTTTTGGTCGGCCAGCGGGGGTTCGCCCCAGGTACGGCCCATTGCCCCAAACCAGTCGGCAAGGATCAGGGCGTCTCCCTGCATTAGTGCCAGACCAAAGAACGCGTGGAACGTGAGCGTGCCAATGAGAATCATTAGGCGAATGGGGTAGCCCACCTTTGGTGGCCCCGGGTCAATACCAACCAACGCCTGCACAAACAGGTAACCGGTGATTAGAAAGTGCGCCACCATCCACTCGTGCCCAATGTGCTCGCGCATGCTGAACGAGAACAGCGGCGTGAAGTAGAACACAACTAGGCTGCTGGCAAAGTTGATTGCCGCGACAATCGGATGTGAAATGAACCGCGCGTATGGGGTGTGAACCAACCAAAGCACCCATTCGCGCACGCCTTGGGTATCGTCGGTTCGTTTGGCCACCGCCCGCATCAACAGGGTCACTGGCGCACCCATTACTAACAGTGTTGGCACGGCCATGGTCAGCATCATGTGGGCAATCATGTGCACGCTAAACAGGTACTGCTCGTATACGTTCATGCTTCCGTTGGTTATGTACAGCAACAGAAGCATGCCGCCCAGCCAGGCAGCGGTTCGAGCCACCGGCCACTTGTCACCGCGCCGGTTGAGCCGCCAAACGCCAACCAAATAAGCTCCGATGGCCACGACCCCAACCAGCAGCCAAATCAAGTCAATCTTGAACTCGGTAAACCACCGAATTGGCGTGAGTTCGGGAGGTAGTTTCTCACCCGTCAGAATCTGAGCCGGCGTGGGGTTGGACAGGTCCACCCCAGAGTCTGGCGGAGCCGTTCGCGACAGCGCAGTGGCCATTCCCATGGCAAACGCCATGAGCGCAACCTCGGCACCAACCAGGGCCCAAAACTTTGCGGCGGCCCGGTTTGCCGGAGTCCTCACGGTCACCCGGTCGCGCCAGTAAACGCTGTTGTCCGCCATTCGACCAATAAGCCGCAACCGGTACCAAGCCCCAATCAGACCAAGAGCCACCAGCGCAACCGCCTTGATCACAACCAGCCGACCGTAGTCACTGCCAAGGTCCTGCGGAAGTCGCAACCTAACCGAAGCCGAAGCTATGCCGCTGACTGCAACCAGTGCAAAACCAAATAACGCCAACGATGAATAGCGGCTCACCAACTTGAGATTGGAACCGGGTTCC
>JBJTMG010000033.1:0-10576 GCA_046063415.1 Micrococcales bacterium
CGCGACCACGACATTCTGATTATTGACGAGGCCCTTGCGGTTGGTGACCAAGACTTTAGGACCCGCAGCGAGGCCCGCATGCGCGAACTTGCCGCTGGCGCCGGTTCGGTGTTTTTGGTGAGCCACAGCATGAAGTCGATCCTGGACACCTGCAACCGCGCAATCTGGTTGGACAAGGGCAAAGTGCGCATGGATGGCGACGCCCTGGAGGTTTGCCGTGCTTATAGTGAAGCCGTGGGCGCTCCTCTAAACGACTAGGTAAAAGCATGGCAGTTAAGAAGAAAACCAAACCCACCGATTCAAACGTGGTTTACCCAATTGGCTTGGGGCCAAAGAACCCCACCGAGGAAATCTCTCTGGATCGACTCACTTCGGTGAGTTATGTCATGCCGGTTCTAAACGAAGAAAAGTATCTTGAGGGTGCGGTTTTGAGCATTCTTGGGCAGGACTTCTCGGGTCCGGTTGAGGTTATTTTGGCGCTCGGCCCTAGCACCGACCAAACCGATGCCAAGGCTGCTTTGCTTGCGACCAAGTACCAGCAGGTACGCATTGTGAGAAACGCGGCGGGCACCACCAGTGCCGGATTGAACGCGGCAATTGCCGAGGCCAAGCACCAGGTGGTGGTGCGGGTAGACGCCCACAGTGTCTTGAGTGCCGGTTACACCAAGCTTGCGGTTGAACTTTTGAACGAGACCGGCGCCGCCAACGTTGGCGGAGTCATGCGCGCGGTTGGCCACACGCCATTCCAATCGGCTGTGGCCTGGGCGTATACCAGCCGGGTTGGGTTGGGCGGCGGCGCCTTTCACGTGGGCGGCGAAGCTGGCCCTGCCGATTCGGTCTACCTTGGCGTTTTTCGCCGCGAGATCTTCAACCTGGTGGGCGGCTTTGATGAGAGCGTTATTCGGGGCCAGGACTGGGAGCTCAACCTGCGCATTCGCCAGGCCGGTTACGTGGTTTGGTTCGACCCTCGGCTTGAGGTTGAGTACCACCCGCGCGCTAGCCTGAGCAAGCTTGCCAAGCAGTTCTGGGACACCGGCCTGTGGCGCGGTCAGTTGACGCGCAAATCTTTGGCAACCGCCAACCCGCGTTACTTTGCTCCTCCCGTTTTGGTTAAGGTGTCGGTCATCGGGGTCATTTTGGCACTTGGTTTTGGCTGGGGACCCGGCTGGCTGCCGCTGTTGGCATATCTGGTTGGCATTTGTGTCGCTGGCCTAACGGCCGGTCGCCTGCAGCTGGGCGCACGAACCTGCCTACTGGTGGCGCTGCCAACCATGCACTTTTTGTGGGGCGCTGGATTCCTGGTGGGATTCGTCGCCGGAGCCGGCAAGAGGCGCTAGCTCAGGCTGACTCTGGCTAGTTCTGGGCCAGCCCAAACGCTTCGGAAACGGTGTGTGCTAGCTCTTCATCAATGCCCTGACCCTGCGGTTTCCACTGCTCTTTGCTCTGGTCTAACGGCGTGACAGTTACCGAGCGAATGGTCCAGTCAAACTTGTCGCGAGCGTAGGACATGAGCCAGGCGCTTGGGGCAACCACCCGAACCTCGTCGGTCACAATGGTGTCGCTCGCGTAAACCATGTGAATGCCGGTCGAGTTGAGTAGATCCAAAACCTGGCCACCAAAACTGCGCCACAGGGTTCGCGGGTAAATGTTGTTGAGCTGCAGGAACGCAACGGACTTGCTGGCATCGATGGCTTCTTTAGCCAAACCAAGCGCCTGGTGCATGTTTGGCGAGTCGCGCAGGTTTGCCGCAATCACCAGGTCAAACTTGCGTTCGGCCCGGGCATCGGCTCCCAGCATGGTCACGTAGCGCGGAGCAAAGAATCGGCGCTGGCCGTCGCGCTCGATGTACCAGTTGTTTTCCTTCTTGGCGATTCGGTTCTGCCAGTGCAGGTAGCTGTCGCGGTAGTTGGTGCGGAACTCGGTGATCCAGCGGAAGCCCAGTTCACCCTGGGTCAAACCGCCGTTGTCGGCACGCTGAATGGTGAGGATGCGCCACGGTACAACTGCGTGGCCATCCTGGTTGAAGGCCTTGTAAATGCGCTTGCGGTACTCGGTGTCGCCGCCCTTGCGCACGCCATCAAAGTAGCCGATCTTGGCCTTTACCTTCTCACGCCAGAACATTAGCGATGGCTCGCAAATGCCAATGCGAAGGCGCCGGTTGCTTTCTACGGCTTCTAGGCGCTCGGTCAGGCGGGTACTCATGGAGACGTTCGAAACTATATCCGGGTTGGAAACCAGGTCGGAAACCTGCAGCTCTAGGCGCTGCGGGTGCATCCAGTCATCGCTGTCCTGAAAGGTAATTAGGTCGCCGGTCGCTTCGTCGAGCGCACGGTTGCGGATTCGGTAGGTGCCGCCGTTGACGCTCTGCCGAAGCACGCGCACCCGCGGATCCATGGTGGCAATGTGCTCGAGAATTTCGTCGTATTCGTCGCCGCTGCAGTCATCGATGACCAGCAACTCAAGGTTGCCGTAGGTCTGCGCCAGCGTGCTGTTGACCGCGGCGTACACGTGAATGTTGGGCTGGAAGGTGCTCATAACCACGGTCACCTTGGGGCCCTTGAGCTTGCAGCTGCCTGGGGTGGCCTGGCCGTCTGCGACTGTTAGCGAGTCGAGCGGGCTGGAACTTGGATTCGAAACAAAAGCCATTGGGGCAACCAGCGGCCCAAAGACCTGCTTGTTAAGGCGTTTCAACCAGTCCGCCGCCTCAGGAGTTTTGCACAGCGCGACGGCGTCGTGCATGCTCAGCCCGCGGAATGGGTTAGCGACGTCGATTCTTAGGAACTCGCTACTGACTGTGTAGTCGCGGTTGAGCATGAAGAACGAGTTGCAGAGTTCAGTGAGCGCCTGCATACGTATGGAGGGCATTTGCCCCGGAAAAAACCTTGAGGCAATGCCAAAGACCGCGGGCACCTTGGCAACCGCACGCTCGGCCATTGGCTGGTCGCCAAGCTTGAGAGCAAGAATGGCCAGGTTGACCTTGTGCATTTGACTGAACTTGCCCAGGCCATAGACCTCGAGTGCGTATTCGTAAATGCGTCGAGCGTTCTGAAGGTCGTGCTCAAAAATCTGTTGGTTTGACAGCAACCAGGCTAGATCTAGGAGAGCCCGGCGGTTGACTATTTCAACCTGAGATCCAAGCACCCCAATCAGCAGATTGGCGTCGCAGGAACCACCGGTTGCGATTCCAGCCAGTTCGTCTCGGGCCATAAGCGAGCGAGTACGCAATGCCGCAAATAAAAACGTCAGGCGTTTGCTGCGGTTATAGCGCTTGGGCCCCACGGGGGAGTTGGCTAGCTTAGGACTGTTCATAACAATCCCCAATTAAACTAGGTAAGTGACGAAAAACCCCCAAGCCCACAGTGTGAGAGTCGATATTCAGGCTCTTCGGGCTCTGGCAATCTTGGCGGTTTTGCTCTATCACCTGTGGCCAACCAGCATCACCGGCGGCTTCGTGGGCGTGGATATCTTCTTTGTTATCAGCGGATACCTTATTACGGGTCAGCTTTGGCGCCAGCAACAAAAAACCGGACGAGTGAACTTTGCCGATTTCTGGGCTCGACGCGCAAGACGTCTGCTGCCGGCATCGTTGCTGGCCATTCTGGTTACCACCGTTGCCACCTACCTGGTAAGCAGTTCAAGCTATTTTCTAAAAATCAAGGATGAGGCACTGGGTGCCACTGGCTACATTCAGAACTGGATTCTGATTGGCAAGGAAACCGATTACCTTACGGCTGACGGCACCAAAAGCCCGTTCCAGCACTTCTGGAGCCTGAGCGTTGAAGAGCAGTACTACATTGCTTGGCCGATTCTGCTGTTTCTTGCCATTGTTTTGGTGCGAAAAGCCCCAAAGGCCCTGAAGCTCAACAACAAGGTTGTCCTGCTGGCCGCACTAGCCGTTATGTTTCTGGCTTCACTCTACGTAAGCGTGAAACTCACCTATTCGCAGCCAGAGTTCTCCTACTTCAGTACCTTCACCCGGGCTTGGGAATTCGCCGGTGGGGCGTTCCTGGCTATTTGGGGAGAAAAGTACCAGGGCAACGCCACCAAACGCTCACCAATTTGGTACTGGGCCGGTGTTGCGCTCATGCTCTACAGCGTTTTCGCCTTCAACAACCTCACTCCGTTTCCAAGTTGGCGCGCCGGAATCCCGGTGCTTGGAGCAATCCTGGCCCTCTGGGGTGGCCAGAGCGAATCCCGCTTGGTGCCACGCTGGTTCCTTGGGAGCAAGCCAATCCAGTTCTTGGGCGATACCTCGTACTCGCTTTACCTGTGGCATTGGCCGCTACTGATTCTCTGGCCCTATGCCTTTGGGGCTGCGCAGCCGATTTGGATCGGCTGGGTCATTCTGCCAATTGCGGTGGTGCTGGGGTGGCTCTCCAAGCGATTCATTGAAGACCCGGTTCGCTTTGGTTGGTTGAGCACCCTCAAGCCCGGTCGCCAGTTGTTAGTAGCCGCCGCTGGCATGGCAGTGGTGATCGTTTCGATTCAGGGCGTTGGCGCGCTAGCCAAGGATCGACTAGACAATTCAGAGGCAAACCTCAAACTCAACCCACCCATTACCGAACTTCAAAACGGCGCTAAGGCCCTTGAAATTGGCGATTGCAAGACCGACCGAGACAAGACGGAGTTCATCACCTGCGTTCAGGCAAACCCACATGGCAAGGTGAACGTTGCCCTCATTGGTGACAGCCACACCCGCCAGTACTACCCTCCGGTTCTAGATCTGGCAAACAAGTACGGCTGGAAACTGACCCTCATTAGCAAGAGCGCCTGCCCAATCATTGACCCAGCCAAATACCCAACCCCGCTGAGCCACCCTTCATGCAAAATCTGGAACGGCAAACTCGATAAGTACCTTGCCGATAACCCGCCATTTGACCTGATCATTAACTCGAGTTCATCGTTGGTAACTTACGGACGTGCCGAAGTGGCCGCCGCCTACGCCAGTGAGATCGCCAAGATCGCGGCCCGCGGAACCAAGATTGTTGTGATTCATGACAATCCCAAGCCGGGTCCCGAGTTCCTGACCTGCATCGAGCGCAATGGGCTTGCCTCCAACGAACTGTGCAAGATTCCGTTTGCCAAGGCAATGCGCCCGGCGGACCCAATGCCCGAGGCCGTCAGAAACATTGCCGGCGTGACCATCGCTGACTTTACAAACCTGTTCTGTGAAGCCGATACCTGCGCACCGGTTATCGGCAACATCATTGTTTACCGAGACAATAGTCACATCACCACCCCATGGGCCAAGCACCTCGAACCCGCGCTTGAGTCCGCTATTCCAGAGGAGTTCAAGAAGTGAAGATTCCTCGCTCCTGGCGAGCTTGGCTACTGATTATCAGCATGGTTGTAATCAGCGCCGCCAACGCCTTTGGGCTTCCGCGAAACTACCCGTTCTACGGAAACAACAACACCTTCAACATCAACAGCGTCATTGAAGACGCCTACTGGGTTGAGGGCGCGCCGGTGGTTCTTGCCAACCACTTTGATCGAGTCGACGTCACCAACATTGGCGACCGCTTCAAGAACGGGTTCGGTTTCCAGAGCGAGCTTGTGGAGATCTTCAAGATTCACAAGGTTGACAGGAGCCAGGACCCCATCGATGTCCGCGGGGTGGTGTCCATGAAGACGCTCAAGCCTTACACCCGCTACCAAACCACCACGCACTGCAGCGGCCGCAACAGCAAATACTGCAAGTTGTTTTTGGTTTGGGACGGCAAGAACAGCGCTCCGTACCGCACCTTTGTTGGCGCTCGGGTAGAGGACAACAGCTACGCGCTCATTGACTCGAACCTGCTCAAGTCGTGGTTGGAGGCCAAGAAGTGATCAACGAATACGCCGTATTGGCCCTAATTTCTGCGGGCGGAATTTGCCTGGCCTGGTTGCTTGGCGTTCGCAACATTTGGCTGAGCATTCCTGTTGGGCTAATGCTCGATGTGGTCATTCGCATCCTGGTTTTCAGCACCTTGAACATGATTCACCAGCGCTGGTTGGCCGGATTCGTGTTCTTTGGCGTCATGGGTCTTTCGCTGCTTGCGGCGGCTTGGAAGGCGCGCGGCGGTGTCTACAAGAACGTGCTGTTGGGAGTGGCATTTGCGATTCTGGCGGTTACCAGCACTCGCGTGATTGGCATCAAGCCAGTTGAACACGGCGACTCGCTCTGGATTCTTAGCTTTACCCGGCTCTTTGACATGAATGGCGATATTGCCGCGCTAGACGGCCACACGGCAATCAAACGCGGTTTCGCCTACCCGTTGCTTTTGTCGCTTGGCCCAAACCGCGAATACCTGAGCGGCATGACCCCGTACATTTTTGCGGCACTTGCCTGCCTGGTTTTCTGGCTGAGCAGAGAGTTGCTTCGCGGGCAGCAGAAGGGCCGAACCATCGTTGCGGTTGGTCTTGGAATCTTGCTCTACGTTTCGGCGGTAATGCCAATGCGCGCCATTTTCTACGTGAACGGCCACACCCTCACCGCGGTGGGAATGCTAGCTGTGGCGGCCGTTTCGGTTCTTGCGGTTCGTGATCAGAAGATTGCGCAAGGGCACATTCTGCTGGCCTGCCTGGGTGCTTTCACGGCGGCCACCAGCCGCATTGAGGGCATTGCTCTGGTGGCGCTGGTTGCGCTACCTCTACTGAGCCAAAGGTTCATTTCCCGTTGGCAGATTGTTGCGGTTATCTCGTCGGCAACCTTTGGTCTCTCGATCTGGCTGGCTACCTACCACTCGTACATCATCAATGCCACTCACCTGCCATGGTTCGTCTTCATGCTGATTCTGGTTGGCGGTGGAATGCTGCCGGCGCTCAAGATATTCGACTGGTTCCGATTCCGCGTTCTGCCGATCGCGCTGATCAGCATGGTGGTGGTGTTTGTTGCAGCTCAGGTCCTGTTCGCCAGCTCGCTCAAGAAAGGCAATATCTCTCTGGTTAGCAACCTGATTATTGGCGACGGCCGTTGGGGAGGGCTGCTGGGTGCCTTTGTCATAGCCATTTTGCTGGGAAGACTCAAAGACCTGACTCCCGAACACAAGACCCTGCTCTGGTTGACCGCGGCGCTAATTCTTGGCTCGCTAATCACCAAAATGCTCGATGGCGGCCAGTTTGGACACCCAACCCTTGGCCGAGTCGGTTGGTCTGACAGCCTGAACCGCATGTGGTGGCAGAGCTACGCTATCTTCATAGTGACCGCACTGGTTGGTCTACTGCAGCACGACCGCCTCTGGGGCGTAAAAGAAGGAAGCGAAGCCAAAACCAAATGAAGGTTTTCATTCAGATCCCGTGCCTAAACGAGTCGGAGTTTTTGGCGGCCACCCTTGCCGAACTTCCTCGTGAATTGCCCGGTGCAACCGAGGTCAAGTGGCTGGTCATTGATGACGGCTCAACCGATAACACCACCCAGGTTGCGCTGGACAACGGCGTTGACTACGTGGTGCGGTTCAGCCAAAACCAGGGTCTTGCCAGTGCGTTTCAGGCCGGCATCGATGCCGCGCTGAAGCTTGGTGCAGACATCATTGTTAACACCGATGCCGACAACCAGTACGACGCCAGCGCGATTCCGGCGCTGATCAAGCCGATTGTCGACGGCACTGCAGATGTTGTGGTTGGTGACCGCGACACCGCAAACGTCAACGAGTTTTCTTCGCTCAAGCGCTACCTGCAAACCCTTGGCACCAAGGTGGTTCAGCGCTTCAGCGGCACCGACGTTCACGATGCAACCAGCGGGTTCCGCGCCTTTAGCCGCGATGCCGCCCTGCAGATAAACCTGGTGACCAAGTTCACCTACACAATCGAGTCACTCATTCAGGTGAGCGATGCCTCGCTAGCCCTGACCAACGTGCACGTCAAGCGCAATGACAGCGTGCGCCCAAGCCGCCTGTTCGGCAGCACCTGGAAGTACGTGCGTCGAAACGCCTGGACCATGATGCGAATCTACGTGCAGTATCGCCCGCTTCGCCTGTTCGTTCCCGTGGCCGCAGTGCTTTTTGTATCGGCACTGGTGTCTTGGCTTCCATTCATTATTGACGCAATCGGCGGACGCCCCGATGGCCACCTGCAGAGCATCATCCTTGGTGCTGTGTTGTCCATCTCGGCGGTTCAGGTTCTGCTGTTCGGAATCATCGCCGACAGCATCACCTCGGTTCGTTCGCTGACCACCAAGACCCTGCACCGCGTGCGCGATGTTGAGCTCAGCGTTGGTGTGCCGCCAAAGATTTACCGCAGCCGCGAGTAGCCTAGCCCCATGCAGATTGAACTGGAGCAGCCGTGGATTGTGATCCCGGCCCGTGGCGGTTCAACTGGCGTTCCCCGGAAAAACGTACGGCTCCTTGCTGGAGAACCGCTAATTGCGCGCACCATTAAGACCGCACTGGCCGGTACCGCCAAGGAACGCGTTGTGGTCATTACCGATGACGACGAGATCGACGAGGTAAGCCGCCACTACGGTGCCACGGTGCTTCGCGAACCAACCACCACCGGTAAGGCAACGCTGGACCAGGTGATGGTGCGCACCATTCCATTTCTGCGCGAGCTTGGTGCCCGTGACAAAGACGTGCTCCTGACCATGCAGCCAACCTGCCCATTCATTAGCCCCGAGCGCATCAAAGAGGCAATGGTCAACTTTGCTTCGGGTGCTGGTTCGGTCATTACCGTCACCGATGACCGCCACCTGGGCTGGCTCATTGACGAGCACGGGCGCCCCACTCCCGACTACAAGGAGCGGGTAAACCGCCAGCAACTTCCGCCTCACTTTAGAGAATCGGGAGCCATCATCGGGGCTCGCATTTCAGACGTGATTCGCACCGGCACGCGCATTGTTGCGCCGATCAAACTGGTGGAACTGCCCGAGGGCGAATCGCTGGATATCGACACCTTTAGCGACTGGGCCATTGCAGAACACCTGGTGAGCCGCAAGCGTATTCTGTTGAGAACCGATGCGGCCAAAGAGTTGGGCATGGGGCACGTGTACCGCACTCTTGCTCTGGCTCAGGCCTTAGCTCGCCACGACATCAGCATTGTCCTGAGCGCCGATAAACCGCTTGGGCGCGAGTTCTTCTCGGAGTACCCGTTTGACATCAAGTTGGTTGAGAACGACCTTGACCTGCTCAAGGTGGCCCGAATCGAGAAGGCCGACCTTGTGGTGCTGGATCGCCTGGACAACGCGGCCGAGTTTGTGACTCTGCTTGGCGGTTTCTGCAAGGTTGTGACTTTTGAGGATCTTGGCACCGGCGCCGAGGAAGCAGACCTTCTGGTGAGCGACCTCTACGAGAACCCGCGGGTTCCGCCCGAACGCCAGTTGTCGGGCGTGGAAAACGCCATTTTGGCGCCAACCTTTGAGACCCTGCCTCGCGTGCATGCCTTTAGCGAGGTTGTAGAAGAAGTCCTGGTTCTGTTTGGCGGAACCGACCCCTCTGGCCTAGCTCACAAGGCCCTTCAGGCTCTGGAAGCAATCAAGTTCTCGGGCCTGGTCACCGTGGTTCGCGGGCTGGGTGCTGACCTTGTTGACCCCAACGGCTACGGAAAGCTCAAGGTCAAGGTTCTCTCGAACGTCAAGAACATGCCAGCCGTCATGGAAACCGCCGACCTTGCGCTTTCCTCTGCCGGACGCACCATCACCGAGCTTTCAAGCATGGGAGTGCCAACCATTTGCATGGCGCAGAATGCCAAGGAACTGACTCACACCCACACCACCACCGCCAACGGCGTAATCATGCTTGGGCTTGGCGCACTGGTCACGGTTGACACCTTGGCCAAACACCTCGATGAACTCATCGAAAACGTTGACCTTAGGCACAAGCTTCACACCCGCGCGGTTGAGGCAACCGGAGGCCGAAGCAACGAGCGCATTGTGCGCCGCATCTTAAAGCAGATCGGTTTCTAGGGCGCTAGTCAACCGGCTTGTGGTCGCGCTCCAACTTGGCACCCTCAACATCAACGTCTGGCAAGATGCGGTCTAGCCACTTTGGCAGCCACCAGGCCTTGTCCCCCAAAAGCGAAAGCATGGCGGGGACCAGCACCAGGCGTACCAGGAAGGCATCAACCAGAACCCCAACACCTAGGCCAAGGCCAATAGGTCGAATCATGGTGATGTGCGAAAACGCAAAGCCGCCAAACACCGAAATCATAATGACGGCGGCGGCAATGACCACTGAACGACTGCCAAAGATTCCCAGGTCAACCGCGCGCTTTGCCGACGCTCCATGCACGTAGGCCTCGCGCATTCCGCTGGCCAGGAACAACTGGTAGTCCATGGCCAAGCCAAACAAAATTCCAATGACCATTGTGGGCAAGAAGTTCAGCACCGGAGCCGGGTCATGAATATCAAAGATGAAGCCCAACCAACCCCACTGGAACACCGCGGTCACCGCACCGAGAGTTGCAAACACGGTTAGTAAGAAACCAACGCTGGCAATTACGGGCACGGCAATGCTGCGGAAAACCAAAATCAGCAGAAGCAGCGAGAGCAGCAGAACGGTTCCAAGGTAGAGCGGAAGCGCATCGCTCAGTTTCTGGCTGACATCGATGTTGCTGGCGGCCAAACCGGTTACACCCAGCTCAACCCCAAGGTCGCGGTTGAGCGTTG
>JBJTMG010000034.1:0-26451 GCA_046063415.1 Micrococcales bacterium
TTGCACTTAGAACTTTGGGTGCCGGCCAGATTCTGCTGACTGGCAGCTTTGGCGACAGAATTGGCGCTTCAACTCTAATTAGTGTTCCAGAGGGCAAGATTGCCGTGTCGGTTAATCTTGGCGACCCCGAGAGAGTTGCAAACTTCTTGGTCCCGGGCTCGGAAGTGGTGGTTTTCCTCACGGCCGATGGAACCGATGGTTCGGTCACCAAGGTCCTATTTAGCCGCGTTCAAATTCTTGCGATTGGCGCAACCAGCACCACCAGCGACAACCCTGGTGCAGCTGGTCCGTCATCGCTCATTACTCTGGCGCTTGATCAGACCCAGTCGCAGCGCCTAGTTCAAGCGCTAAAGACCGGAACCTTGTACTTTGGTCTGCTAAGCCCATCTACGGTCATAGTCCCCGATGCCGGCGTGAGCCAGAAGTCGCTGTTCTAGGAATTACAAAATGACCGTCATTCTTAGCGAAAACTTGCAAGCCGCAGAGCGGTTCAGGCTGACGCTTGGTGCAGAAACCACCGTGGTTCCAAACCCGCGTGAGTTGTTGGATTACATTGACCTCAACCCGCGTGAAAATCTGATAATCGTGGCCCCGGAAATCTCATTCAACGTAGCTGCGGAAATTTCCAAGCACTATCGGTCGATTCGTCCGTCTTTGGGCGTTGTCCTAATTCGCAACCGACTCGAAGTTAGCGTCCTGAGCCAAGCCATGCAGGCAGGAATCCGCGAGGTGGTTGGCTCTGACGACGCATCGGAGCTCCTGGCTGCAGCCCGTCGGTCGCAAACTATCTCGGAAACCCTCACCGATAAGGCAGAGGTTCGCGAGGTTGGTCGCAAGGGAAAGCTGATCTTGGTTTTCTCGGCCAAGGGTGGCTGCGGTAAAACCACAGTCAGCACAAACCTAGCCGAGGCGCTGGCGCTCGACCCTGACCGAAGTGTCTGCTTGGTAGATTTTGACCTTCAGTTCGGCGACGTTGCAGTAGCTCTGCAGATTGACCCGGTCAAGACCATCAGTGACGCCATTCGCATGCAGCACAGCCTTGATCCGCAGGGAATCAAGAGTTTGGTTAGCAAGTACAAACCCAACCTCGATGTTCTGTTGGCTCCGCTGGACCCCGCAGACGTTGAGTTCATTACGCCGGATCTGGCGCAGAAGGTTCTTCGCGGCCTGAAGGACAGTTATGACTACGTTGTTGTCGACGCTCCACCCGCGTTCACCGAGGTTATCTTGAGGGCCTTTGATTTGGCCGATGACTACCTGTTACTAACAACCTTGGACACGCCTTCGCTCAAAAACTTGAAGGTGACTCTTGGAACTCTTCACGCGCTTGGCATGCCGAAGAGCAAGTGGCACGTGGTGGTGAACCGGAGCACGGCGCAGGCTGGTCTGACCCTGAGCGATGTACAGGCTGCAATCGGCATGGAGATCTCAGCAACCATCCCTGCGAATCAGATTGTGCCAACCTCAATTAACCAGGGGCGCACTGTGGTTTCGCTATACCCCAAACACGCGGTGACTAAGTCGATTCTGGCAATAGCCACCATGCTGGCCGGACCCACTTCGTATCCAAAGAAAAAGGGTTCGATGTTCGGCTTTAGAGGAAAGCACGCAGCCTCCTAATGAGTCTCTCCGATCGACTTAATCGGTCTGGACCCGACGATGACGCCAGACCAACACTCGAAACCGGCATGCTGCGGCAGATTGCTACTGCCGCTCCAACCCGGGTGGACCTGAGCAAGCTTCGCACCGAGGTAAACGACGAACTAAAGGAACTCATTGGTCAGCGCCTCTACAGCGGCGACCTTGATCAAGACACCCTGCAGACCACTGTTTTCAAAGCGATTCAGATTGTCATTGAGCGCGCCGATTACCCGCTGACCGATGCCGACCGCGCCGAGCTGGTTCAGGAAATCGTTGACGATATTCTTGGAAACGGGCCGCTCGAGCAGCTTTTGCGCGACCCTGCAGTCACCGAGGTCATGGTGGCGCGATTCGACACAATCTTTGTGGAGCGCGCCGGAAAACTGACCCGAACCGAACTCACCTTTGATGGCGAGGAACACCTGCGCAAGACAATTGACCGCATTGTGGGTAAGGTGGGGCGTCGCATCGATGAATCTAGCCCGCTGGTTGACGCCAGACTCAAGGACGGCAGCCGTGTCAACGCGGTGGTGCCGCCGATTGCAATTGACGGAGCTAACCTAACCATTCGTAAGTTCTTCAAGGAGCCATTTACCGCACGTGACATGGTTTCCACCGGAACTCTCACCATGGAGGCAATCACGCTTCTTCACGCTTGCGTGCAGGGTCGGCTCAACGTTGTAATCAGCGGTGGCACCGGTTCAGGTAAGACCACCACTCTCAACGTGGTTTCCTCATTCATTCCCGATGACGAGAGAATCGTGACAATTGAGGACTCTGCGGAGCTTCAGATCGGTAAGCCTCACGTGATTCGCATGGAATCGAGGCCAATGAACATTGAAGGCCAGGGTCTGGTAACCATTCGCGACCTGGTTCGAAACTCACTTCGTATGCGTCCAGACCGCATTGTGGTTGGTGAGGTTCGAGATGGCGCAGCCCTAGACATGCTTCAGGCCATGAACACCGGCCACGATGGTTCGCTCACCACGGTTCACGCTAACAGCCCAACCGACGCGCTCTCCCGTCTTGAGACCATGGGGCTAATGGCTGGAATGGAACTTCCGCTGGCTGCGATTCGCGACCAGGTGGGACGTGCCATCAACGTCATTGTTCAGCAGTCTCGTATGCGCGATGGCTCCAGAAAGATAACCGCAATTAGCGAGATCATTGGTGTGGAAGACGGAAAGATCAAGTTGCAAGACCTATTCCGCTTTGAGTACAACCCAAATCCGAATGACCCCAAGCTTGGCCAAATCATGGCCACCGGCGCGCAACCGACCTTCTTGCAGCGTCTGGCCGAGCGCGGCGTGACCATTCCACCGGAGGTGTTCCAGCGATGAGTGCGTTATTCGACATTCTTGGACCCTTGGCACCATTTGTTCTGGGCCTGGCTGTTTTTGCCGCGATTCTAACCTTCTATTTTGTCGTTGCGCAGGGCCTAACCAGCAGCTCGAGAGAGAAGCGTCTGGAGCGCGTTCTATCTGCGTATAGTCGCACCGTGGGTGCCGGCGAGGCTGCGAACATTGCGTATGCAAACGCCGAGGGGATCAAGCCGGGCCCGTTCGATAAGTACCGTCGAATTCTTGATGAACGATTAGCCGGAGCTGGAATCGCACTTACTGCTGGTCTCTGGGCTGGAATCGTGTTTGGTTCCTCGGTGGTTATAGGGATGGTGGTGGCAGTGGTCACCGGATCCGGACCGCTGGGTGTCCTGGTTTTTGCCGTTGCTGTTTACTACGGCCTCGATCTATTTCTTAAAAGCCGGCTAAAAGCAAAATCAAAGGCATTCAATGCCGACCTTCCCCAGGTTTTGCAGTTGATTGCTAGCGGACTTCGTGCCGGCTTGAACCTGAACTCTGCTATCAGTGCCACGGCAACTCAGGACAAAGGCGAAGTAGGAAAACAGTTCAGTCGCGCGCTAGCGGAGACTCAGTTTGGTTCCTCGCTCGAAGACGCCCTGAAGCGCGTTGCCGACCGTATGGAAAGTCAAGATTTGCATTGGCTGGTAATGGCGCTCGAGATTCAGCGCGAGGTTGGTGGCTCGCTTTCGGGAATCCTCGACGGCGTGGCCAACACCATTAGAAGTCGTGCCGAGGTCAAGCGTGAAATACAGGTGCTTTCGGCCGAGGGTATCTTGTCTGGCTACGTGCTGATTGCTCTGCCTATTTTTGCTTTTCTTGCGCTCTTGTTTATGCGCCCAACCTACGTGAGTTTCTTCTTTACCGACCCGCTTGGCTACCTCATGCTTGGAGCCTACGTGGTTCTAATCATTGTGGGTTGGGTCTGGATGAAAGCCGCGGTGCGCGTAGATGTCTAACCCATTTGTGAGCCTGCTACCTGCTCTATCCGCCCTTGCCATGATGGCAGCGGTTTTTGTTGCCGCCACCGCATTGATCAAGACCTTTAAGGCCCTTGGACATAAAAACGTTTTGGCCGCGATGCCCAAGTACACGCTTCGAGCGCTTTCCACCCCGGAACAGGTTGCCGCCGCCCAAGAGGTTGATGAAACCAGCCTGTTTTTGCGCATTGGCACCAAACTCCTAAGCACTCGGTATAAAAACTGGCTAATAACCAAACTTCAGTCCGCCGGTATTCGTGGAAACGCCGCAATCAGTGCTTTGGTAGGCCAAAAAATTACCTACGCCGTGGTCGGTGGAGTGGTTGGAGCTCTGTTCGCTTTACAGAACCCCAGTTACGCGTTGCCGGCCATGGCTGCCCTCTTGCTTGTTGGTTTCTTTGTCCCCGATTACCTGACCTACAGCAAGGCCCAGAAGCGTAGCGAAGAGATCGATCGCGGGCTACCAGACTCAATCGACCTTCTAAACATGTGTGTCGAGGCGGGACTTAGTTTTGAGGCCGCCGCATCGCGCGTGTCGGTTAGCCTGGATGGCCCCGTGCCACAGGAACTGGGTGCGTTGCTGGCCGAGATCCAGCTTGGAAAGTCAAGACTTGAGGCCATGACATCGCTGGCAGAAAGAACCAAGAGCCCAGGCTTTTTGCGCTTCTTGACCGCCATGCTCCAGGTTGACCGTCTTGGTGTGCCCATTTCAAACGTTCTTGCCGAGCAGGCCAGCGAGATGCGGGCCAAGCGCAAGGACCGCGCTCGTGAGCAGGCTCAGAAAGTGACCATCAAGGTTCTAATGCCTCTGATGCTGTGCTTCCTGCCGGCCATGTTTATCGTGGTCGTTGGGCCAGCAATTGTTCAGCTGGTTCGTGGCCTGGGTTCTATGGGCTAACGGCTGCAAAGCCCAACTGGCTGAGGCCTACTCGTCCTCGCCAATGTCTTCGTTCCACAGGGTTGGATTCTCCTCAATAAACTCGCGCATGAGTTCAATGAGCCCCGGGTCATTCATGACGTGCACTTCGGCACCGTGTTCGGCAACCCAATCCTGGCCGCCCATAAAGTTCTTGTCGTCTCCCACGAGCACGCGGCCAATGCCAAACTGGCGAATCAGGCCGCTGCAGTACCAGCAGGGAGAGAGGCTGGTGGCAAGGGTTACCTTGCGGTAGCTGCGCTGGCGTCCGGCGTTACGGAATGCGCTGGTTTCACCATGCATCGATGCGTCGCCCTCTTGCACTCGCAGATTGTGGCCGCTGCCGAGCAGTCGACCCTGTTCATCGAATAGTGCGGCCCCGATTGGGATGCCGCCTTCGGCAAGGCCGAGATGCGCCTCGGCAATGGCAACCTGCAGTTTTTCTTCGTCGGTTGCGAAGATCTGTCCTACTTTGAATTCCATTGCCGAGGCCTCTCGTTTAGTTACTGGTGTTCTTGACTAGTTGGTGGCGTTCTTGTCTACGCGGCTGAAAACCACGAATAGTCCTGCTGCCAGAACAAAGCCAACCAATGCGGTTAGGTCGCCGACGCCCCAGGCCTGAGCCAATGGACCGGTGTAGGCAACCTGAGCTGCAAAGCCCCAGATCGAGACAACAGTTGCGATCACGAATGCCGCAACACCTGCCCACGAGTTCTTTGGTGCCAGTGCGCGCTCGCCAGCGTTCTTGCCCTTTGACAAGATGCGCTCGGTGAGAACAACCGCAATCCAAGGCGATACCCAGTAGGAGACAACCAGAAGGAAGCCGTCTAGCTGGTGAGCCACGTCACCGTTCACAACGCCAACGTAGGACAGGATTCCACCGGCTAGACCAGCCAGAGCAACCATGATCGCGCGACGGGTCTTGAAGCCAAGGTTGAAGCCCATGGCCAAGAACGACATTGCGCCCGAGTAAACGTTGAGGATGTTTGCCGAGACCGAACCGACCACAATCGACAGCAAGACGATTGCGCCGAATACCGGCTGGAAGGTGCCGGTGAAGGCCTCGGTTGGGTTCGAGATTCCCCAGAAGTCGCCAGGGTTACCGGCTAGAACGTTGAACGCTGCAACACCAACCGACATGATCAGGGTGGTGCTCAGGAAGTTACCCAAACCTGCAAACCATCCAAGAGCCTTCTTGTCGGTGTTGGCGGGTAGGTAGCGGGTGTAGTCCGCAGCAAAGGCGGTCCAACCAGCGGTGTAACCGTATGCGGCACCTGCGGTAAGAGTGAAGCCAGCCCATGGGAAGTCGACCGAGCCACCAGCAGCAACATCGAATGCGCCGTTCAGGGTGAAGATCGAGACGATGACAATGATCCAGACAATGGCCTGCAGGTAAGAGGCGTAGCGCTCCCACTTCTGGATTAGGTTGTGGCCAACGAACGCCACGCCAACCTGAACCAAAATAATGATCGCCAGGGCTCCGTAGATACCTAGACCAGGTACCAGCGCCTCAAGGGCAAAGGTTCCCGAAATAGTGTTCACTGCGAACCAGCCGATACCGGCAACCAGGGTCGATAGTCCGGCTGGGACCAGGTTGCCCCACTTACCAAACGCGTTACGGCTCAGGACCATTTGAGGTAGACCAGCCTCTGGACCCCAGGTGCTGAGAATTCCGTGGGTGATACCCGCAAGGGCGTTACCTACAAGCACGGCAAGGATTCCCTGCCAGACATTGAGGCCAAAGCCAATGGCCAGTGCGCCTACGAATACGGTTGCGAACTCTAGGTTCGGGGACGACCAGACGGTGAACAGGTGCCACGCCTTGCCGTGACGCTCGCCCGCAGGAATGGGAGCGACGTCGTTGATTTCAATTGAGGTTGCCTTTGCAGAGCCTGAGTTTGTTTGTGCCATGCCGAAAACTCTATTGGTTAACCGAGGGTGAATTCGGCACTTTTGGAAGCGTTTTAGATTGTTTTACAACATCGAAATAAAGTTCTCTTGTGGTCTATTTTTCGGCGCCTCCGGCCCAGCCCCTAAACAGCAGCAGATTGGCGCTTCGTCAGCTGAATGCCGTTTGGCTTGACGAGGTCGAGGCCATGGTCAATGACCCCGAAACCAGTCGACTAACTGGCACGACCAAGACATTTAGCAGGGATGAACTTGAGCTCTGGTTGAGCTCAAGGCCAAAGCAAACCGACCGCTGTGACTGGGCCATATTGGATCAGGAATCGGGTGAGTTTCTTGGCGAGGTGGTGCTGAACGAACTAGACGCAGAGAAGCGCAGCATGAACCTGCGTATCGCGCTTGCCAACTCGGGCTTCTTTGGTCGCGGAATTGGCACCGAGACCCTCAACCTGGTGCTCGCCTTTGCCTTTGACACGATGCAGCTGGCACGGGTGACGCTTTCGGTGCTCACAACCAATGACCGAGCTCATCGGTGCTATCAAAAAGTGGGATTCGCCAACGGCCGCCAGTACAACGAGGGTCGCCACCGATGGCAGCGAATGAGCGTCACCAAGGAACAGTTTGTGGCCGCCATGGCAAAACGGCTAATGGCTCAGCATCTGGACTCAAGCTGGCAGTTCAGTTACGACAACGGCAAGCGTCGCGCTGGCCTTTGCAACTACCAGAGCAAAACCATTTCGCTCTCAAAGTACGTTGTTCTTCACCACTCCATTGATGACTCGGTTCAGGTCATGTGGCACGAGATTGCGCACGCCCTTTGCGGTAAGCAGGAGGGGCACGGCAAGCTATGGTTGCAGACCGCCAAGGGCCTTGGGTATCGCGCCGAGAAGTTCAGCGGCAAGACCATCGCTGAGAAAACTGCGCCGTGGGTTGGAGTCTGCCCAGCGGGGCACCAACATTTCAGGTACCGTCAGCCCAAAGGGGTGCTCAGTTGCGGGTTGTGCGGGCGCGGGTTCAGCCCGGCCAACCGAATCAGTTGGAGCCGCGTAGCCACTGAATAGCCAGCAGGGTAACCACCGCGCCGGCAAAAAAGTTGAGCCAAATGAAACGTCGCCAGCCACGGTTGGCTCGCTCGCAGTCTTGGTCAGAAAGTCTCAGGAACGGCAGAACCACCACAAGATATGGAACCACAGCGATGGCCGCGAGGGCAGCCGGTCCAGGGACCGTCGCCAGTAGCCCGCCCGCTATCAGGTAGCACGCAAACGCAAACCTGCCTGTATTTGCAGCGCCGAATGCGGTGGCTATTGATGCCAACCCGCCCGCTCTATCGGCTTTTATGTCCTGCACGGCACCAAAGGCGTGAGATGCCATTCCCCACAGTGCAAAGGCAACTGTGACCTTCAAAACATCTGGTTGAAAAAGATCTACGCCTGTGAAAGCCAGGGCAAAAACCATTGGGCCAACAAAGTGGCAAGCCGAGGTCAGGGAATCCAGAACTGGGCGCTCCTTGAATCGCAGAACGGGAGCGCTGTAGGCCACAACTGTGAACAACACGATTAGTAGCGCAGCTGCGGATACCAGGTTGCCGTGAACCAGCAGGTACGAGACAAAAGGCAGTGGGAGCATGAACGAATAAAACAAGGTTGGCCTGTGCCACTTCTTGTGAAGCACCGCACCCTCAATTGAGCCTTTGCGAGGGTTTCTCAGGTCGCTCTCGTAATCAAAGACATCGTTGATGCCGTACATGAGTAAGTTGTAGGGAATGAGAAAGAACAAGGTTCCCACCCAAAAGGTGTTGTCCATTTTGCCAGTCACCAAAAGGTAAGTCAGGGCAAAAGGGTAGGCGGTGTTTACCCAAGAGACCGGGCGCGATGCCCAGAACAGCTGCTTGGCTAGCGCCACCATGCTGTACTCGTATTTCACTTTTCACCACCGCTTCTTGGACCGAAGAATTTGAAAATAGCGGGAACCAAGAACGCGGCAACCACGGCGTAACCAAAGTCTTCTATTGGAGCGTATCCGATTCGCCAACCCAGTATTTGGCTGGGGTCGTAGGCCACAATGCCAAAGCCAACTATGGCGTTGTCAAAGATTGCCGTAAGAAAAACCAAAACGGCCATGGTCCGGGCAACCGCCCCAAGTTTGAGTTTTTTGCGCAGTGGCCAATAGACGCCAAACGCGACCGCGGTGAACACAAGGTTCAGGATCAGGTAGCTCACTTGTTTTTCCTGCCCCTAATGCGCGATTGCCGCCCGCCAAGGGGCCATTTGCGCAGATTCAGAAGCTGGTAGGTAATCAGAGCCGAGTAGCAGAGCACGGTTAGAAAGAAGACCTCCTCTAGGGGCAGGTCTTTGGCAAGGTAGAGCCCTACCAAAAGCTGGTTCTCCCCTTCAAAGAAGATCCCAAGGCCAATTCCCGAGACATCCCAGAGTAAAAAGAACGCCACCGACACTGCAAGCGTCAAGGCGCTTCGCTTGGCGTCAAGAAAAAACGCAAGCCGATTTCTTTGGTCAATTAGCCCAAGCCCAACAATGCTCAAGAGCAGCAGTGTCAGGTAAAGCCCAGGCATTAGCCCTTCAGGCCTTTCCAATCTCCATCAGCCAGCGGCTGAAGTTCGTGGGCAATGGGTCCGGAACTCTTGTCGTTGACCAAGCGCTTGTAAACCAACTCGGCACCAATGAGGCACATTGGTAGTCCAATACCTGGAATGCTGTGGTGGCCCACGTAGAAGAGGCCCTTGACCTTGGAACTCACATTCTTTGGTCTAAAGAAAGCGCTCTGCTTTAGGGTGTGCGCCATTCCCAGAGCCGTGCCGCTCCAGGCGTTGAGTTCCTCGACAAAGTTCTGTGGCCCCATGGTTCGCCTCAGAACCACGCGCTCCGCCAGATCTGGAATCTCACACCACTCTGCGATTTGCTCAATAACTCGGTCGGCGGCTGCCTCAAAGGCTGGATCTCCCGATCCGTTGATTCCACCTCGCCCAATTGATGGGTCGGCGGCAACCGGAACCAAAACAAAAATGTTCTCAAAGTCGCTGGGGGCCACCGAAGGGTCGGTCTTTGATGGCATGCAAATGTAGAGCGATGCTGGATCTGGAACTTTGCGCTTGCCGTCGGCTTTGTGGAAAACCTCTCCAAAGTTGGCGGCCCAGTTTTCGGTGTACACCAGGGTGTGGTGATCAAGCTGCGGAAGCTTGCCCTTGACGCCCAGGTAAAGCAACATTGCCGACGGGCCAGGTACCTTGTCGTCCCACCACTTTTGAGGAAGAGTCTGATACTTGGGTTCTAACAGCTTGGTCTCAACGTGGTGAAGGTCGGCATTGGCCACAACGATGTCGGCCTCAAATACTGCCTGGCCAACCCTGACGCCGCGCACCCTGTGGTCCGAACCAACCTCAATCTTGGTGACCGGTGAATTCGTGTGAATCTCAACCCCGTAACGGCGGGCGATTCTCTCGATGGCCTCGATTATCGTGTACAGGCCGCCCATGGGGTAGAAAACGCCAACGTTCATGTCTATGTGAGTCATGAGGTGATACATCGATGGCGTCTGATACGGCGAGGCGCCAAGGAAAACCGCTGGGAAGTCCAAGATCTTGCGCAGGCGGTCATCTTTGACGTGCTGTGACGCGAACTGGTCTAAGGAAGTCAGCAGGTGCTTCACGAACGTGCCCGCGCGCTTGAGAACGCTGGGGTGAGTGAACGATTTTGCGTTCTGAAAGTTGGTGTACAAGAAGTGGTCTTTGGCCAAAAGATAGGTATCTTCAGCAGAGTCAAGATATTCCTGAAGGCGGTCACCGGCACCGGGTTCCAGCGCGTCGAAAAGCTTCTTGTTTTCGGCCACCGATTCGCGAATCAATAATTTGTCCCCGTGACCCTCGTTGCGGGTTTGGTAGGCGGGATCCAGTCGAACCAGATCCAGCTCGGCAGCTGCCGTGGTTCCCATGAGTTTGAAGAACTGGTCGAAGGCATCGGGCATTAGGTACCAGCTTGGCCCCATGTCGAACTTGAAGCCGTCCTGTTCCCAAATGTACGCGCGGCCACCAACCGCTTCGCGGGATTCAAAAAGTTGAACCTTCATGCCCGACTTGGCAAGCAGGGCAGCGGTAGCCAAGCCGCCGATTCCACCACCAACGATGATTGCGGACTTTTGGGTCATTTGCTGCCCTTTCTGAGGCCAAGGTAGGCGCGCAGCAAAATCACAAGTTTTTGCGAATTTGGAACGCTGATACGGGTGGAAACCAGCTCGGTGGCCGGAGTGTTCCTGATTCTTTCGTTTAGTGCCTCAAAGAAGCCCTGGGCCGCCATTACGGCTCGCCTCGAATTGCGGGGTAGCAGCCCGGCAATCACCGCACTTTTTTTAAGTTCCTGGGCAATGTCTTCTACCAAGCGAACCTTCTGGGCCTCGGTGAAGTTTTCGACGGTGACACCTGGAAAATAGCTTCGACCCAGAGCCTTGAAGTCTGCGGCCAGGTCTCTTAGGAAGTTGACCTTCTGGAATGCCGAACCCAGCGCTCTGGCTCCCGCCGCCAGTTCTAGCTTTTCATCGCGCGAGTATTCCAGATCGCCGTGGCAGATAAACGCGGCAAGGCACATGAGCCCAACCACCTCTGCCGAACCGTAGACGTAGCGTTCAAAACCCGCTTGGTCGTAGTGTTGTTCGGTCAGGTCCTGGCGCATTGAGAAAAAGAATGGCTCAATGATTTCTCTGCCAAAGCCAACCTCGTTTGCGGTCAGGGCAAATGCGTGAATCACAAGATTCGTGCTAAATCCGTCAGCCAGCGCCTGGTAGGTGTCTGCCTCAAACCGGTCTAAAGCGCTCGCCGGGTCTATTGAACCCCCGCGCAGCTTGGCCTGAGCGGCGGCCCCGTCAACAATCTCATCGGCTACCCGAACCAGCGCGTAGATATTTCGAATTGGCTGGCGCACCTTTCGACCGAGCAGTTTGGTGGCCCACCCGAAAGATGTTGAGTAAGCTCCGATTACCTGAGCCGAAGCGGTCTCGGCCGCCCGCGTGTAAAGGTCAAGCCCGGTTGGCTGCCTGGTGGTGTCGCCTTGGTTCATAACTAAGACACTACCCGTTGAGCTGGAGCCAGTCGTTTCGACTCTGCTGCGTGGCTGCACGCTAGGCATCGTGCGAGAATCACGCCCGTTTACTGGTAGTCAAAGCCTTAGACTTAAACAATGCCTAGCAACATGAAACCACGCTCCCATGTAGTCACCGATGGAATCGAACGCGCAGCCGCTCGCGGAATGCTCCGCGCGGTTGGAATGGGCGATGAAGACTGGGTTAAACCCCAGATTGGTGTGGCCAGT
Organism: Micrococcales bacterium; assembly: GCA_046063415.1. Classification (GTDB taxonomy): domain Bacteria; phylum Actinomycetota; class Actinomycetes; order Actinomycetales; family Microbacteriaceae; genus Rhodoluna. The sequence goes on from JBJTMG010000034.1 coordinate 12,116, forward strand.
TCTTGGAACGAGGTTACCCCCTGCAACCTTTCGCTTGACCGTCTGGCCGACGCCGCAAAGCAGGGTGTTCATGCCGCACAGGGCTATCCGCTTGAGTTTGGAACTATCTCGGTTTCGGACGGCATCAGCATGGGGCACGAGGGCATGCACTTCTCGCTGGTTTCCCGAGAGGTAATCGCCGACTCGGTTGAGACCGTCATGCAGGCAGAGCGCCTAGACGGCTCGGTACTTCTGGCCGGTTGCGACAAGTCACTACCGGGCATGCTCATGGCTGCGGCTCGCCTAGACCTGGCCTCGGTTTTCTTGTACGCCGGTTCCATTGCACCGGGATGGGTAAAGCTCAGTGACGGCACCGAGAAGCAGGTGACAATCATCGATGCCTTTGAGGCAGTTGGTGCCTGCAAGGCCGGCAAGATGAGCCTGGATGATCTTGACCGCATTGAGCGCGCCATTTGCCCAGGCGAGGGTGCCTGTGGCGGAATGTACACCGCTAACACCATGGCCGCCGCAGCCGAGGCTCTGGGTATGAGTCTTCCTGGATCCGCTTCTCCTGGTTCGGCAGACCGCCGCCGCGATAACTGGGCCCACCGCTCGGGCGAGGCAGTTGTAAACCTCATTGCCAAGGGAATCACGGCTCGACAGATTTTGACCAAGAAGGCCTTTGAGAACGCAATTGCAGTGACCATGGCTTTTGGTGGTTCTACCAACGCCGTGCTGCACCTGCTGGCGATTGCTCGCGAGGCCGAAGTTGACCTGAAGCTTGAGGATTTCAACAAGATTGCCGACAAGGTACCTCACCTGGGAGACCTCAAGCCATTCGGCCAATTTGTCATGGCAGACGTAGACCGCGTTGGCGGTGTGCCGGTGCTAATGAAGGCGCTACTGGACGCGGGACTACTTCACGGCGACGCTCTCACCGTGACCGGCAAGACCCTTGCCGAAAACCTCGAGGGCATCAACCCGCCGGACCCAGACGGAAACATTATTCGCGCCATGAACAACCCGATCCACAAGACCGGTGGAATCGCGATTCTCAAGGGCACCTTGGCTCCCGAGGGTGCTGTTGTAAAGACCGCAGGTTTCGACCTAGAGGACTTCACCGGCCCAGCCCGCGTCTTTGATCGCGAAGCCGGAGCCATGGAAGCACTGACCGAAGGCAAGATCAAGGCCGGCGACGTTGTGGTTATCCGTTACGAAGGACCCAAGGGTGGTCCGGGTATGCGCGAGATGCTCGCGATTACCGCAGCAATTAAGGGTGCGGGACTGGGCAAGGATGTATTACTCTTGACAGACGGACGATTCTCAGGCGGCACAACCGGCCTGTGCATCGGACACATTGCACCAGAGGCCACCGACGGTGGACCAATCGCTCTGGTTCGCGATGGCGACTTGATTCGAGTCAACATCGCCGCTCGTTCGCTCGAACTACTCGTTGAGCCGGAAGAGCTGGATGCCCGAAAAGCAAACTGGGCTCCGCTTCCACCGCGCTATACCCGAGGCGTGCTCGCAAAATACTCGCGACTCGTACACTCTGCAGCAGAGGGTGCGTACTGCGGTTAATTTCGCTCACCAACTTCTAGCTAAAAACGAGGACTACAAATGCCCAATGAGGTTCTGACCGGAGCTCAAGCGATCATTCGTTCGCTTGAGTTACTTGGTGTTGAGGACATCTTTGGTTTGCCGGGTGGCGCAATCTTGCCAACCTACGACCCACTGATGGACTCCAAAAAAATTCGTCACATTCTGGTTCGCCACGAGCAGGGTGCCGGCCACGCAGCCGAGGGTTATGCCTCGGCAAGCGGCAAGCTCGGCGTCTGCATTGCAACCAGCGGACCGGGAGCAACCAACCTGGTTACCGCGATTGCCGATGCCCACATGGACTCGGTTCCGCTACTGGCAATCACCGGACAGGTTGGCTCCAAGCTGATTGGTACCGATGCCTTCCAGGAAGCCGACATCGTGGGAATCACCATGCCAATCACCAAGCACAGCTTTTTGGTGACTCGCGCCGAGGATATTCCAGAGACCCTGGCGGCTGCGGTTCTGATTGCCACTACCGGTCGTCCCGGTCCCGTTCTGGTTGACGTCACCAAGGACGCTCAGAACGCTAAGGCCGAGTTTGTCTGGCCGCCTAAAGTTGACCTTCCTGGCTACAAGCCGGTTACTAAACCGCACGGCAAGCAGATTCAGGCGGCAGCCAACCTCATTCGTGAATCCAAGAAGCCAGTGTTCTATGTTGGTGGAGGTGTCGTTCGCGCCGGAGCTCACAAGGAGCTACTGGCCCTTGCCGAGCTGGTTGGTGCACCGGTTGTGACAACTCTTATGGCACGCGGAGCCTTCCCAGACTCGCACCACCAGAATCTGGGAATGCCAGGTATGCATGGAACCGTTCCCGCGGTTACCGCCCTGCAGAAGGCTGACCTGCTAATCACTCTGGGTGCTCGTTTCGATGACCGCGTAACCGGAGACGTCAAGAGCTTCGCCACCGGAGCCAAGGTCATTCACGTTGACATTGATCCCGCCGAAATCGGCAAGATTCGCTTTGCCGATGTCCCAATTGTTGGCGACGCCAAAGAGGTAATCACCGAACTCACCGCCGAGCTCAAGTCGGCGCTTTCGGGCACCAAGATTGACATTGCAGAGTGGTGGTCCTTCATCGATGGCCTGGTCGAGCGTTACCCGCTGGGATACGTCCCTGCCAAAGACGGCAAGCTTTCGCCACAGCATGTGATTGAGCGCATCGGTGCCATTTCTGGACCAGAAGCGGTTTACGCCGCGGGTGTTGGTCAACACCAGATGTGGTCGGCTCAGTTCATTAAGTACGAGCGCCCCAACGCCTGGCTCAACTCGGGCGGTGCCGGAACCATGTGCTACTCGGTACCAGCTGCCATGGGCGCTAAGGTCGGTCAGCCAGACCGCCTGGTCTGGGCCATTGATGGCGATGGTTGTTTCCAGATGACCAACCAAGAGCTGGCAACCTGCGCGATCAATAACATTCCAATCAAGGTTGCGATCATCAACAACTCGTCGCTTGGAATGGTTCGCCAGTGGCAGACCCTGTTCTACAACGAGCGTTACAGCAACACCGATCTTCACACCGGCACCGATGCCCTAATGATTCCAGACTTCGTCAAGCTTGCCGAGGCCTACGGATGCCTGGGAATTCGGGTTGAAAAAGAAGAGGAAATTGACGCCGCAATTAAGTTGGCCATTGAAACCAACGATCGCCCAGTGGTAATCGACTTCATTGTCAGCCGTGACGCAATGGTTTGGCCAATGGTTGCAGCTGGTGTCTCTAACGACGAGGTTCAGTACGCGCGCGATGCCGCCCCGGTTTGGGATGGTGAGGAGTAAACATGTCTCGTCACGTTCTTTCACTTTTGGTTGAAGACCGCCCTGGTTTGCTTACCCGCGTTGCCGGGCTTTTCGCTCGCCGCGGCTTCAACATTGAGTCGCTCGCCGTGGGTGCCAGCGAAATTGAGGGCCTGTCTCGCATCACTGTGGTGGTTGGTGTTGAGAGCGCACCGCTTGAGCAGGTCACCAAGCAGCTGAACAAACTCATCAATGTAATAAAGGTTGTTGAGCTCGAGCAAGACCAGGCCGTTGAGCGCGACCACATGCTGATCAAGGTGCGCACCGATGCCTCGACTCGTGGTCAGGTGCTCGAAGCGGTAACCTTATTCCGTGCGCGCGTTATCGACGTTGTGAGCGACGCACTGATCATCGAAGTCACCGGAGACACCGCCAAGTGCGCTGCCTTTATTAGGGTGCTAGAGCCATTCGGCATTAAAGAGATGGTCCAATCCGGAGTTTTGGCAATGGGTCGCGGCTCAAAGTCAATCACCGAAAAAGTTTCCAAGTAACCAGCAACAAGCTTTTGCAGATCAATCAATAAGGAGAAAAACAAGTGGCTGAAATCTACTACGACAAGGATGCCGATCTCTCGATCATCCAGGGTCGCAAGGTAGCCGTTATCGGTTATGGCTCGCAGGGTCACGCCCACTCGCTCAACCTGAAGGACTCGGGTGTCGACGTGGTCGTTGGTCTACAGCCTGGCTCAAAGTCCAAGGCAACCGCCGAGGAGCAGGGTCTGAAGGTTCTAACCCCAGCTGAGGCAGCCGAGTGGGCAGACGTCATCATGATTCTGACTCCAGACCCAGCACAGCGCCACCTTTACAGCGCTGACATTGAGAAGCACCTAACCGCAGGCAAGGCGCTTGTTTTCGGTCACGGCTTCAGCGTTCGTTACGGCTACATCAAGCCGCCAACTGACGTAGACGTTTTCCTGGTAGCTCCAAAGGGCCCAGGTCACCTGGTTCGCCGCGAGTACGAGGCCGGCAAGGGTGTTCCGAACCTTATCGCCATTGAGCAGGACGCAACCGGCAAGGCATTTGACCTGGCCCTCAGCTACTCCAAGGCAATTGGTGGAACCCGCGCCGGAACCATCAAGACCACCTTCACCGAAGAGACCGAAACCGACCTATTCGGTGAGCAGGCTGTTCTCTGTGGTGGCGCTTCGCAGCTAATCCAGTACGGTTTTGAGACCCTGACCGAGGCTGGTTACCAGCCTGAGGTTGCCTACTTTGAGGTTCTGCACGAGCTAAAGCTCATTGTTGACCTCATGTACGAGGGTGGCATTGCCAAGCAGCGCTGGTCGGTTTCGACCACCGCCGAGTACGGCGACTACATCTCCGGCCCGCGCGTCATTGGCCCAGAGGTCAAGGACCGCATGCGCGATGTCCTAACCGACATTCAGGACGGCACCTTCGCTCGTCGTTTCATTGCCGACCAGGATGCCGGTGCACCAGAGTTCCTAGCGCTACGCGCCAAGGGCGAGGCACACCCAATTGAGAAGGTTGGACGCGAGCTACGCAAGCTGTTCTCGTGGTTGCGCACTGCCGACACCGAGAAGGACTACGTAGAGGGCCAGGCTGGCCGCTAAGGGTTCAAAAGCTTTACCCAGTTGGGGTCTGCTTCGGCAGGCCCCAACTTTTTTAACTGGTGGACTCGGGTGAGTATTGTTGAGGCAGGACCTAGAAAAGGAGTTAGCCATGTGTTCACCAATCGCCTGCGAAACCTGCGGCAAAGTTACCTGGACCGGTTGCGGTCAGCACATCGATGAAGCGCTCGCTGGAGTACCCGACGACCAGAAGTGCACCTGCGCTCACTAGGTATTGACGCCGAGTCACTTTCGCCGCGGCCCCGCTAACCCAGCGGAATCTGCACCAGGGGTTGCGCTTTGACTCCTTGCACAAAATCGGTGTTGGCTTCTGCCCATTCCTTGCTGCTGACAAACTGAACGTTCAGGTCACGCTCTAGAGCGTCCCGCGCACGCGCCGCAGCTCTTGCTGCCTCGATGCGGTTCATGTAGCCAACCAAAATAACGTCAATGTCTTGCGGTTCTGGACCGCTGTTTCGGCTGATCTTGGCGGCCCAGGGTCCGAATAGGTAGGCGGCTTCAAGCCCCTCGACTCCAGCCAGCTCCGCGGGGAGAACCGCAATCGGCCCGTAGCTGAACAAAATGATCTGCTTGATAGCCACAAATAACGGGTGCAACTGGTTTGCCTGGATCACCCGAGCTCTTCCAAAAGTTTTTTGAGTAACCAGCTGGGCGTCCATGAGCCGGTCAACTTCGCGCATTGCGGTGGGCACGCTCACCCCCGCAAAACCTGCGAGTTGCGTAATGCCAAAACCCTCGTCTGGGCGCATGAATAACTTGGCTAACACCATGCCTTGGGCGTCGCTTCGGAGCACCGGGAATAGCTGAGCGGGGTTTACTTTCATAAGTTGAATACTAACTTACATTTATTGAAAATCACGAGACCAAATTCAGCCAGCACCGCAACTAAACTCGTCACTATGACTAAACCAGTAGTGCTAATCGCCGAAGAACTATCGCCAGCAACCGTTGAGGCCCTAGGGCCCGACTTTGAGGTGAGGAACGTTGACGGAACCGACCGCCCAGCCCTGCTGGCAGCTCTTGCTACCGCAGACGCCATCCTGGTTCGCAGCGCGACCCAGGTGGACGCCGAGGCCATCGCTGCTGCGCCAAAGCTAAAGGTAGTGGCCCGCGCCGGCGTTGGTCTGGACAACGTGGACATCAAGGCGGCAACCACCGCTGGCGTCATGGTTGTGAACGCGCCAACTTCCAACGTGATCTCGGCTGCCGAGCTTGCCATTGGTCAGCTATTCGCGCTTGCCCGTTTCATTCCAGACGCCAACGCATCGCTCAAGGCCGGCGAGTGGAAGCGCAGCAAGTTCACGGGCGTTGAGTTCTTTGAGAAGACGGTTGGAATTGTTGGGCTCGGTCGCATTGGCACCCTGGTAGCCCAGCGCCTCGCCGGGTTTGGTGTGAACCTGATTGGCTATGACCCCTACATCACGCCCGCCCGCGCCGAGCAGATCGGTGTCAAGCTGGCAACCCTGGACGAACTCATGCAGCAGGCCGACTTCATTACCATTCACATTCCAAAGACCCCAGAGACCACCGGCCTGATTGGCGAAAAGCAGTTTGCTATTGCCAAGCCGAACCTGCGCATTGTGAACTGCTCGCGTGGAGGCATCATCGATGAATCTGCGCTCTACACTGCGCTCAGCACCAAGCAGATTGCCGGTGCCGGACTTGACGTTTTCGTTCAGGAGCCACCAAAAGACAACCCGCTGCTGACCCTGCCTAACATTGTGGTCACCCCGCACCTTGGCGCCAGCACCGACGAGGCTCAGGAAAAGGCCGGAATCTCGGTTGCAAAGTCGGTTCGCTTGGCCCTAGCTGGAGACCTTGTTCCGGACGCAGTGAACGTGGCAGGCGGAAACATTGATGCCTCGGTAAAGCCCGGTATTGCACTCATGGAAAACATGGGCCAGATCCTGTTTGGCATCTCGGGCGGAAACGTCAGCGCCATTGAGGTCGAGGTTCGCGGTGAGATTGCTGCCCACGATGTCTCGGTCCTCAAGCTTGCAGGCCTCAAGGGTTTCTACCAGAACGCCGTAACCGAGCAGGTTTCGTACGTGAATGCACCGCTACTTGCCGAGCAGCGCGGGGTAGATGTGAAGCTCTCGGTAGACGGTTACAGCGATGAGTACCGCAACGTGACGACAATTCGCGCAACCATGACTGACGGCACGGTTGCCTCGGTTTCGGGAACCGTGATTGGTCCAAAACTGCACCAGAAGATCGTTGCAATCAACGGATACGATGTGGAACTCGCTGTTGCCGAGCACCTGGTCCTCATGGTTTACACCGACCGCCCAGGCATCGTGGCAATCTACGGCAAGGCTTTCGCTGACGCCGGGGTAAACATTGCGGCCATGCAAATTGCCCGCCAGCAGAAGGGTGGACGCGCCCTATCGGTCATTACCGTGGACAGCAAGGTTGACGACGCGGTGCTCGAGCAGGTGCGGGTGGCTATTGAAGCCGATGTAATGCGCGCCATTGATATCAGCCTGTAGGGGTGCGTAGGCGCCACTAACTTCGGTTAGCCTGAGAGCATGAAGACAACTGCACTGGTGGGGGTTGTTTTAGCAATAACTTTGGGGCTAGTCGGTTGCACCGTGATTCACAAAAATGTGGAGCACGTTGACATGGCAAAAGTAGGTCAAATCATTGATCTCCGGAGCGACGATGCCTGGGTATTGGGGCACCTGCAGGGTGCCAAGAACTATGACTCTGCGGGAGCAGAGTTTCAGGCAGCCATTCGGTTGATTCCGCGAGACCAAATCATTGTGCTGTACGGAAAAGACGCCAACCAGGTGGAAACCGTAATCGTCAACCTGGTGCAGCGTGGTTACACCAGACTTATTAACGCTGGAAGCCTCGAACAAGCCGCCAGTGCAACCGGATTAGAGGTGGTTTTCTAAATGGACGCTAAGTACTGGAATGACAAGTATTCCGCCAGTGACTCTTACATTTACACCGATGTAGCAAACCGCTTCGTGGTGGAATACTGTCAGGACTTGCCGGCTGGAACCATGATCGACCTAGCCGGTGGCGAAGGCCGAAATGCCGTCTGGTTCGCCGAGCGAGGCTGGCAAGCCGAGAACATCGATTTTGCCAAGACCGCACTGACCAAGTTTTTGCGTCTCGCCGAGGAGCGCGGAGTCAGCAAGGAATGCTTCGCTGTGCTTGGGGAGGCAACCACTTTTGAATCGGTACTTACTCCAGTTGACCTGGGAGTAATTGGATACCTTCAGGTTCCAAAGGACACCCTTTCTGCTGCAATCAAGCGACTCACCCAAAATATCAAAAAAGGCGGCACCCTGTTTGGGGTCTGGCACGCGCGCGAAAATCTCCAAGGCGGCTTTGGTGGCCCTCAGGACCCAGCAGTGTTGCCAACGGTAGAAGAACTGAAGGCCATTGTCGCAAAGCTCCCGCTAGACCTGGTTGTCTGCGAACTGCGAGACGGTCAGGTGCAAACTAAGGAAGGCCTCAAGCCCTCAATCACGGTGATTCTCAAGGCAACCAAGCGGTAACCGCTGGCCGTCGATACGGCACTAGCGCTGGCCTGCAAGACGGCACTAACAGCGGTTCCGATGCGAGTAAAGTTGGAAAAAAGAAACTCGCAGGAGAGCTCCAAATTGACTCGTGAATACAAAATCGCTGTAATCGGCGGAGACGGCATTGGTCCTGAAGTCACCAACATTGCCCTCGAAGCAATCGAGCTTGCCACCAGAGGTTCGGGAGTAAGTTTCCTAACCACTCAGTACGACCTTGGCGCTCGCCGCTACCACGCCACGGGTGAGACTCTGACCGACGCCGACCTTGAGTCGCTAAAACACCACGATGCCATCTTGCTTGGAGCGATTGGTGACCCCAAGGTTCCATCGGGGGTTTTGGAGCGCGGCTTGCTCCTAAAACTGCGCTTCGCTTTTGATCACTACATCAACCTCAGGCCCACCAAGCTTTACCCGGGAGTCGTGAGTCCTCTTGCCGAACCCGGCAAAATCGACTTTGTCGTGGTCCGTGAAGGAACCGAGGGCCCTTACGTTGGTAACGGCGGTTCCATTCGCCAGGGCACTCCTCAGGAAGTTGCCAACGAGGTTTCGGTAAACACGGCATTTGGTGTTGAGCGAACGGTGCGTTACGCGTTTGAGCTAGCCTCAACCCGGGACCGCAAGAAAATCACGCTGGTGCACAAGCACAACGTGCTGGTGCATGCCGGCTGGCTTTGGCAGAACACGGTAGATCGCGTTGCCAAAGAGTACCCGGCGGTCAAAACCGAGTACCTGCACATTGACGCCGCCACGATCTTTATGGTTACCAACCCCGAGCGGTTTGACGTAATCGTCACCGACAACCTGTTTGGCGATATCATCACTGACCTGGCAGCCGCGGTGGGCGGCGGCATTGGCCTCGGCGCTTCGGGAAACATTAACCCCGATGGCGCGTTCCCAAGCATGTTCGAACCGGTGCACGGATCGGCCCCAGATATTGCCGGCAAAAACCTTGCCGACCCAACTGCCGCGATTCTCAGCGCGGCACTGCTGCTCGATCACCTAAACAATCCGGTGGCTGCAGCAAGAATCGAAGCCGCTGTGGCAGCCGACCTGGCAACCCGCGGTTCTGAAAAGCACTCAACAACAGATATCGCCAAGCGAATCTTTGCAAACCTCTAACGCTTTAGGAACCCCATGACTAACTACCAGTGGACCGTTACCCGCAACCCAAACCCGCTCGCAGACGAAAAGCGCGAAGCGATTCTGCAGAACCCGGTTTTTGGAGCTAACCTGACCGACCACCAGGTCATTGTCACCTGGGAAAAGGACAAGGGTTGGTTTGATGCTCGAGTTGAACCCTACGGCCCAATCCTCATGGACCCCTCGGCGGCGGTGTTGCACTACGGCCAGGAAATCTTTGAGGGCATCAAGGCTTACCGCCACCAGGATGGCTCGATCTGGACCTTCCGTCCAACCGACAACGCCAAGCGACTGCAGCGTTCGGCCCACCGAATGGCCCTTCCCGAGCTGCCCGAGGAAATTTTCGTGGAGTCACTGCGCCAGCTGATTGCAGTTGACGGTGCTTGGGTGCCTCAGCCGGTTGACGAGAAGACCCTGTACATTCGCCCGTTTGAAATTGCCGCCGAGAACTTCCTGGGGGTTCGCCCAGCGGCTAGAGCAGAGTACCGAGTTATCGCGTCACCGGTTGGTCCGTATTTCACCGGGGGACTCAAGCCCGTAAAGATCTGGATTGCGCTTGACTCTTCGCGCGCTGGCAAGCACGGAACCGGTGAGGCTAAGACAGGCGGCAACTACGCGGCATCGTTGCTGGCTCAGAGCGAGGGCTACGAAAACGGATGCTCTCAGGTCATGTTCCTTGACGCCGAGACCGAGACTTACATTGAAGAGCTGGGCGGCATGAACCTGTTCTTTGTTTACAGCGATGGCCACGTGGCAACGCCAAGCCTTGAGGGCACCATTTTGCGCGGCATCACCCGCGATTCGATTATCCAGTTGATTCGCGACCGCGGATTGGTCTGCGAAGAGCGTCGGATTACCCTTGACGAGGTTCGAGCCGGTGTCAACGCCGGCGAAATTGTGGAGATTTTCGCCTGTGGCACCGCAGCGGTTATTACCCCGGTTGGTCAGCTGGTGAGTCGCAATGAGACCATCGGTGATGCAGATGCCCCAGCGGGCGAACTAACCACCTCGCTTCGCAAGGAGCTCACTGGAATCCAGTACGGAAACATTCCAGACCCACACGGCTGGATGCTGAAGCTGGCCGACTAAATGCGCGTTGCCAGGTTCTCCCGAGACGGAGTGCTCGCCTACGGAATCGTTGACGAGGACGAGTTGGTGGTTCTTGACGGGCACCCACTGCTGAACGACTACAAGACCACGGGCGAGCGACTGCCGCTTAGCCAGGTCAAACTGGTTGCTCCAACCCTGCCCAGCAAGGTGGTGTGCGTTGGTCTCAATTACGCTGAGCACGCGGCCGAAGCCGACCTGGCGGTTCCGGCCGAACCTGCGTTGTTCTTGAAGCCCAGTTCATCGGTGGTTGGTCACGGCGACAGCATCGTCTGGCCGCCGCAAACCGAGCGCGTGGACATGGAAGTCGAGCTCGCTATTGTGATTGGCGCGGTTGCCAAAAACGTGACCGAAGCAGACGCACCGAGCGTGATCTGGGGCTTCACCATTGCCAACGACGTTTCGGCCCGCGACCTTCAAGCAAGTGACGTGCAGTGGATGCGGGCCAAGGGTTTTGACACCTTCTGCCCCCTCGGTCCGTGGATCGAGACCGACTTTGTTCCGGCGAACCAGCGCATTTACGGGGTAATCAACGATAAAGAGGTTCAGGCTTCAACCCTGGGCGACATGATCTTCAAGCCTTACTATCTGGTCAGTTACATTAGCCAGCAGATGACACTGCTACCGGGCGATGTCATTTTGACCGGCACTCCCGCGGGTTACAAGAAACTTCGCAAGGGAGACTCGGTGCAGTGCCTGGTTGAGGGCATTGGCGCACTAGCCAGCACCGTTTCCTAGCGACCGCTGCGGGTAAACTTGCCCTTATGTCTGCAATCACAGCCCCCATTTCTAACGCCGTTGGCCCCGATGTTCGCGTTCGCTTCTGCCCGTCGCCAACCGGAACCCCGCACGTTGGGCTAGTGCGCACCGCACTTTTTAACTGGGCCTACGCCCGTCACACCGGCGGCACCTTTGTGTTCCGCATTGAAGACACCGATGCCGAGCGCGACAGCGAAGAGTCATTCGAAATGATCCTTGAGGCCCTGGGCTGGCTTGGGCTGAACTGGGACGAGGGCGTAAACGTTGGCGGACCCAACGAGCCCTACCGCCAGAGCGAGCGCAGTCACATTTACGCCGAAGTTATTGAGAAGCTCAAGGCTGCCGGGCACCTCTACGAGAGTTTCATGACCGGCGAAGAGATTGACGAGCGCAATAAGGCCGAGGGCCGCGCGGTTCAGCTGGGCTATGGAAACTGGGAGCGCGACCTTAGCGCCGACCAGATTGCCGCCTTCAAAGCCGAGGGACGCAGCCCCGCGCTACGCCTTAGGGTTCCTGATAGCGATATTTCGTTCACCGACTTGGTGCGCGGTGAAATCACTTTTCCGGCCGGCAGCTTCCCCGACTTCGTGGTGGTTCGCCCAAATGGCCAGCCGCTCTACACCCTGGTAAACCCGGTAGACGACGCCTTGATGCAGGTCACTCACGTGCTTCGCGGAGAAGACCTGCTCAGCAGCACCCCGCGCCAGATTGCCCTGTACAACGCCATGTACCAGGTGGGCGTTGCCAAGTGGATTCCCCAGTTTGGCCACCTGCCCTACGTTATGGGCGAGGGAAACAAAAAGCTCTCCAAGCGTGATCCCGAGTCCAACCTGTTCCACCACCGCGACCGCGGATTCATTCCCGAGGGTCTGCTGAACTACCTGGCGCTGTTGGGCTGGGGACTCAGCGCCGACCGCGATGTCTTTACCCTGGACGAGCTTGCGGGCGCGTTCGACGTTGCCAACGTGAACCCCAACCCCGCGCGCTTTGACCTGAAAAAGGCCGAGGCAATTAATGCCTCGCACATTCGTCTGCTCGAGCCCACCGACTTTAGGGCTCGCCTGTTGCCTTATCTGCAGAGCGCCGGGGTTGTCGGCGCCCAACTCAGCGATACCGAATCACAAATTCTTGAGGCCGCAGCGCCTCTGATTCAGGAGCGCATCGTGGTCTTGAGCGAGGCACCTGAACTGCTCAGCTTCCTGTTCAAGCCGGCTACCGACATTGACATTGACGATGACGCCAAGGCCGGGCTGCCCGAGAATGCCGCAGAGATCGTGCGCGCGGCCATCGATGCCATTTCGCCACTTGGCGAGTCTGAGTTCAAGACCGAGGCCATTCAGTCTGCGCTGCAAGAAAAACTCATCGATGGCCTGGGGCTTAAGCCGCGCGTGGCCTTCGGCCCTATCCGCACTGCCATTTCTGGTCGCCGCATCTCGCCGCCGCTTTTTGAATCCATGGAGATTCTGGGCAAGGCCGAGTCACTTGCTCGTTTGGAAATAGCAGCCGCCACGCTCTAAGATAGAGAGTCGGTGCTGGTCCTAGGGGCAGCCCGAGAAGTACCTTGGGGTATGGTGTAATTGGCAACACGGAGGTTTCTGGTACCTTTGTTCTTGGTTCGAGTCCAGGTACCCCAGCAAGTAAAACAGGCGGTTATCGCCTGTTTTTTGCTTTAACCTAGCCTCATGGCAGGCAAATACGAACCCAACGAGGTTGAGCGCTATCTAACAGATCAACCACCTCAAAATGAGGTTGCGCTGCGCCGCGTGCGCCAGATCATTCTTGACGAATTACCCGGCGCAGTAGATTCCATTAGCTATCAGGTGATTGGGTTCAAATATCAAAAACGTTTTGTCATGCACATCTCGGGTTGGGATGACCACTTGAGCTTTCACGGTGGCCACGGCATGGAGGAAATGGCTGCAAGGTATCCGCAGTGGCTCAAGGTCAAAGGTGCCACTCTGCATTTTCAGCCCACCCCAGAGATTCCAGAAAACGTGGTGCGCGAGGTTGTGGCCCTGCGCCTTTCCAACCTGCCTAAACTTTAGATATGAACCTGCCCACTTTGAGTGCCCTTGTGCTGGTGGGTGCGCTTTCGTTTGCAATCCTGTTTGAAGTAGCGGTAGTAGCGGGCGCACCTTTCGGTGCCTTCACAGCAGGTGGAAAATACCCTGGCAAGCTACCGGCCAAGGCTCGTCTTCAAAGGTTCTGGTTCATCTTTGGCTGGTCGATATTGCTGGGGCACTATCTAGCTCAGGCCGGTGTTCTTACCCCACTTTTGAGTGCCAGCCTAAACGAAGCCGTCAACTGGGTATTCGCTTCCACACTTGCAATGGCCATCTACTTCAACAGCAGGTCGAACAGTGTCAAGGAACGTGCGCTATGGATGCCTGTTGTCATGGTCATGCTTATCTGCGCGCTACTTGTGGCCGTAAAGTAACCAAACAGCGGCTAAGAATCAGCTAAACCGACGTGCTCTGACCGTCCAGAAGGTATTCAAAAATTCCGCTACCGGCCTCGGTCACCATCTTGATGCGACCGTTATTAAGCGCGTGGCCTTGCTCGCTCAGCAAAATGTTGTGGGTCGGGAAGCTGCGCGCAGGCTTAATCTCAGCTATAAAATCCATGACATCGCCAATCTTTAGCCACGGAGCCGAGGCTGGACAGGCAAGCAGTTCGACCTTGCGATCGGGTTTGGTGTAGCTGTCACCCGGGTAGTACAGCTTGTCGTTTACCATGACCCCGCAGTTCTGAATCAGCGGAATGGTGCGGTGGATTTCCTGGTGCAGGTCACCAAAAAACTCCAGAGTGAACGGCCCAACCACGTGGTAATCGCCGTG
>JBJTMG010000035.1:0-11292 GCA_046063415.1 Micrococcales bacterium
AGTCAACTTGCTAAGTGCCAAGCGAACTACCGCGGCGTCATCGGCCTGCTCCAGAGCGGCACTAGCTTCGGGTGAGTCTGACTCTAGGTAGTCGTGGTCATCAATATTGTTCAGCTGGGCGCGCCCGCTGGCGCGAATAACGTCTAGGCAAATCAGACGAAGCTTCCACTTTAGAAAACGCAGCACACCGATTTCGGAGTCAAGCTCAGGCAGCGTAACCATTAGATATAGGAATGCGTCCTGAACGACCTCGTCAACCTGCGAAGGGTTGCTGATCCAGCGGCGAGCGTAGCGCTCTAGGTGCGGACGGTAGCGAACGTAGATATTGCTGAAATCTTGCGAGGTCCACTCTTTGAGCTTGGCGCGCTGCTCGGCTGGGGTGGACTCGTCTTTGAATTCTGGAAGCCCAAACTCTTCGTCTGAGACCTCGTCTAGCAAAGCCTCAAACTCGTCTTCGATCAAATCTGCCGGCTGCTCGACAATTGATTGGAGCGTGACCGACTCACTCTTGCCCACTAGGCGAAGAGCGCGCTTTTTGCTGGCCATTCAGATTCCAATCGAGGTTGGCTGACAACTTCTTTTATTTTGTCAGACATAAGAGATATACGTAAGTGTTTGGGATTCGTTACGGTCTGGCTCAAATTTGTTTCAGGAACCGCAGCATCTCCTGGTGGGTTCCTCGCATGGTCTCAACGGCCTTGGTGATTGCCTCACCACGGGTTTGAAACAACTCGTCAATTGCCAGGGCAGCTGCAGTAGCGGGCTCACTGGCAAGGACCGCGGTACCACCCATGGCTGCTACCTGACCCATGCCTCGGGAGTCCTCGGCAATGAGCATTGAGGTCTTGCGCTGCGAAAGACTGAAGATGTGCGAGTGCACCCGGTAGCCAACGTGAAAGTCCACGGTCTGCATGAATGATTCAAACTTGCCAAAGTCGGCCTCAAAGCTAATGGGCTTGAAACCTCGCAAGGATGCCTTGGCCAGTTGCAAGTAGTTCCAGCGGGTGAACTCGGCGGCCTTCTTGCTGTGGGTTGATCTGTAACCGGCCTGGAAAGCCAGGTACTTCTCGGCCCGAGGAAAATCCTTTGCGAGCTTGGCCAGCAGAATGGGAACCTGAGCCTGCGGCACTGCCGGCATGCTGAAAACCAGTCGCTTTACGTCTGGGCTATATAAGTAGTCCTGCGAAAGCTTGGTTTCGTCGTACCAAGCCGGGCAACCGGTCATTGCAACGTTCTCAACTCCATTAGCCGAGAGCATGGCCACCGTCAGGTGATCGCGAGCGCTGCTGAAGCGCGTCTTGTCCTGGTGAACCGCGCGAACAAAGTCGCCCGCGGCATCGGTGAATCTAAAATCAACCGGCTCCTGCCCCAGTTTGCCCTTCCAGCCAAGGCCGTAGGCGAGCACTGGGACCTGAATGCGACTCAGGTCAAGGTTGTAAACATTTGGGTAAATCTGCTGCTGGTAAGCGGGGCCGCCCGTGAGCAAAACCGCCCGGGCAGAGTTGAAAAGTTCGTAGTGCGAATCGGTTATCTCTTTTCGGTTCACATCGATGACTTCGGCGTCAACATGATTCCTAAGCAGAGCCCTGGCGCGGTGACCAATTAAATAGTCGCCGGCATTCTTGAATGCTCCAGTGAGAGTAACGATTTTGTCCACGGGGTAAAGCCTATCTTTGCCAGGAGTTCGTAGCAGAGTTACCCGAAGGTAAAGAAGTGGGCCACGAAAACGGGGAGTAATCGTGGCCCACTTGTCGTTGGAAGAAGCAGGTTATGGCTTCTTGGTTTTCTCCGGCTTAGCGGTCTTTTCTGGCTTAGCGGTTTTCTCTGGCTTAGCGGTTGGCTCGGCACCCGCGGTCTTAGCCGGCTTGGCAACCTTGAAGTCTGCCTTGTTTGGCTTTAGAGGCTGCTTTGGAGCGGCCTTAATCTGGGCCAGGGCACCCTTGCGTGCGGCTGTTGCGGTTGCAACTGCTGCATCGCGAGTGGTTTTTGCAGCTGCCTTAGCCTCGGCGGTGGTTGCTGCGGCCTCGGCTGCGGTAAATGCGGTTTTGGCGTCAGCAAGGTCTTTCTTAAAGAGCTTGCCAATTGACTTCTTGGCTGCAACCACAGCCTTCTGAACGTCAGTCCATTCTTTTACTGCCTTTGGGAATGCCTTGTTTGCGGCGGCGAAAGTGGTCTTAGTCTGCATTGCTGCTAGGGCAGCCGCGTACTGAGCTACCTGAGTCTTGTAGGCATCGACCACGGCCTGGTACGTAGCTGGTAGTGGCGCCGGGGTCGCGGCAGCTGAGGAGGTTGGGGCTGGGGTTGGGTCTTCGGCGTGAGCTGCAATTGACCCAGCGCCTAGGGCGATTGCCAGAGCTGCTGCCGAGGCGATTGTTGCGATCTTAGAAAGTCTCATTTTGCGTTCCTTTGTTTGTTGGAGCTGAGACTATTTTGCACCGCTAACTTTGTGAGTACTTTGTGAAAACCGCTTGGTAACTTTGTGAACCCTTTGGCATCTGTTTTGCTTAGGGTGTGACCAAGATCCTGGTAGTTGACGATGAGGTGGGCATCCGAGAGATGCTGCACGACGCACTTTCGCTAGCCGGATTCCAGGTAATACTTAGCGCCGACGGCTTTGACGCCGTGAAACTGCTGCGCGAGACATCGGTGGATTTGATCATTGCCGACATAAACATGCCCAAACTCGATGGCTACCAGATGCTGGAGCGCCTTCGCGAGAACGGCGTGAACACTCCCGCCTTACTTCTAACCGCCCGCCACGACCGTGCCGACGTTGCCAAGGGTTTCCGGGTGGGCGCCGATGACTACGTGACCAAGCCGTTTAGCCTTGAGGAACTGGTGCTCAGGGTCAACGCAATCCTTCGTAGAACAAGCGGCTTCCAGGGGCAAACCTCGCTAAAGGTTGGGCCACTCGAACTGATCGACGAAAGTCACCAAGTGCTTCTGGATTCCAACCCGGTTGAGCTTTCCCCCACCGAATACCGCCTGCTCAAGTACCTAATGGAACGCCCCGAAAAAGTTGTGCGCAAAGAGATTCTTTTAGACGCCATTTGGGGCATGGGTTTCGCAACCGGTGCAACCGTTGTTGACACCTACATCTCTTATCTGCGCAAAAAACTTCACACCGACACTTGGGCTGGGATTAAGACGGTTCGCGGTGTTGGTTTCCAGATCACGGACAAGGCCTCTGGCCAATGAGGCTGCAGACCCGAATCACTATCACGGCCGTGACTATCATTACCGCGGTCTCGCTATCGGTGGGCTACGGGGCGATA
Source organism: Micrococcales bacterium (assembly GCA_046063415.1). Taxonomy (GTDB): domain Bacteria; phylum Actinomycetota; class Actinomycetes; order Actinomycetales; family Microbacteriaceae; genus Rhodoluna. The sequence goes on from JBJTMG010000035.1 coordinate 3,276, forward strand.
ACCAACAGCTATCAATTGGACATCAACCGACTTGACCAAACCTTGGGGAACGCCTCCACCCAAATTTCAAATGCCACCGATGGCCAACAACTAGCCACTGCGCTCCTGATTGGTTCTTCGGTTGGCGAAGACCTATCGGTCTACTTTTACGACATAAATGAAACCATCAGTTCCCTGCAAGACGGCGTAATAGACCTTTCCAAAGGACTCAGTCACAAGCAAATGCTCTCCGCCATAGACAGGGCAGTGACCGTGACGAGCGCAGGCGGCGGTGTCGAGGGCGGTGTCGGCGCTTACCGGCTTCGCTCAGTTGCGCTAGCCGATAATGAACTTATTCTTTTGGCCATGCCCACCGAGCAGGCAGAGCAAACCAGGCTCGACAGCACGTTTGCACTCATCTGGTACGTGCTGGTTGCTGACGTGGCATCGGGGCTGGGGCTGGCACTTCTGGTGCGTAGGGACCTGCGAGGAATTCGTGCTCTGATTAGGCAAACCAAAGAAGTCTCTGAGAATCGCTCGGTTGAAATTGACGCCACCGACAAAGTGTCAGAGGTAACTGAGTTAGCGGTGGCGCTGCAACAAATGATCGAAAGGCTTCAGGCTTCGCAGACCGCCATGAAACAGTTTCTTGGTGATGCGTCACATGAACTTCGCACTCCCCTAACAACCATTCGTGGCTATCTGGATATCTTGGGCAAGGCTAAGGATGCTCAGAACTCCGAGTTGTCTGACAAGGCGCTCCGCATAATGGGCACCGAGGCAGCACGAATGCAGGAGCTTATTGACGACCTGCTTTTACTTGCGCAACTGGGTGAGGGTGCCACAACCAAGGACCTGTCCGAGGATGTTGATTTTGCGTTGTTGGTTTCTGAACAGTTTTCTACCCTGGCTGACCTTCAGCCGGGTCGTGAACTTGCCGTGGCGGCAGAGCCAGCACGGGTCAGAGGCTCAGAGGAGCTGATAAACCGGCTAGTGACAAACCTGGTTTCAAACATTCGGCGTCACACTCCAGAGACCGCAGAGGTGCGGGTCACCCTAGACGCCCGTCACGGCGGGGCGGTTTTAACGGTAGAAGATGCAGGCCCAGGTTTGAATCAGTCGGCATATACGAATGGACCAACCCACTTTCAGAGGTTTGACCGAGCCCGAGCCAGAGACCACGGCGGCTCTGGACTTGGCATGAGCATAATGGCCCACATTGTTGAAGTTCACGGCGGGACCATGCAACTTGAAGCAAGTTCACTGGGTGGGCTAAAGACAACGATTTGGTTGCCCTTGATTGGCAAACACTTAGAGACAAAACCACTTTTGGTAGATTTCCAACGGGGGTCTTCTAGCAGTGAGCTTTAGAAACAACCACGTATTAGCGAGAAGAAGAAATGCCAAATAGCAAAGATTTGCGGGGAAAAGCCACCGCCAACTGGACCGACGACGAATTGGTTGCTCTGGCTGCACCGGTTTACGACGTGTACTACCCAGAGGCGCTCTGGAGCGAGATCTTGCCGGGGCTAACTCTTGGAGGCACCGACCGCTCCGAGGACTTGGTGCACGGTGGTTCCTCTGCATTTGGAATTCAAAACACCATGATCACGCAAGAGAACTTTGACACGGTGATCACTCTCTACGCCTGGGCGCGTCCCGTTGATTGGTTCGTTAAAGAGATTCGTTTTGGAATCTTGGACAGCGACATGAGCGACTTTGATATGAATGAAATTCACAAGCTGGTGTTGGCGGCTCACACAGACTGGAAGGCGGGAAAACGAGTCTTGATTCGTTGCCAGGCTGGAATCAACCGGTCCTCGTTGATTACCGCTCTTGTCCTTATCAGGGACGGCTACAGTGCCAAAAAGGCCATTGACCTGCTGCGCGAAAAACGCGGTGGTGCGGTGCTAGCAAACCCAAACTTTCACGACTGGCTAATGCAAGTCGACGTTAGGAAGTGGCGGGCTTAGGCTAATCGGGTGATCACATCCGAAGAAGTCAGCAAGTTTCTTGCCAGCCGGCGAACCACTCGCGGTTTTTTGCCCAAGCCGGTTGACCCCGCAATCATCGATGCCATTTTGACCGATGCCATGACCGCACCCAGCTGGTCAAACACCCGTGGATACATGGTGGGAATTGCAACCGGTGAGAAGCGAGACCGGATCAGCCGCGAGTTGCTGCGACGCTGGTGGTTGCTGGCCGAGGGTCGCAAGGGCGGCCTACTGGGCAAACTCAAACTTCTTTTTACCTGGGATGGCTTGCCAATTTCGGACTACCGAATTGTGCGCCCTTACCCAAAGGAGTTGCAGGTGCGAAGCGGTCGCGTTGGCAAGGAGCTTTACGGGCTGCTGGGGATAAACCGTGGAGATGCCAAGGCGCGCGATGCCCAGTGGGCCAAGAATTACGAGTTCTTTGGCGCTCCGGTTGCGTTGTTTATCTTTACTCACAAGGGCCTTGATGAGTACTCGGTATCCGACGCTGGTTTGTTTATGCAGAACCTAATGCTCAGCGCACATGCAAGGGGCCTTGGAACTTGCGCCCAGGGAGCGGTTGCAATTTGGGCCAAGCCGATTCGCAGAGAATTCAAAGTTCCAAAGGGATACAAGTTACTTACCGGAATTGCTCTGGGATACCGGTCAGATGACCTGGTGAACACTTTTCAGGCGCATCGTCCGGACATTTCCGAAATCAAATTGGAATCATCGGCTGAGTGAAAACCTGAGGCCTCGCCCTTAGAGTGAAGCAATGTTGACTAAGAGCATTAGCCTATTCCGCTGGGCAGTAGCTGCCGCGTTCCTTGTGAGTATTATTTGGCAAATAACCGATCGTGTTGCTCACGGTCTTTTTAGGCCCACCGAGTACTTTGCTTACTTCAGCATCATTACCGCCGAGGCATGCGTAGTCACCCTGGCCGTTTCGGGTTGGTTCGCTTGGAGCGGCCGGGCCGAAACCAAGCTACTTTCCATTGTTCGTCTAACCTCGGCCGCCTGCATAGCGGTGGTCTCGATGGCCTATAACGTGTTGCTCCGAGGTACCGCTAACGATGTGCGCGACGGAAACTACGCCTGGCCAGTAATGCCAAACGAAATCATCCATGTCTGGGGTCCTATTTTTGTAGTGATCGACTGGCTACTTATTCAATACGGCCCTAAACTGCGACTTCGAGCAGCGTTTTGGGTAGCGGTGTACCCGCTAGCCTGGCTGGCGTTTTCGGTGGTTCGCGGGCTAGCAACAAACTGGTGGCCTTACTGGTTTATCAACCCCAACGACGAGGGCGGATTGACCGGCATGATTACCTATTTGTTAGCAATAACAGTTCTGTTAATCACTGTTGGGTTCTTACTGCTGGCAGCGAGTCGCTTGACTAGTCGCCTGGTGAAACTGGCTTAGTTTTCTACTGCACCCAGATCACAACTAGCTGTTCGGCTTCCTTGCCGTTCACCATCCATCGGTACTTGGCCACTCCCGGGGAGACTCTGGTTACTGACGTACCAGGGGCGGTAAAACTGGAGTCATCGCAGGCCCAGGCCACGTTTGGCCCCCAAGGCGCGGTGCTTCCGCTGCCGGTTCCAACTGTGACCCAGGTGTCATTTACCCATTCCTGTAGCTCAGCCGACCGGATTGCCGACCAGCAATAGCTCAGGGCGCCAATCGGCTGTGTGCCGGTGGGGCAGTAAACGTACCTGAGGCCATCGGCTCTGTCGGTTTCTTGGTAGGTGAGCAGGCAACTGGCTCTTAGGGTTTGGTCAAAGGTGTAACCCTTCCAGACTCTCAGTTTCAAGACGTTGGCACCCTGAGCCGCGGATCCAACGTACCGAGTCCGGCTGGCATCGATTGTCCACGCGGTGCTGCAACTTCCCGAGGCGCGCATCATGTCGCAGTTGTTGTCCATGGTGTGGTTGACACCAAAGTTGTGGAACACCTCGTGAACCCAGGTTAACGACGCGTAGTTGTCAAAATTCAGACTCTTATTTGCACAGTTTCCGCCGGTTGGGGTGCCCTCATTACCAAGTGCGACAATGGCGTTGAGGCCATCGATGTTAGCGATTCCGCAGGCTTCTCCACCCTCAAAATAGGGCACCTCAACGAAAAATACGTAGTCCTTACGGTTGATTCCGGGTTTGTCCATGGCCCCAAATTCCTGAGCCAGATTGGTAATGGTGGCGTCTTGCATGTTCTGAATCTGCGCCTTGGTGTACTTGGACTTCATGTAAGTGATGTCGTAGCCGGCCGCCGTGCTGTCAATTTGAAGCGTTAGACCAAGCTTGCTTTGTAGGAAGTCGTCGCCATCGCTAAGGATTTTTGCCAACTTGCCGTTGGTGTCGAGGTTTCGATCTGTCACATCTGCAGGCACCACGTAAACCGGTTTGATTTGGAACCCGGCAAACGAGTCGGGCTGATCCAGTGTGGTTCTGCCTTGGACTACATCGATGTGCTGTTCCACCGGCGCTGCCCAAGCACCCAAGTCGCTGCGGGTAATGCTTGCTTCAATGTGGCACTCACCTACCGCTAGCAGTGAAACTTTGGTTCCAGAAATCTGGCAAACCGCGGGGCTCAGAATGCGAAAGGCGATTGGGTAGTCGTCGGCGGTTGAGGCTGAAACGTTGATAAAGCCCGCTGAGATTGCAACCTGCGAAGCCAGGTGAAAGTCAATGGCGATCGGTTTGATTTCAACTGAAAAGGTTTTGGCGGCAAGCGGTGCAAAGACCTTGTTGCCTGCCTGCGAAAGAGTGAACTTACAGGTGCCGGGGGCAAGTTTTGAGATCAGGGTTTGGGTTACACCGCAGATTCCGGTGGTGTTCACAACAAGCCTTGGCTTTAGCCCTGAGCTCAGCTTGATGGATATTGGTTGGTCTAACGGCCCGGCGCTGGCTTGTGGCACTGTTGCAACTATGGTTTGCTTCTTCAGCCAGACCAGTTTTGAGCCAGACTTGGTACAAACCAGTTGCCCGACTACCTTACCCTTGGGGGAACAACTGGCACCGACCTTGGCTGTGGCAGCCTGAGCGGCGGGTGCTATTGGCGCTAGGAAGCTAAGAGCAACCGCCAAACCGGCGGCCAAACTTAGAAACCTGCGCATTCCTAAAGTCTAAGGTTCGACAAGTTAACAAAGTCTTAAAGTTGCTTGTGGATTTTTCTGTAAAGATGGGGTTTACTTAACTCGTGAGCAACGCAACCATCAATCCCAGCGAAATCAAGTTCGGCCTAGATACCTTTGGCGATATGACTGTCGATGACAGCGGCCAACCCGAAACCGCAGGTCAGGTAATTAGAAACCTGGTAAAGCAGGCCGAGCTCGCCGACCAGATTGGGCTCTACGGCATTAACGTGGGCGAACACCACCGCGATGACTTTGCCGTTTCGGCTCCCGACACGGTTCTGGCCGGCATGGCCACCGTCACCAAAAATTTGATTCTGGGTAGCGGCGTTACCGTGCTCTCCAGCGATGATCCCGTGCGTGTGTACCAGCGCTTTGCCACGGTTGATGCGCTTAGCGGTGGTCGTGCCGAGATCACCGCCGGGCGAGGCTCCTTTACCGAATCCTTCCCGCTTTTTGGTTACAGCCTCAGCGACTACGCGGTTCTATTTGAAGAGAAACTTGAGCTGCTGGTTGAGTTACTCAAGGAAAAACCAGTTACCTGGAGCGGACAAACCCGCGCCCCGCTAAACAGCCAACCGGTTTACCCAAAGACCGATCGCGGACGCATACCGCTGAGGGTTGGAGTTGGAGGCAGCCCCGAGTCCGTGATTCGAGCTGCTCGTCTTGAGGCAAATCTTGCGCTCGCAATCATCGGTGGTGACCCTGCTAGGTTTGCGCCTTTCTCCAAGCTCTACCGAGACGCCCTGGCCAAACTAGAAAAGCCTCAGTTGCCAGTTAGCATCCACTCGCCGGGTCACATTGCCGAAACCGACGAACAAGCGGTTGAAGAGTTTTGGCCCATGTATCAGGCCAGCTTTGGGCGTATTGGGCGTGAACGCGGTTGGGGGCCGGTGAGCCACGGGCAATTCATGAGCGAAGTTCTTCACGGCAGCATGTATGTTGGCTCGCCCGAGACAGTGGCCGCCAAAATTGCCTACGCCATTGAGTCGGTTGGGGCGCAGCGCTTCGATCTGAAATACGCCAACGGGCCAACCCCGCACAGCAAGCTCATGAAGACAATTGAGCTCTACGGAACCAGGGTTGTGCCTCTGGTTCGGGACATGCTCGCAAAGTAGCGATTGCCCTTTGAGGGCCAAGTGGGCGTGGTTTTGCGATATCGTTGTAGGTAGTCCGCGCGCGTTGTAAAGCCACTCTGCCTTCTAAGGAAAAACATGACTGAATCGAACACTGCCAAAGCCAACATCGGGGTCGTCGGACTTGCCGTGATGGGCTCGAATCTTGCCCGCAACCTTGCCAGCCGCCAGGGCAACACCGTTGCTGTTTACAACCGCTCGGTTGAGCGCACCAACCTTTTGACAAGCGAGCACCCAGAGGCGAACTTCATAGCCTCCGAAACCATCGATGACTTTGTTGCCTCACTGGCCAAGCCACGCACCGCGATCATTATGGTGCAGGCGGGTAAGGGAACCGACGCCGTTATCAGCCAGTTGGCTGAGCGCTTTGAGCCGGGCGACATTATTGTTGACGGCGGAAACGCACTGTTCACCGACACCATTCGCCGCGAGCGCGAGGTAAGCGCCAAGGGAATCAACTTTGTTGGAGCCGGTATTTCGGGTGGTGAGGAGGGAGCCCTGAAGGGTCCTTCGATCATGCCTGGTGGTTCAGCCGAGGCATACAAAACCCTGGGTCCAATCCTTGCTTCGATTGCCGCAGTTGCCGAAGGTGAGCCATGTGTTACCCACGTTGGCACCGACGGCGCGGGTCACTTTGTAAAGATGATCCACAACGGCATTGAGTACGCCGACATGCAGCTGATTGCAGAGGCATACGACATTCTTCGTGCGGCTGGTGGCTACACACCTGCCGAGATCGCTGACATTTTCACCGAGTGGAACAAGGGCGAACTTGAGTCGTTCCTGATTGAGATCACCGCCGAGGTGCTCAAGCAGGTAGACGCCAAGACCGGCAAGCCCTTTGTTGACATTGTTCTTGACCAGGCTGGTTCAAAGGGAACCGGAGTCTGGACCGTGCAGACCGCTCTGAACCTAGGCACCCCGGTATCGGGCATTGCCGAGGCGGTGTTTGCCCGTTCGTTGTCCTCGCAGGTTGAGCAGCGCGCAGCCGTTTCAGGTCTGCCAGCAGACGCCACCGCGTGGACCATTACCGATAAGGCTGCCTTTGTTGAAGACGTTCGACGAGCACTCTACGCCTCAAAGTTGGTTGCCTACTCGCAGGGCTTCGATGCCATTCGCGCCGGCGCCAAGGAGTACGGCTGGAACATTGACAACGGTGCGGTGAGCAAGATCTGGCGCGGCGGTTGCATCATTCGCGCTCAGTTCCTAAACCGAATTGCGGACGCCTACGACAAGAACGCCAAGCTCGAGTCGCTGATTTTTGACCCTTACTTCAAGGATGCAGTTGCCAAGTCGGTTGCGTCTTGGCGTCAGGTTGTGGCAAATGCATCGCTTGCCGGCATTCCGGTTCCGGCCTTTGCGTCATCGCTTTCTTACTACGATGGCCTGCGCTCACCGCGTCTTCCAGCCGCGGTAGTTCAGGGCCAGCGCGACTTCTTTGGTGCCCACACCTACAAGCGCGTTGACATGCCAGGCACCTTCCACACCCTCTGGTCGGGCGACCGCACCGAGGTTGAGCAGGAGCCAAGCACTCACTAGTTCTTAGGTAGCAGAAAACCCCGATTACCGCGTTTGGTGGTCGGGGTTTTTAGCTTCTCAAGAATGAGCCGCGCGGCGTCTAGTCGGGCACAATGCCAAAAGCATCGGCAAGTTTCTTGATCTTCTCGGCGCGACCCAAGCGAGGCAGGTCGGAACCATCACGAATAACTCGACCGCCGGCCTCAAAGTCACTCAGGAAGTCGGTGGCCCAGGCCACGTCTGACTTGGTGGGGCTGATGGTTTCGTTGATCACGGCGAGCTG
>JBJTMG010000036.1:0-9962 GCA_046063415.1 Micrococcales bacterium
TGTACTTTGATGACTACGGTTACGCAGCAAACGCAATCTCGCTACCAGACGGCGTAATCAAGTTGCCAGAAAACATGTTCATCACCTACTAGCCAATCGTCTTTTTGGTTCCGACCGAAATCGGGATCTGCTCTGTAACCAGGAGCAGGTCCCGATTTTTGTTATTCGCAACCAACTCCATGCCAATCGAGGAGGCAATGGCGGCGAGGTCATCGATGCTGTCTACAGGTGTTGCACTTCGCAGAATCGCGCCGATCAACTGACCCTTGGCCTTTTTGTTGAAGTGGTTCAGCGCCTTGAGCGAACCACCGCTTTCACGGCTAACCACCTCAACCCAATGGTGCACGGTGGTGTCTGGTATCGGCGCTAGTTCGGCATAACTCTTTGAACGCAGGTCAATAATCGCGTGGTTTTCGAGCCGCTTCCAAATGGGCTCATGGGCCGCACTCCACTCCTGCTTAAGGTTCAGACCTGGAAGGCTCGTGCTGGCAGATAACCGATAGTTGGGGATCAGGTCGGTCGCGGGAATCAGACCAAACAGCGCCGATTGAATCAGCACGGTTTCCTTGGCCACCTTTAGTTGCTGCTGGGTTAGGTTCTCAACATCGATGGCCTCATAGAGAGTTCCCGCGTACCGTTTGAGTGCCGGCAGAGTTGGCGCCGTTTGAGCCTCAAGATTCACGTTAATCAGCTCTAACTGCTTGGCTCCAAGTTTTAGGGCCCTAGCTGCGTTTTGCGGGTTCCGGCATAGGGCGGTCAGCGCTTCGAAAACCCGATCTCGGGCGGGGTTCAAACCGCCAAAACTCAGTGCCACCTGCTGAATATTTAGCGAACCGCCACCAATAACTTTGGACTCGGATGGCGGAAGCAGAAATAACATGACTCAAGCCTAAACTTGGATTCATGGTCAAACTTACGCAAATTTATACCCGCACCGGCGACGAGGGCATGACGGGTCTCAGCGATTTTTCGCGAACCCGCAAGACTGACCCAAGAATCGAAGCCTACGCCGACGTCGACGAGGCCAACTCGGCAATCGGAGTGGCCGTTTCTCTGGCCCAGAACGAATTTGATGAGGACACCCTGCACTTGCTCTCGCAAATTCAAAACGACCTGTTTGATTTAGGCGCCGACCTGTCAAACCCCCTAAACGAGTATTACGAGTACGAACCTCTTCGCGTTGGCGAAGAGTGGACTGCAGCTCTAGAGAGCGCTATTGACCACTACAACAAAGACCTACCAGTTCTGGATTCGTTTATCCTGCCTGGCGGTTCGGGGTTGGCAGCTGGGCTTCACCTAGCCCGCACTGTTGTGCGCCGCGCAGAACGCGCCACCTGGCACGCCATTGAGGCTTACGGCACCGAACCAGCAAAAAAGGGACACCACGATGGCGGCGTAAACATCTATGCGGCCCGCTACCTGAATCGACTGAGTGATCTACTGTTTGTGCTTGCCCGCTACGCAAACATACGCCACGGCGGCGACGTAAAGTGGGTGCCGGCTGCGAACCGTCGCGAGCGTCCGGTGACTCGCCAAGATGCCAAGGCCAAGCGCCTGGAATAGGCAACCCAGATGTGAAAAGACCCCGAACCACAAAGGTTCGGGGTCTTTTCTTGTAACTCTGTGGCTATACCAGCGACGCGTGACGAGCAACCACGGTGACCACATTGTGCTCAACCGAGAGGAAGCCGTCTTCGGCATTAGCTATCAGCTTCTCGCCGTCTGGCAGGGTGATACGAACTTCGCCCGAGCCAAGAATGGCAAGCATTGGTTCGTGGTCTGGGAGCAGACCAATTTCACCCTCAACGGTCTTGGCAATCACCATCTTGGCCTCGCCAGACCAGACCGCGTGATCCGCGGCAACCAGGTTTACGTGAAGAGTCTTCTCAGACACGATTAGTTGGTTTCCTTCTGGATCTTCTCGTACTGGCGCATGACGTCATCGAGGCCACCAACGTTGAAGAAGGCCTGCTCAGGAATGTGGTCAAACTCACCAGAGGCAATCTTGCTGAAGCCCTCGATGGTCTCGGCCAGAGGAACGGTCGAACCGTCAACACCGGTGAACTTGGTAGCCATGTAGGTGTTCTGCGACAGGTACTGCTGGATTCGGCGAGCACGCGAAACGGTAATCTTGTCATCCTCGGAGAGCTCTTCAACACCAAGGATGGCGATGATTTCCTGAAGTTCCTTGTTCTTCTGCAGAATCTGCTTTACGCGAGTCGCGGTCTCGTAGTGGTCCTTGCTAATGAAGCGAGGGTCCAAGATACGCGAGGTTGAGGTCAGCGGATCAACGGCTGGGTACAGACCCTTCGAGGCAATCTCACGGCTTAGCTCGGTGGTTGCATCCAAGTGAGCAAAGGTGGTTGCCGGGGCTGGGTCGGTGTAGTCGTCAGCAGGAACGTAGATTGCCTGAAGCGAGGTGATGGAGTGACCACGAGTCGAGGTGATGCGCTCCTGGAGCAGACCCATCTCATCGGCAAGGTTTGGCTGGTAACCCACGGCCGATGGCATACGACCTAGCAGGGTCGAAACCTCGGAACCTGCCTGGGTGAAGCGGAAGATGTTGTCAATGAACAGTAGAACGTCTTGCTTCTGAACATCGCGGAAGTACTCTGCCATGGTCAGTGCAGCAAGTGCCACGCGAAGACGGGTGCCTGGTGGCTCGTCCATCTGGCCGAACACCAGTGCGGTCTTGTCGATAACGCCCGACTCGGTCATTTCTTCGATTAGGTCGTTACCTTCACGGGTACGCTCACCCACACCGGCAAATACCGACACACCGTCGTGGTTTGCTGCCACACGGTAGATCATTTCGGTGATCAGAACGGTCTTACCAACACCGGCACCACCGAACAGACCAATCTTTCCACCGCGAACATATGGGGTAAGAAGGTCGATTACCTTGATACCGGTCTCGAACATCTCGGTCTTGGACTCGAGCTGGTCAAAGGCTGGTGGGTTGCGGTGAATCGGCCAACGCTCCTTGACCTCGATCTTCTCGCCAGGAGCGCCGTTGAGCACCTCGCCGGTCACATTGAAAACGCGACCCTTGGTTACGTCACCAACTGGAACCGAAATTGGCGCACCGGTGTCAGAAACCAGTCCACCACGAACCAAGCCATCGGTTGGCTTTAGTGCGATTGCGCGAACTAGGTCATCGCCTAGGTGCTGAGCTACCTCAAGAGTAAGAGTGAACTTCTCACCATTTAGGTCGATCTCAGTGGTCAGCGCGTTGTAGATCGCAGGGATGGCATCGTGAGGAAACTCGATGTCCACAACTGGTCCGGTAACGCGAGCGATACGACCCTGGGTGTTGTTCTCGGCCATGTCTCTTTCTTTCTCTTAGTCGTCGTCACCGGTGGATGACAAAGCATCGGCACCGCCAACGATTTCGGAAATCTGCTGGGTAATTTCGGCCTGACGAGCCGAGTTGCTAAGGCGGGTGTAGTTCTTGATCAGCTTGTCGGCGTTGTCAGTTGCCGACTTCATAGCCTTTTGTCGAGCTGCGTGCTCGCTGGCTGCTGACTGAAGCATGGAGTTGAACAGGCGACTCTCGATGTACACCGGAAGCAGAGCGTCTAGCACCTTGCGGGCGTCTGGCTCAAACTCGTAGAGCGGGAACACCTCGTCGCTGCTTGGAGCCTCAACGCCCTCGACTACCTCAAGCGGTAGCAAACGGACAACCTCAGGAACCTGGGCGATCATGGACACGAAGCGGTTGTAAACCACGTGGATTTCGTCGACACCACCCTGCGATGCATCGGTGTTGAAGGCTTCCAACAGTGCGTCAGCGATTTCCTTAGCGGTGTCAAACTGCGGTAGGTCGGTGCCACCAATCCACTGACGCACCGAGGCGCGACGGCGGAAACTGAAGTTGCTCACAGCCTTACGACCGACCAGGTAGTAAACCACATCCTTGCCCTGAGAGACCAACAGCTTGGTGAGCTGCTCAGCTTCCTTGAGAACGTTGGACGAGAACGCACCGGCAAGACCGCGGTCAGAGGTGAAAATCACGACTGCAGCGCGCTCGATAACGGCTGGTTCGGTGGTTAGCGGGTGGTCAATGTTCGAGTAGGTTGCAACCGCAGAAACGGCACGGGTAACGGCACGCGAGTATGGGGTTGATGCAGCCACGCGCTGCTGGGCCTTGTAAATACGCGAGGCCGAGATCAGCTCCATGGCGCGAGTGATCTTCTTGGTCGTCTGGGCAGACTTGATTTTCTGCCGGTAGACCCGAAGTTGCGCTCCCATGTCTCTCCTAGTTTCTTCTGAAGGTCAGTTTCGTAAAGGTTTGGCGCTTAGCGCTTCTGCTTTACGATCTTTTCCTGGTTGACGTCTTCAGCAGGCAGGGCCTCTACACCGGTAGAAGGCAGTGGTGCGCCCTCGCTGGTGGCAAAGCCCTTCTTGAATGCGGTTACTGCATCTTCTAGAGCAGCGATGGTGTCGTTCTCTAGCTTGCCCGTCTCACGAATAGTGGTGAGGATCTGGGTGTTGCGACGCAGGTAGTCAAGCAGTTCGCTCTCAAAGCGCAATACGTCTGCCACTGGAACCTCGTCTAGCTTGCCCTTGGTACCGGCCCAGATCGAAACGGTCTGCTCCTCAACTGGGTATGGCGAGTACTGAGGCTGCTTTAGAAGCTCCATTAGGCGAGCACCGCGGGCTAGCTGCTGACGCGAAGCGGCATCTAGGTCGGATGCGAACATTGCGAAAGCTTCTAGGGAACGGTACTGAGCGAGCTCGAGCTTTAGGGTTCCGGAGACGCCCTTGATGCTCTTGAGCTGTGCCGCACCACCAACACGCGAAACCGAGATACCCACATCGATAGCTGGGCGCTGGTTGCTGTTGAAGAGGTCTGACTGCAAGAAGATCTGACCATCGGTGATGGAGATCACGTTGGTCGGGATGTAGGCCGAAACGTCGTTTGCCTTGGTTTCGATGATTGGAAGTCCAGTCATGGAACCGCCACCGAGCTCGTCGTTTAGCTTGGCACAACGCTCAAGCAGACGGCTGTGCAGGTAGAAGACGTCACCAGGGTAAGCCTCGCGGCCTGGTGGACGGCGAAGAAGTAGCGAAACCGCACGGTAAGCCTCGGCCTGCTTCGAGAGGTCATCGAAGATGATGAGGACGTGCTTGCCACCGTACATCCAGTGCTGACCAATGGCAGAACCGGTGTAAGGAGCCAGGTACTTGAATCCAGCTGGGTCAGATGCAGGAGAGGCAACGATGGTGGTGTACTCAAGTGCACCGGCTTCCTCTAGCGCACCCTTGACCGAAGCAATGGTCGAACCCTTTTGACCAACAGCCACATAGATACAGCGAACCTGCTTCTTAGGGTCGCCCGACTCCCAGTTGGCCTTCTGGTTAATGATGGTGTCAACAGCAATAGCGGTCTTGCCGGTCTGACGGTCACCAATGATTAGCTGACGCTGTCCGCGGCCAACTGGAATCATGGCGTCGATTGCCTTGATACCGGTCTGAAGTGGCTCGTGAACCGACTTACGGGCCATAACGCCAGGAGCCTGAAGCTCTAGCGCACGGCGAGCCTCTGCCTTAATCTCGCCTAGACCGTCGATTGGGTTGCCCAGTGGGTCTACAACGCGACCCAGGTAAGCGTCGCCCACTGGAACCGAGAGAACTTCACCGGTGCGGTGAACTTCCATGCCCTCGTGGATACCTTCGAAGTTTCCTAGAACGACAACACCGATTTCGCGCTCGTCAAGGTTAAGCGCCAGACCCAAGGTGCCGTCTGCAAAGCGCAGAAGCTCGTTGGCCATGGCGCTTGGAAGACCCTCAACGTGTGCGATACCGTCACCGGCATCGATAACGTGGCCTACCTCGTCGCGCGAAGCTGCGGCTGGCTTGTAGGACGAAACAAAGTCCTTGAGCGCGTCGCGAATCTCGTTCGGGCTGATTTGCAAATCTGCCATCTCGTTCCTCTACTTCTGGGCTCCCGCTCTCGCGGGAAGCATCCGGTTGGTCTTAACTGGCTCTAAGCCAGCTGAAGTCTTGCTTGGTTTAGGCGGCTTACTAGGCTGCCATCGATGATTTCGTCGCCGATCTGCACGCGCAGACCGCCAAGTAGCGCGGGGTCAATTTCGACATTGACCTTTACGCTGCCACCATATGACTTGGTGAGTGCCGCTTCTAGGCGCTGAAGCTGTTCGGCAGCCAGTGGCTGAGCCACGGTTACCTTAGCCGTGTGGCGCTCGGCCACCTCGGAAACCCACTTGCCGTACTGCTCAAGAACCAGTGACACGCGGCGCTTGCGCGAGGCGACTACTGCGTTTCGGACAAGTTCGGTGCCTTCGGCCGAAGCCTTGCCTCCCAGAAGCTTTGCCGCTAGGGCGGCTCTGGAAGCGGTATCGGCCTGCTTGCTCGCAAGTGCGAACTGAAGCTCTTGGTTGCTTTCGACAACCTGCTGAAAGGCGAAGAGTTCGTTCTCTACGTCTTTTAGGGAACCGTTCTTGGCAGCCAGGGAAGCAACAACGTACACGCCAAGTTGCTCCACAGCTGCCACAAGGTCTGATCCCTTGGACCAGCGAAGAGCAACCAGGTCAGTCAGGAACGAAACAGTCTTTGCGGAAACGCCCTTGGCGAATACGGCCGAAACTGCTCCGGACTTGGCTTTCGCCTCGGCGGAAGGGTCCGAGAGGAGATTGCGCAGTTGAGCAGATTCGGCAATTGCCGACGACACTGCGAACAGGTCGGTGGCCAGAGCCAAGTTTGCTTCGGCCAGTAGTGGCTGAAGCGCTGCTTTTGCGCTTGCGATTGACTGCCTGGTTGAACTTGCCATTACTACTTCTTGCCTGCCTTGTCGCCAGCCTCTAGTTCACCAAGGAACTGGTCAACTACGCCGGCTGCAATCTTGTCGTTCTGAAGGCTTGCACCCACAACGCTCGAAGCGAGGTCAATGGCGATAGCGCCAACCTCGGCACGAAGCGAAATAAGTGCGGCTTGGCGCTCGGCTTCGATCTGAGCCTTGGCGGTCGCGGTGATTCGAGCTGCCTCGCTTGCCGCCTGCTCCTTGAGCTCAGCCAAAATGGCTGCTCCCTCGGTACGAGCTGCCTCGCGAATCTGAGCTGCTTCGGCACGTGCCGCCGCCTGCTCAGCCTCGATGTTTGCGGTCTTTGCTGCAGCCTCGGCCTGAGCCTTCTCGGCTGCCTCAAGGCGGCCTTCGATGGCTTCGGTACGGGCCTCAAGGGTCTTCTTGAAGTTAGGCAGAACCTTGAACCAGAAGAAGGCCAGCAGGATTACGAAAACAACCGACGACCACAGGAGATCATAGCTAGCTGGCAGAAGCGGGTTCGGCTGAGCCGACCCTTCCGCCGCGTTCGCGAGAATCCTAGAAATCATGGTCTAAATCCTGACTTGACTAAGCGAAGATGAATGGGGTTGCAAGACCGATAAGCGCAAGTGCCTCGGTGAATGCGATACCAAGCCACATGGTGACCTGGAGACGAGCGGCTAGCTCAGGCTGGCGGGCAATCGACTCGATGGTCTTTGAAACTACTAGACCTACACCGATGCCTGGGCCTACGGCTGCAAGACCGTAGCCGATTACTGCGATGTTGCCGGAGATTGCGGCGATGTTAGTTACGTCCACTTTGTGGTTCCCTTCCGTGGTTTAGAACTGGCGGTTGCTAGTTCTTAGTGCTCGTCTGACAGTGCCAACTGAATGTAGACCGTTGTCAGCAGAGTAAATACATAGGCCTGTAGGAATGCCACCAGCATCTCAAAAAGAGTGAAGGCGAATCCGAACAGGAATGTTCCTGCGCCAAATAGCTTGAAGAAGCCATCTGCCGAGAACAGGAAGAACTGGGTTGCCGAGAAACATAGAACCAGCAGCAAGTGGCCGGCGATCATGTTCATGGTTAGACGAAGAGCCAGAGTGACCGGGCGAAGAATGAAAGTCGAAAGCAGCTCGATTGGGGTTACGAGAATGTAGAACGGCTTTGGTACACCGGCTGGGAACAATGAAGCGGTGAAAAAGTGGCCGCCGTGCTTTTTGACTCCCGCATAGATGAAGGTCACATAGGCAGCGATGGCCATGACAATTGGCAACCCGATAACCGAGGTTCCAGCGATGTTGAAACCTGGAATGATTCCTGTCACGTTCATGCCCAGAGTCACAAAGAAGATCGTGGTCAGTAGCGGAAGGAAGCGGTCGCCGTCTTTTACACCAAGCTGATCGTGAGCAATGCTCTTGCGAACAAAGTTCAGGGCGATTTCTCCCATGAGCTGGAACTTGCCCGGAACGAAGTTGTTGGTCTTGGTGGCCTTTTGGAACTTTGCAGTCCAGAGCCAAAACAGAACCACCAGAGCGGTCAGCACGAAAAGGCGAATCAACATGATTCGGTTTAGTGCAAACGGGGTGCCCTCGAAAGCAACAATCTCAGGATAAAACTCCATGATTGAGGGAGCGTGGAAGCCACTACCCGACTCTTCGGTGCTAGCTGCTACTACGAGCAGGTTTAGGGCGTGTGATAACAGCTTGAACTCCTGTGTCGGGGCAAGTTTTTTGAAGCCTTGCGGCGATTTACAGTGTGCTTAGCGCTAACGAATGACTCGTCGCAACTTCGTTCAGTCTACTAGGTAAATCGGGCGTTTTGAACTAGTTTTCGCCAATCGGTAGGCGGGCTTTTAGGAATACCATGCTGTCGATGCCAAGGGAACCCAGAATGGACGCCACAAGGGTAAAGAAGAGAACCTTGCCATCGATGAATTCGGCTCCTCGAAGGCTAACTACAAGACCCAGGAACAGCACCACCTTGACCAACCAACCGCCTAGGACAATGCCAAAGAAGGCTCCGAAGCTCAACTTGCCGCCGATCCACACGCTTAGCGCAGTGAGGGTGCCGAAAACCAGCGCCATAGAAGCACCAATGAGAGCGCTGACCAGCCCGTTAGTCCCGGCCACCAGCCAACCGATTAGCCCTGCAACCAGTGCAATTGCAAAAATCAGGAGCGAACCCAGTTTCAAGACTCGGCCAAAGAGTTGGCTAACTCCAGTGGTCGGCGAACTGAACGAGTTAGTCATGGGTTTCCTTTGCAAGTTGCTGTTTTGGCGATACCACTACCGGCCAAATTGTGTAGGCCATGGCAGCTATGGCGCTTGGGAAAAAGAACAAGCCAACGTTTTCGGCTGGGATGAGGAAGAACAACAGGCAGCTGATTGAGATGACCGCAGTCCAAACATAAAAGACCAAAACCGAGCCCAGGTGGCTGTGACCAAAATCCTGTAGTCGGTGGTGAATGTGCTTGCGGTCAGCGGCGAAGGGTGACTTTCCGGCGCGCAAGCGGCGAAGCACCGCGAGAGTGAAGTCGAGTAGCGGCAAAACTAGGATTGCCAGCGGCAGAATCAGGGGCAAGAACGCGGGCACGGCATCGGCGTTGGTGGTGATGCTCGGGTCAATCTGACCGGTAACCGTGAGTGCAGATGAAGACATTAGGAGACCCAGCAACAGCGCCCCACCGTCGCCCATGAAGATCCTGGCTCGATGCCAGTTGAATGGCAGAAATCCGACGCAAACACCAATGACGATTGCCGAGATCAGTGTTGCCAAGTTGAAGTAGTTGGTCGGGTTGGTTTGCTGGGTGAGCAGATAAGCGTAGGCAAAAAACACCGAGGTGCCAATGAGAACAACGCCGGCAACCAGGCCATCGAGGCCATCGATGAAGTTGACCGCATTCATGACCAAGACAGTAATAAAAACGGTCACAATCAAGGAAGTACCGAAACTGCCGATGGTGAGGCCGGCTATGGGAAGCGAAACAATCTGCACGCCCTGCCAGGCCAAGATTCCAGCCACCCCAAACTGCCCAGCAAGTTTCAGGGTCCAGTCGAGGTCGTAGAGATCATCCAAGAAACCCAAAGTGGTGATTAGGGCTGCGCAAACCAAAATGGTGACAACTTTGGTGGGATCGACAAACACCGAGCGAAACCAGCCCAGGCCCGCCGCAGC
>JBJTMG010000003.1:0-28379 GCA_046063415.1 Micrococcales bacterium
CCAGCCCAACCGACGCAATCATCTATGAGTTGCAGGTTCGCGACCTTTCTATGGACGCAAACAGCGGAATCTCGGCAGCCAACAAGGGCAAATTCCTTGGACTAACCGAGAACAACACCAGCACTAGCTTTAGCCAGACCAAGATCGTAAAGGTTGGCAAGAAGAAAAAGAAGGTGACCACCAACTACTCCACTCCAACTGGTGTGGCAGCGATTAAGGATCTGGGCGTGACTCACGTTCAGCTTCTGCCGGTTTATGACTTTGCCAGCGGTGGCGACGAGAAGAACCCGGTCTTCAACTGGGGTTACGACCCAAAGAACTACAACGCTCCCGAGGGTGGTTTTGCCAGTGATCCAGAAAACCCGGTTGCCCGAATCAAGGAACTTAAGCAGGCGATCCAGAACTTGCACGGCAACGGGCTGCGCACCATTATGGACGTGGTTTACAACCACGTTTACGATGCCTACGGCTTTAGCCAAGAGGCTATTGTTCCC
The DNA here is from genome assembly GCA_046063415.1 of Micrococcales bacterium. Taxonomy (GTDB): domain Bacteria; phylum Actinomycetota; class Actinomycetes; order Actinomycetales; family Microbacteriaceae; genus Rhodoluna. Next base: position 495 of record JBJTMG010000003.1, read on the forward strand.
GGTTACTTCTTTAGGCACCAGCCAGATGGATCGCTAACCAGCGGCCTTGGCGTAGGCAACGAAGTGGCTTCCGACCGTCCAATGGTGAGCAAGTTCATTGTTGATAGCGCCACCTACTGGGCCAAGGAATACCACTTCGATGGCTTCCGCTTTGACCTCATGGGAAGCCTAGACGTGACCACCATGAACAACATTCGGGCCTCGGTAGACAAAATCGACAAGAACTTCATTTTGCTCGGCGAGGGCTGGTCGCTTGGTTCTTCGAAGGATCCAGCAAACCAGACTCAGGCGGGCAGGATGCCGGGCATTGCGCATTTCAATGACCAGATTCGCGATGGCATCAAGGGCTCTGTCTTTGATAGCGCCGACAAGGGATACGTAAGTGGCAAGCCCGACGCCTTGGTAGACGTCATGTCCGGAATTGTTGGAAACATCGACTACCCAGGAACGGCGCCAAAGTGGACCACCCTGAGCCCGGGTCAGTCGGTCAACTACGCCGAAGCTCATGACAACCTGACCCTCTACGACAAGCTCAAGGTGAGCCTAAGCAAACCGACGGCTGCCAACATCGTGGCCGCTGATCGCCAGGCGGCGGCAATTATCTTCACCTCGCAGGGCTTGCCGTTCATGCAGGCCGGTCAGGAGTTCTTGCGCAGTAAGCAGGGCAACGACAACAGTTACAACGCCTCAGATGCGGTCAACTCGCTCAAGTGGAAGCAGCGCGCAATCAACGCTTCGACGGTCAACTACTACAAGGGTCTGATCTCGCTGCGCAAGGCCCACCCAGCATTCCGACTGAGTACCGCCGCGGCCGTGAAGCAGCGCCTAAAGTTCATGACCACGAACGACTCGGGTGCCATTAGCTTCACCATCGATGGCAGCGGGCTAGAGGGTGAGACCTGGAACACGATCTACGTGGGTCACAACCCAACCAGCAAGAAGTACACCTTCAAGCTGCCTTCAAGCGGTGGTTGGCAGGTAGTTGTGACCGACAAGGTTGCGGGTGTTACGACCGTCAAGACCGTGTCTGGTAACACGGTCGAGGTTGCGGCAAACTCCACAGTGGTTTTGCACAAGTAACGCTGTTTTCCCAAATCAAAAAAAGTGGCCACCCAGTGCCGGTGGCCACTTTTTTATCTGAGGAAAGGAAATGGGGCTAAGAAGGAAGGTTGGCTTCAATGACCGACACGATTTCGGCATCATCGGGCTTGGTAGTTGGTCTGAAGCGGTGGATTTCACCGTTAGGCAGCACCAAGAACTTTTCAAAGTTCCAGAGCACCGGTCCGGCCAAACCTGCCTTGTCCTTGGTCTTCACAAGTTCCTTGTAGAGCGGGTGGCGGTTCCGGCCGTTTACCTTAACGATCTGGGTCATTGGGAATGTGACTCCCCAGGTTGTGGAGCAGTACTCCGCTACATCGCTGGCAGATTTTAGTTCCTGCTTGAACTGATCCGAAGGCAGACCCAGAACGGTGAAACCGCGAGGGCCGTACTTTTCCTGCAGGGCCTCTAGGGCGGCGTACTGAGGCGTCAGGCCGCAACGCGACGCCACGTTCACCACAAGCACCACCTTGCCTGCAAAAGCCGAGAAGTCGGTTGGTGTGCCGTCTATCAGAGTCAGCTCAACGTTTGAAAGGGTCATGCCCTTAGTAACGCAGGCTGCAGGGTGCTTATTCCGTGAAAGACGCGCTTGGCAAAACCGACTCACCAGCATCAATCGCCGACAAGATTGCGCTTGTTACATGTTGCGGGTCCATGCCAGCCGGCATTGCAGGGGCGACTCCAAACAACGGGCGAGTTGCTAGGCCAGTTTCGGTGTGTCCGGGTCGAGCATCTAAAACCTGAATCTTCTCTCGTCGAAGTTCTGTTTTTAGCACTGCCAGATAGGAACTAAAAGCCGTCTTTGAGGCGCAGTAGGCCGACATGCCCGGGAAAGGCTTCTCTGCCACAACCCCGGTTATTGCAGCGATGAATGGCTCCCGACCGTTCTGGCCGCTGGCGCGCAACAGCGGCATCACTTGATTCAACAGATCGGCTTGGCCAAGAAAGTTCACCTGCATGAGCTCTGCCCGCTGTGCGGTGCTGGTGGATTCGGCGGTTCCAAAACCGACGCGGCCGCTGGCAAGTACAACCCCGTCAAGCTGTTCAAAGTTCTGGTTTAGCCAATCTGCGGCGGCTTTGATACTGGCTGGTTCGCTCAGGTTGAGAAGCAAACTGGGCTGGCCGGTGGCAGGGATTCGGGTTGCGGATTCATTTGAGGTGGCCGTGGCCAACACCCGAGCCCCCTGGGCCAACAGACCAGTTACCAAATTCCCACCTAAAACGCCAGACCCGCCAACTACCAAAACCGTTTTGTCGTGAAACTTAGTCATTTTTGAGCTCGATTCTGTCTCTTGAAACACCTATCTGACCATTATCTGTGAGTCGCTCACCAAAATGGCTTCGCCCCATACACTTACACCATGACCGCAGTAATGGACCGTAGAACGGTTTCACATTTTTCCGAAGTGCTTCAGCAGGTAAAGGCAGCCGGTCTTCTCAAAAAGAAGCCAAGTTTTTATGTAATTCGCCTTGCGGTCATCTCACTCATTGCAACCGCTCTCTGGGTTGGTGCGGGTTTCACTGGGTTCCTGACTTCGAACCACGGAGCCTGGGTTCTATTGGGTTTTGTCATTGCGGGCCTGCTTGGCATTCTCAGCGCTCAATACGGATTCATCGCTCACGAGGCCGCTCACCGGCAGATCTTTAGAAGCAATAAGGCTAATGACTGGACCGGGCTGGTACTTGCAAACCTTTTTGCAGGGCTCAGTTATGGATTCTGGCTGCGAAAGCACAACAAGCACCACCAAAAGCCAAACCAGATTGGCGAAGACCCAGACATAGCCATTCGCGTTTTGGCATTCACCCCAGAGGCCCGCGACGCTAAAAAGGGCATCGAACGCTGGTTCACTAACCGCCAGGGTTATCTTTTCCCATTGCTCCTGTTGTTTACCGGCTTCGACTTACTGCTTGATAGTTTTGCCAGCCTCAAGCGTAAAGATCGAAAGATCGGAACTCGTTCGTTGGAGTTTGGCCTCATGATTGTTCGTCAGGTGGCGCCTTATGTTCTCATGGCAGTCATGTTTGGTTGGCTCTGGGCTATTGCCCTCTGGGTGTTCATGATGATGGTCTTCGGCTTTTTCATGGGAGCAGCCTTTGCCCCCAATCACAAGGGAATGCCACTGATTCCAAAAGATGCCAAGGTTGATTTCTTTGAGCGCCAGGTGCTAACCAGCCGCAACATTCGTGGTTCTTGGCTCAACGATAACCTCATGGGTGGACTCAACTATCAAGTTGAACACCACCTGTTTCCCTCTATGGCACGCCCGTATCTAGCCAAGGCTCACAAGATTGTGGGGGAGTACTGCCGTGCCAACGACATAACTTTGGTCGAGATGAATTTGCTCTCAAGCTACCGAGTAGTAATCACTTACCTAAACAAGGTTGGGCTCAGCAAAAATAGCGATCCGTTTGTATGCCCAATGGTTGCGACGCTTCGACCTCGCAACTAACCTCCCTAGCTTTCCTGGGAGCTGACATATCCTTAAACCTGTGAAGAGGTTTTTGGGGTTTGTTCTTGCCGTCGTTGTTCTGTTACCCGCGGCACCCGCCACGGCGGACGAACCAGCAACGCCATCACCCAGTCCCCAACCCACCAGCTCGGTAACGGCGGAACCAAGTGCAAGTCCCACCCCGGGACCAAGCGGCAAACCAGGCCCGGTTGCCAATTTGGTGCTTACCGAGTCATCGGTGCCTGCCATTGTGATCTCTTGGGACCCACCGGCCGACGCGCTGACAAGCTTTGTGACCGACTACCGCATTCAATACAAGTTCGACAACTTTGGCGGCCTCCTGACCTACCAAGACGGCATCTCCGACCTAACCGATGCCACGCTCACAGACCTACCCCTCGATGTCGGCATCACAATCTCTGTGCGTGCCGTAAACGCTTTGGGTACCAGTAAGGCCACAAAGCTGCACATCGTAACTCCTAGACCCGGAGCCGGACTCTTACAGCCGCTTGCTGTGGATAAGGTGAGTCGGTTTATTGCCAAGTCTTGGAATAGTCGCACCAACCCTAAATACGGTTACTACCCAGGGGTCAACTGCGCCAACTGGGCCAGCCAGTCACTGCTGCTCCGGGGTTTCAAGACCGACTCTCGGTGGCACCCTCGCCAGTCAAGAACCATTGGCGCGTCCATGGCCTGGATCAGCTCAACCCGGCTTAGAAACTACTTGGTAGAGCGAAAGGGAGTCACGGAACTCACCGACCAGCAGCGCGACCAGGTCAAGGTTGGAGACCTGGTCCAGTTTGACTGGTGGAACAAGGGCTCCAAAGAACATACCGGCATTGTCAGTTACATTGAGCAAACTTCTTTGGGCATCAAGATCTACTACGCCAGCCACACAGCTCACGGTGAATATTGGTCTGTTGATCGCAGCATTCGGGTTTCTTACCCTGGTGCAACCGTCACTTATCTGAGTATTCCTAAGCCCTAGCTCTTGCGCCCGCGAAGCCAGAGCGACGCCACAGCGGCTGCCAGGCAAAGGACGGCCGCTACTATCCAAGCAATGAAGTAGTCGCCCTGAAACTCGCGGATCCACCCCGCAAAACCTGAGGCAATAGCCGCTCCAATCATGTGCGAGGCGAAGACCCAGCCGTAGATCAGTGGAGAGTTCTGCAGCCCAAAGTGCTTGCGGCACAGCTCAACCGTTGGCGGAACTGTGGCAATCCAGTCGAGGCCGTAGAACACAATAAAAAAGAACAGCGGTGGTTCAACATTTGGTCCAAGCACGAATGGCACAGTGAACAGCGCTAGCCCTCTTAGCCCGTAGTAGGAGACGAGCAGGTACGCGGGGTTAAAGCGATCTGTAAGCCATCCCGAAGCGATGGTTCCAATGAAGTCAAAAATGCCAACCACCGCAAGTAACCCGGCTGCCATTGTCGTTGGCATTCCGTGATCGTGAGCCGCTGGAATAAAGTGCGCCCCGATGAGCCCGTTAGTGGTCCAACCGCAAACGAAGAAGGTGCCCGCAAGAAGCCAAAAAGCACTCTTGCCGAGCGCCGACTTCAGGGCAAGCCAGTTGGCCTTTAGGGTCACTGGCGGTTTTGCCGAAGATTCCTCCGTGGCACCACCGTAAGGTTCAGTACCAACCGAAGCGGGAGAGTTTGCAAAGGCAAACCCAATTATTGGAATCAACAAAATGGCAAAGCCGGCAACCACCAGAGAAGCCATTCGCCAACCCTGAGCTTCGGAAAGCGCTGCGATGTTGGGTAGAAAAAGCAGTTGCCCGGTGGCGTAGGCTGCCGAAAAGATGCCGGTGATAAGTCCTCGGCGCTTGGTGAACCAGGTGTTAGCGACCGCCGCGCCAAACACAAGTGCCAAACAACCTGTACCAATTCCAACCAAAATGCCCCAGTAAAGGTAAAGCTGCCAGGCTTGGGTCATTACAACCGTCAAACCGGTTCCTGCCGAAATAAAGACCAATGCGATCAGGGCTACCAGCTTGGTTCCAAATTTCCCCATGAGCACGGCCGCTAGGGGAGCGGTGAGTCCATAAACCAGAATGTTGAGCCCAACGGCGCCCGAAGTGATGCTTCGAGTCCACCCAAACTCCATCTCTAGTGGCATGTAGAGAACCGATGTGGTCGATCGGAAGGCAGCCGCACAGATTAGAACCAAGAATGTTGCACCCGCGACGATCCAGGCGCGATGTATCTTCAAGGATTTCAACCCTTTAGTCCTTCCCAGGCCTTTGCCAAAAGTTCGGCGGCGGTTTCTAGTTCTTGGGCAGTTGTGTCATGTCCAAAGCTAAAACGTATCGCAGTCTGCGCAAGGTCCGCATCCAAACCAAGCCCCGTCAAAACGTGCGAAGGCTCGGTACTGCCGGCCGCGCAGGCAGAGCCACTAGAGCAAATCACACCAGCGTGCTCCAGTTCCAGCAGCAGAGTCTCGCCGTTTACCCTGGGGAACACGAATGATGCGTGTGCCGGATGCCTGAAGCCATGGGTGCTACCCGTGAGCCTGGCCTCTGGTATTTTCTGCTGAACCTGCGCGATAAAGGCATCGCGCAGGCCCGACATTTTGTCGGATTCAACGAGGCTCGGCAGTTGCCCTAGGGCCTCGGCTACCGCAACCGCCCAGGCCACGTTTTGAGTTCCGCTTCGGCGTTCCGACTCTTGCCCACCCCCGTGAATGACCGGTTCTGGGGCAATTCGGTCGCTCAGGTAAAGGATTCCGACACCCTTTGGAGCGCCAAATTTATGTCCTGAAAGGCTCAGCGCCTGCACCCCAAGATCAGAAACGTTGCAATTCAGCCAACCGGCGGCTTGAACTGCATCGGTGTGAAAGCGCACACCGTGCGCCTTTGCAGTAGCCGCCAGGCCCTGAATGTCGTGAATGGTGCCTATCTCGTTGTTGCTCAGCATGAGAGTCACGAGTGTTGTGTCAGGCCTCAGTGCCGACAAAAGGGCATTTACCGTCACAGAGCCATCTTGCTCAATTGGCAGCCAACTGACTTCAAAACCGTGATGCCTCACCAGATACTCAATGGGTTGCAGAACCGATTCGTGCTCGGTTCGCGCGCTAATAATGTGTCTCCCTCGCGGACTTGAAAGAGCAATGCCTTTGATAGCAAGATTGTTGGACTCGGTTCCGCCAGAGGTAAAGACGACCTCACTGGCTCGGCAACCAAGCCAGGCCGCAACCTGCTGACGAGCGCCTTCGAGCGCTTCAGAGGCCAGCTTGCCAACCTCGTGCGAGCTATTCGGATTGCCAAAATTCTGGGTGAGAAATGGCCATGCTGCCCGCAGGGCTAGCTCGTTTACCGGGGTTGTAGCGGCGTGGTCTAGGTAGATCATTAGCGGATTGTTACGTCTAGCCCCAGGTCGAGCGACCGAATGTGGTGAGTTAGCGCCCCCACCGAGATGATGTCAACGCCAGTCTCGGCAATTGCCCTGACGGTGGTCAGGTTTACCCCACCGGAGGCTTCTACCTTCGCTGCTCCAGCAATCAGGTCAACACCTTTGCGAAGGTCTTCGAGTTTGAAGTTATCCAACAGGATTGTGTCGACAACTCCGGCAGCAAGTACTGCGGGAATTTGTGAAAGCGAATCAACTTCAACTTCAAGGTGCGTGGTGTGGCCCAACTCTCTGCGAACGCGCTGCAGTTCCGAGGTAAGGTCCCGGCCATCGCGCGTAAGAACCGCAAGGTGGTTGTCTTTGGCCATGACAGCATCGGACAGGCTGAATCTGTGGTTAATTCCGCCGCCGCACCTGACCGCGTACTTTTCAAAGGCTCGCAAGCCTGGCGTGGTCTTTCGGGTATCGACAATCTTCGCCTTGGTTCCCGCAATTGCTTCAACGTACTCCGCGGTGTGCGTGGCGATCCCGGTCATCCTCTGGATAAAGTTCAGAGCAGTGCGCTCACCCGTCAATATGGCGCGTGCCACACCTTTTACGCGTGCAAGGACATCACCGGCCTCAAACGGCTTTCCCTCTTCCCAAAGAACATAAACCTCAACCTGGGGGTCCACAAGTGTGAAAGCTCGGGCAAAAACCTGCCCGCCTGCCATTACTCCAGCTTCGCGAGCAACTAGCTCAGCCATGGCAAACGCGCTTGACGGAATCAGCAGCTCCGAGGTGACATCGCCCCAGGGGGTGTCTTCGGCCAAGGCGCGCTGCACGGTGTCATCGATGATTTGTTGGGTAAGCAAGGTCAGGCCTTTCTAACCAGAATGGGTTTTGCCATTGCGGGGTCGGTTTTTGGAAAGTCGAGGCGATAGTGAGCGCCGCGCGATTCATGACGTTGGAGTGCTGCCGCCGTGAGGGCCCGTGCCAGATCGAGCAGGTTGGCATCCTCAAAATCGGCAAAAGTTCGGCTCTGAATCGCCGCAGCTCGCCACTGCGCCAGCTTGGTCTGGGCATCTCTTAGGCCTTCTTGGTCTCGCGCCAACCCAACCTGGTCCCACATTAGGGTTTGCAACTCGACGCGGTCAACGACCTGAGTAGTTGCGGTCGGCTCAAGATCAAGCTCAATCTGGGCTAAAGTTCCCTGCCGCTGTATCCGCAGAAAGGTGAAAGGCTCTGGCCACGGTTGGGTCAAAACCTCGATGGCGCGGTCCGCAAAAACCACAGACTCCAGAAGCGAGTTAGAAGCCAGACGATTGGCACCGTGAGAACCGTTGCAGGCAACCTCGCCAACAGCGAATAATCCGGGAACTGAGGTTCGCCCGTGGGTGTCGGTTGCCACCCCGCCCATCCAGTAATGCGCCGCCGGTGTCACCGGAATGGGCTGCTTGGCCCAGTTCAGCCCGTAATCCCGGCAGGCCTTGTTTATGCTCGGGAATCTGGTCGCAAGAAACTCGGCGCCCAGTGCGGTGGCGTCTAGCAAAACCGGCTGCCCACCCTGGGCTAGCATCTCGGCTTGAATACCTCTTGCAACGATGTCTCGGGGCGCCAGTTCCGCGGCCGGATGCAGTTTCTGCATGAACCGCTCACCTTTTGCGTTGATTAGCACCGCTCCTTCTCCGCGAACCGCCTCGCTGATTAGGAAGCTCCCGGGGACAGCCAGGGCAGTGGGGTGAAACTGGTAAAACTCTAGGTCGGCAAGCTCGGCTCCGGCCCTGAGGGCCAGCGCAACTCCGTCGCCGGTGGTTACCTGGGGGTTTGTGGTGTGACGGTACAACTGACCCGCTCCACCAGAGGCAAGTATTACCAGATCGGCTTCTATGGTTTCGAGTCCCTCGAAACTCATTACTGAAACCCCTGCGATACCGCGAGCCGGGTTGCCAGACTCCTTGAGAATCAAGTCGGTAACCAGTGTGTGCTCGCGAATTTCAACTTTGGCTGCTCTAAGAGTGGCAACCAATGCGTTACTTATTCCAGCTCCGGTGGCGTCTCCACCCACGTGCAAGATTCTTGCGTGAGAATGCGCCGCCTCCAGTCCGCGGGCGAGCTCACCAGACTTACGGTCAAACTCGACACCAAAAGCTATGAGTTCATTCAGGCTCTCCGGGCCCTGCTGACATAGCACCTCAACTGCGGGCTCAAAACATAAGCCCGCACCGGCTGCCACGGTGTCGGAAACGTGCTCGGCAATGGTGTCATCGGTAGAGGTAACCGCGGCGATGCCACCTTGGGCGTAGTGGGTGTTGCTCTCGGCAAGTACGTCTTTTGTGACTAGGACCACTTCGTGCTGAGCGCTGGCCTTTACCGCGGTCACCAATCCGGCGATTCCGCTTCCCACCACAATGATTTTTGCCAAGGTGTCCTCAGGGTCTTAGTTTGGCAGCGCCGCGAGCATGCGTTCGAGCGCTACCTTGGCGTGATGTTGCACCTGCTGGTCTACCGAAATTTGATTCACGACTCGTCCAGCAACAAGCTCCTCAAGGACCCATGCAAGGTACGCCGGGTGGATTCGATACATTGTGCTGCAGGGGCAGATAACCGGATCCAGACAGAAGATGTTGTGCTGCGGATACTGGGCGGCCAGACGCTGGACCATGTTCACCTCGGTACCAATGGCAAAGGTCGTTGGTTCAGTGGCAGACGCTACCGCGCGACGAATGTAGTCGGTGGACCCGTACTCGTCAGCAGCCTGGACCACGTCCATTGGGCACTCGGGGTGCACTATGACCCGAACTCCGGGGAATTCCGCTCTGGCCTTTTCGATCTGACCAACGTTGAATCTCTTGTGAACGCTGCAAAAGCCGTTCCACAGAATCACCTTGCTGTTCTTGAGCGACTCCTCGCTTGATCCGCCCAGCGGCCTACGGGCCTGCCAGAGCGGCATCTCATCTAAAGTTACGCCCATCGCAAGCGCTGTGTTTCGCCCAAGGTGCTGATCGGGAAAGAAGAGAACGCGCTCGCCGCGTTCAAAAGCCCACTTCAACACCGTTTCGGCGTTTGATGAGGTGCACACGATTCCGCCGTTGCGGCCGCAAAATGCCTTTAGAGCCGCCGATGAGTTCATGTAAGTTACTGGAATCACCGGAACTTTGCCCCGTTCGTTTGGCTCTGTACCAAACAGTTCCGTGAGTTGCTCCCAAGCGGACTCAACGGAATCGGTATCGGCCATGTCCGCCATTGAACATCCGGCCGCCAGGTTTGGCAGGATAACCTTCTGGTCCTGGCTGCTCAGGATATCCGCGGTTTCCGCCATGAAATGAACGCCACAAAAGACAATTGCCTGAGCTTCGGGGTGCTTAGTCGCGGCAACCGCCAACTGGTAAGAATCGCCAAGATAGTCGGCGTGCTGCACGATTTCGTCGCGCTGATAGAAGTGCCCGAGCACGACTACCCGGTCGCCCAATTCCTTTTTGGCAGCGATGATTCGCGAGTGCAGTTCATAGTTGCTTGCCTGTTTGTAGTTCTCGGGAATTGCTAGCTGAACCGGTGAGGAGGCCGGAATCTTGTCTTCGGAGGATGCACCTGGGCCGTATGCGGGGGTTGGAGAGTCGAACTCCCACGGGCCTTTTGCCAGGCTCGGGCTGCAGGTTGAGTCGCCGCTTTTGCCGGATACCGCAAGTTTGATGCGGGTGTCTACCGATGGGGTAATGGTCATGAGGCTTTCACTTCCGTTTTGTTTCTTGGGCTGCGGGTCAGCGGTCCCTGATCTGCAAGATTGAGGCTTTTGTCGTAGGTGTAGAGCTGCGGCGGCCGGTGACTTCCACCGGAGACCTTGGTTCCCGTAGCGACTATGCCACCGTTGGTCTCAATGCTGCGCCGAAAGTTGGCTGGGTCAATTTCACGTTGCAGTACGGTTTCGTATACCTCTCGCAGCTGCGCCAGCGTGAATGATTCTCCAAGGAAACCGTGGGCCACTCGGCTGTAGTTGAGTTTGGTACGTAGGCGCCAGAGGGCGTATTCAACAATCAGATTGTGGTCAAACGCCAAGTCCGGCAGGCAGTCAGCCTCAAACCATTTGACGTTTTCGGTCTCATAGGCCTTGTCGGCTTCGGAGCTTTCAACCAGCGCCCAATAGACAATGCTCACCACTCGCTGTTCGGGGGAGCGCTCGGGGTCTCCAAAGGCGTAGAGCTGTTCCAAATATCTTGGTTCTAGTCCGGTTGTGGTGCGCAGGTTTCTGGCGGCGGCATCCGAGAGGTCCTCGTTGTCCGCAAGTGGGCCACCGGGTAGCGCCCATAAACCAAGTTGCGGTTCGCGAATTCTCTGAACCAGAGGGAGCATCAAAGTCTTTTTACCGTCTTTACCGGCGCGCAGAGCAAAAATCACGGTTGAGACCGCCAACTGGGGTTGGGACATTCGTGATCCTCTGATTGACCGCTTGGCAAGCCAATCGGGTGGTAAAGGTGAATCTGACTATAACCCTGAAATTTAGTTATTGTCAACCTGACAGTAACCATTTCCGAAGCCAAAACAACTCGCACCATAGACTGAAGGCATGACTACGGTAGTTGGACACTGGATCAATGGAACCCACCAAACTGGAACCTCGGGTAGAACAGCACCTGTCTACGACCCCGCGCTAGGTGTCGAAACCAAGCGGGTAGCCCTGGCTGACCAGAACGAGCTGGAGCTTGCAATTGCCAGTGCCAAAGCGGCCTTCCCTGCCTGGCGCGATCTGCCCCTGGCCAGGCGCCAAGCCGTCATGTTCAACTTTCGCGAGCTACTGAACTCCAGGAAATCGGAACTCGCCCAGATCATTACCAGTGAGCACGGTAAGGTCCTTTCCGACGCTCTCGGAGAAATCACGCGCGGGCAAGAGGTGGTTGAGTTTGCAACCGGCATTCCGCATCTTCTCAAGGGTTTCTACAGTGAGAACGTTTCTACCGGCGTAGACGTCTACAGCACCCGTCAGGCTCTGGGCGTTGTTGCGATCATCAGCCCCTTCAACTTTCCGGCCATGGTTCCCATGTGGTTCTTTCCCATTGCCCTCGCGGCAGGCAACAGCGTGATTCTCAAGCCCTCTGAGAAGGATCCATCGGCGGCCATCTGGATTGCAGAACTACTCAAGGAAGCCGGTGTTCCAGACGGCGTCTTCACCGTTCTAAATGGCGACAAACTTGCCGTGGACGGCCTGCTGAGCCACCCCGACATCCAGGCTGTGTCTTTTGTTGGATCCACGCCAATCGCCAAGTATGTCTACGAAACCGGCTCCGCTCACGGAAAGCGGGTTCAGGCTCTTGGCGGAGCCAAGAACCACATGCTTGTGCTACCCGATGCCGACCTTGACCTGGTTGCTGACTCGGCAATTAACGCAGGTTTCGGCAGCGCCGGCGAGCGCTGCATGGCAATTTCGGTGGTTGTTGCCGTTGAGCCGGTGGCAGACGACCTGATTGCAAAAATCAAAGACCGAATGGCTACTCTAAAGACCGGAGACGGTAGGCGCAGTTGTGACATGGGACCGCTGGTAACGCGCGAGCATCGCGACAAAGTTGCCAGTTACCTTGAAATCGCCGAGCAGGACGGTGCGTCCATTGTGGTTGACGGCCGGAACCCAGACATCGATGGCGACCCCAACGGTTTCTGGCTTGGGCCAACCTTGCTGGACCGGGTCCCCACCACCAGTCGGGTTTACACCGAGGAAATTTTTGGTCCCGTTTTGAGCATTGTGCGAGTGCCAAGTTACGAAGCTGGCGTTGCGCTCATCAACTCCGGTCCGTTCGGTAACGGAACTGCGATTTTCACCAACGATGGCGGCGCCGCAAGGCGGTTCCAGAACGAGATCGAGGTTGGCATGATCGGCATCAACGTGCCGATTCCGGTTCCTGTCGCGTACTACTCGTTTGGTGGCTGGAAGAACTCGCTATTCGGTGACACCAAGGCGCACGGGGTTGAAGGTGTCCACTTCTTTACCAGAGGCAAGGCAATCACCAGTCGCTGGTTGGACCCCAGCCACGGCGGCATAAACCTTGGGTTCCCGCAGAATTAACTGCGCTCGAAACTAACCCAGTTCGGCTGATACTGCCTGGTGTAGCCCGCCATTGGTTGCCAAAACCGAGGAACTCGCTTCAGTCAGTGGACCGCTCAGTGCGCTGAACTGACCACCGGCCAGTTCAACAATTGGCACTAACGCGGCAATGTCGTAAATCTTCAAATCGTGTTCGGCAACAATGTCCACACTGCCCTCGGCAACGAACATGTACGACAGAAAATCGCCGTAGGCGCGGGTTCGCCACACCTTGCGGCTCAGCTTCAGGAGCGGCTCTAGGAAGCCAAACTGGTCCCAAAGCTGCAGGTTGTTGTAACTGAGTGAGGCATCGGCCAGGTTGGTGATGCCAGATACGGATAACTTGCGAGTGGAGCCATCGATGTCTCTGGTCCACGCGCCAATTCCGGGAGCCGCCCACCAACGCCTACCAAGTGCGGGCGCTGAAACCACGCTCAACACCGGCTTTCCGTCAAGCGATAGGGCAATGAGTGTGGCCCAAACCGGAACGCCTCTCAGGTAGTTTGCCGTGCCATCAATTGGGTCAATGATCCACTTGCGGCTGGCACTTCCCGAGCTTCCAAATTCTTCACCGATGATTCCGTCGTGGGGTCGTTCGCTAGCCAAGAGAGCCTTAATGGCCTGCTCGGTGGACTTGTCGGCATCGGTAACCGGCGAGCGATCTGGTTTGGTTTCCACCTTTAGATCCAAAGCCCTAAAGCGCTCTAACGAAACCCTGTCGGCAGCATCAGCCAAGCGAAGCGCCAATTCCAAATCGGATTGGAAATCTGGCAAAGCGGGGGAATCGGTCATTGGGGAATCTCTCTCAATCTAGTCTTGCTTGGACTCAAGCGAACCCATGAGTCGTCGCAGCGAATCCACGCGGGCCTCACCGTGCTCGCCGAGTGATCCGGCCTGAATAGCGTCATCAAGTGCGCAGTCGGGGGAACCAATCAAATGTGAGCAGTCGCGCGGGCAGTTCTCAATCACGGCGTATAAATCCTTAAATGACCGCAGCAGATTTTCGGGTTTTATGTGCCCAAGCCCGAAGCTTCTAACCCCTGGGGTGTCGATAATCCAACCGTGTTCCAGCGCAATGGCCCGCACCGATGTCGAGGTGTGGCGGCCGCGGCCGGTTACCGCGTTTACGCCGCCGGTTGCCCGCGCCGCCTCGGGTACCAACGCGTTGACCAGAGTGGACTTTCCTACCCCGGAGTGCCCAACAACTACAGTTACTTTTCCGTCAAGTACGCTGTGCAGGGCTGGCAGGCTTGGCGCGTCCGAGCGATTCAGGACCACTGGAAGGTCGAGCCCTGCGAAATTTGAAAGGAAACTGTCTGGGTTTGCCAAGTCAGTTTTTGTGATGCACAGAATCGGGCTCAAGCCGGCATCGTAGGCGGCTGCAAGGTAGCGATCCACAAGTCTGGTGCGCGGTTCTGGGTTTGTGATTGCCACCACAATCATCATTTGCTCGGCGTTAGCGACAATGACTCTTTCAACCTGGTCGCTGTCGTCGGCACTTCTTCGAAGCAGTGACGTTCTGGGCTCAATGCGTACGATTCGAGCCAACGCGCCAACAGTCTCGCTGGTGTCACCGGCCAGAGCCACGCGGTCACCAACAGCCGGGCCAGCCTTGCGTAACTCTTTAGCCAGGCTGGCGTTCACCATGCGGTCATCGGCGTCTAAAAGTACGCGGTAACGGCCTTTATCAATCCCTAGGACCATCCCTAGCGGAGCGCTCTTGTGTTCGGGCCTGATTTTGGTTCGAGGCTTATTGCCTTTTGGGTTGGGGCGAATCCGAACATCGGTCTCATCAAGGTCGTGAGGACCGGACTCGGGTTCGTATAACCAGCTCAAACTAGGCCGACTCGTTCAGCATCTCAGCCCAGAGCTGGGCAAAGTCGGGCATGGTTTTTGAGGTTGTGGCGATGTCTTCTACTACGATGCCAGGAACCTTCAACCCAACGATGGCACCGGCAGTTGCCATGCGGTGGTCCTCGTACGTGCGCCAGGTGGCCCCGTGAAGTTGACCCGGCTCAATCTCTAGTCCGTCTTCAGTTTCGCGCGCGACCCCGCCGATTCTGTTGATTTCGCTTGCCAGCGCCGCCAATCGGTCGGTCTCGTGGCCGCGCAGGTGCGCAACCCCCGAGATCCGAGTTGGGCTGTCGGCCAGAGCGGCGAGCGCGGCGATTACCGGTGTAAGTTCGCCACCGATTGAAAGGTCTATGTCGATTCCGTGGATAACGCCGGTACCCGAAACTGTTAGTCCGCGCTCACTTCGGGACACCAAAGCCCCCATGCGCTGCAAAATCCCATCGAACTCATTGCCAACCTGAGTAGTTGTAGCTGGCCAGCCGCTTACTGTGACCGAGCCACCGGCCACCATTGCGGCGGCCAAAAAAGGACCAGCATTCGACAGGTCTGGCTCAATAGCCACAGTTCCGCCGGCTATGGGCCCTGGTTCTACTACCCAAACCGTAGGTTCGGGATTTGAAACTTTTACACCTCGTTTTGCAAGGGTATCCAGGGTCATTTCGATATGAGGAAGGCTAGGCAGGTGACTTCCGCTGTGGGTAAGGGTCAGACCCTGCTCAAAACGAGGGGCGCTCAGCAAAAGACCCGAGACAAATTGACTTGAGGCTGATGCATCGATGCTGATCGAACCGCCTCGAACCGATCCGGTGGCCTCCACAGTAAAAGGCAGAGCCAGCGTGCCAGCATCGGAAACCGAGACTCCAAGCGAGCGCAGGGATTCGATTGTGGTGTCCATGGGTCGCCGGCGAGCAGCGGCATCGCCATCAAACTGAACCGGCCCCAAAGCTAAGCAAGCCAGCGGCGGCACAAAGCGCATAACCGTGCCGGCAAGGCCGCAGTCGATTTTCGCTCCGCCCCTTAGCGGAGCAGGGGTCACGAGCAAATCCCCGTTGGCCTGATGGTCGATACGGGTTCCCAGCGAGCGCAGCGCCTCAATCATGAGGCTGCTGTCTCGAGAAGCTAGCGGTGCGGTGAGCAGAGTCGGTTCGATAGCAAGTGCCGAAAGCACCAGTTCGCGGTTGGTAAGTGACTTAGAGCCGGGCAACGAGACCGTGGCTTGAATCGGGGAACTGGCAACTGGTGCGCTCCACTGACCCGAGTGAGCTGCTGAGGAATAGTTTTCTGCCGACATTGGTTCCCAAATTACCATTAGCCATTAGTTCCGAGGGGAGATAACGTTGTCATCTTTCGGTGCCCACCTTCACAAGGGTCCATTCAGGCGAGTAGACTCGCACTCAATGACCACTTCAAAGGCGAAATCAGCCGATTCAGAAGCAAAAATCCGTCAGTTCGAAGAACAGGCGCTTCCACTGATGCCGCAGATTCTTGGCATGGCAAAACGGTACACACGCAACGAACAAGACGCTCAGGACCTGGTTCAAGAAACCTTCGCTAAGGCTTTTGTGGCTTGGGGGCAGTTTGAGCAGGGAACCAACCTAAAAGCGTGGCTTTTCAAGATTTTGTATAACACTCACACCAACCTGTACCACAAGAAGGCCAAGGAAAAGGGCAAGGGCAGCCTCGATGACCTTGAGGAATGGCAAATCGGTGAGGCATCGTCGCTCACCACAACGGCCTCAAGATCCGCCGAAGCCGAAGCCATCGACAACATGCCGGCGCAGGTAATTCAAGATGCGTTGGATCGTTTGCCGGCCGAGTTCAAAGAAGTGGTTCTCCAGGCAGTAGTAGTCGGGCTGCCATATGCCGAGATTGCCCAGAACATGGGAACGCCGGTGGGAACCGTTATGAGCCGCTTACACCGCGGCAAAAAGTTGCTACGTCAGCAACTTGCAGGCTACGCCCAAGAGGAAGGGTACGGCCTTAACGACAATTTAGACAATGTGATCGGGGAGAGGTCATGACCGAGATCGACTGCCAAGAAACCAAACGGCACGTCCACGAGTACCTGAGTAACCAGCTTTCTGACGAAGAACTGGATGACATAACAGCTCACCTTGCAAACTGCGACAGCTGCGAGGCAGACTACGACTTTGAAGTGATTTTTAACCAGGTCATTGTGCGCTCCTGCACCGAGGCACCGCCAGAGGAACTGGCCGAAAGGGTTCTAGCTAAGATTCGAGAAATCCAAGCTAGCACTAGGGAAAACTCCCACTAACTAATCGGGACTGGGGATATCCAGCCATTCATACCAACCTCGGTTGAGCACCAGCCATGCGATTAGGCCGTACCCAACTTGACCGGGCAGGTTGTGATCGGATTCCGCAATGTCCGAGTTCCAACCCTGATGTTCCACCAGCGGCCTGAAACAATCCACAAAAGGAACGTTGCGACGGCTGGCCACGTCTTCTAACCCTGAAGCCAGGTGCTCAACATCGCGGTTCAATTCCGGATTGTGGTGCGGGGTAGGACCCACCACAAAAGTTTCAATACCTGCTCGGCGGCACTCATCCAGGATGGTCGCAACGTTCAATCTGGTTCGAGATATTGAGATACCAGCAGCAGGGTCGCTGTTGCCTGGAGCAAGAACCAGCCGATTCTCGGTGTCTGGGCTGAAACGCCTCGCAACTTCGTCTTTCCAACGCTCGGCAAGTTTGCCCGTGGTTTCCTCGGGAACGGGTAAGGCGAAAACGTCGATTCGTGGAGAACGAGCCGGGGTCTTAGCCGTTATGCGACCAACCCAACCCAACCCACGTGGGTCACCAGAGGCGCTAACCATTGAATCGCCAAGAATGACGATTCGGATATCACGCCGATTCTGCATGATTTAGGCGAATGCGCGTTCAATGAGGTCGGCCTGCTCGGCGGCGTGGCGCTTGGCCGAACCAGCCGCTGGTGAAGCCGAAGCCGGGCGGGAGACCAGCTTGGCCACCTGACCGTTCATGTACTTGGGCAAGAACAAGCCAATGTAGGTCCATGGGCCCTGGTTAGCTGGTTCATCCTGCACCCAAACCAATTCAGCGTTTGGATACTGCTCGTACGCTGCCTTGATCTCATCAACCGGAGTTGGGTAAAGCTGCTCGACGCGGACAATAGCGGTTTCACCCGTATTGCGCTTCTGCGACTCTGCCAGTAGATCCCAATAGATCTTGCCCGAGCAGAAGAGCACGCGCTTTACCTTGTTGTTATCTAGGCCCTGCTCATCTGCTAGAACCGGCTGGAAAGTGCCGTTGGTGAAATCTTCAACTGAACTCGATGCCGCTTTGAGTCGCAGCATGGACTTTGGTGTGAAGATGATCAGCGGACGACGGGTTTCGCTGTAGGCCTGACGACGCAAGAGATGGAAGTGCGAGGCTGGGGTGGATGGCTGTGCAACCGTCATGTTGTTTTCGGCGCAAAGCTGAAGGTATCGCTCAATACGAGCCGAAGAGTGGTCAGGTCCCTGGCCCTCGTAACCGTGAGGAAGCAGCAGCACAAGGCCGGACTCCTGACCCCACTTTTGCTCAGCCGATGAGATGAATTCATCGATGATGGTCTGGGCACCGTTGGCGAAGTCACCAAATTGAGCCTCCCACAGAACCAGAGCGTTCTTGTTCTCAACCGAGTAGCCGTACTCAAAGCCCATGGCCGCGTACTCGCTCAGAAGCGAGTCGTAGATCCAGAACTTTGCCTGACCGTGGGCAAGGTTTCTGAGCGGCATCCACTCTTGACCATTCACCCGGTCGTGGAACACGGCGTGACGCTGCACGAAGGTGCCACGTCGGCTGTCCTGGCCAGCCAAGCGAACTGGCACGCCCTCTAGAAGCAGCGAACCAAAGGCGAGTAGCTCACCGAATCCCCAGTCGATTCCACCTTGACGGCTCATCTCTACGCGCTTGGCTAGCAGCTGCTGCAGCTTGGCGTGCACAGAGAAACCAGGAGGGGTGTTGTTGTGGGCGTCGCCAATGGCTTCGACTACCGTTTTTGCAATAGCGGTTTGACGACTGACCACCGGGTGGTCCGAAGCGGTGGTTCCAATGCCCTGAACTCGCGATGGCAGTTCCGCAGGCTTGGACATGGCCTCGTGGACTTCGATAAAGGCCTGCTCTAGCTTGTTCTGGAATGCCGTGTTGAAACCCTCGAACTCGTCGCGAGTGATATCGCCACGACCAACCAAGGACTCAAGGTACAGGGTTCTGACCGAGCGCTTCTGCTCAATCAGGTTGTACATGAGCGGGTTGGTCATCGATGGATCGTCGCCTTCGTTGTGACCGCGTCGGCGGTAGCACACGATATCGATCACAACGTCTTTCTTGAATTCCTGTCGGAACTCAAAAGCCAGCTGGCTGACTCGAACAACAGCCTCAGGATCATCGCCGTTCACGTGGAAGATCGGAGCCTGAATACCCTTGGCAATGTCGGTTGAGTAAACCGTGGAACGCGACTCCGATGGAGGAGTGGTGAAACCTACCTGGTTGTTGATAACCAGGTGGACAGTTCCACCGGTGCGGTAACCGCGAAGGGCCCACATGTTGAGGGTCTCGGGGACAACACCCTGACCCGCAAATGCGGCGTCTCCGTGAATCAGAACGGGAACCACGGGGTAAGACTCAGGCATGGTGTCAAGTCGGTCTAGCTTGGCACGAACAATGCCCTCTAGTACCGGGTTGACCGCCTCAAGGTGAGATGGGTTTGCCGCTAGTGAGACCTTGATTTGGTTGCCCTCGGCGCTAGTTACCACGCCTGAGGTACCCATGTGGTACTTGACGTCTCCCGAGCCCTGAACCGTCTTGGTGTCTGTGTTGCCCTCAAATTCTTTGAACACCTGACCGTAGGTCTTGCCTGCAATATTGGTCAAAACGTTTAGGCGGCCACGGTGGGCCATGCCAATGGCAACCTCGTCAAGCCCGGCATTGGCAGCCAACCTGAGGATCTCGTCTAGCGACGCAATAGCCGATTCTCCGCCCTCAAGGCTGAAGCGCTTCTGTCCAACGAACTTGGTCTGAAGGAAGGTCTCAAATGCCTCAGCTTCGTTCAGCTTTGCAAGGATGCGCAGCTGCTCCTCATGGGTTGGCTTGGCGTATGGGCGTTCAAGTTTGTCCTGGAACCACTTTCGCTGTTCTGGGTCTTGAATGTGCATGTACTCAACGCCCACGGTGCGGCAGTAAGAGTCGCGCAGGATTTTGAGAATGTCGCGGAACAGCATCTTGGACTTGCCACCGAAACCACCGGTTTTGAAGGTTCGGTCCAGATCCCAGAGGCTCAGACCGTGGGTGTTAATGTCCAGGTCTGGGTGGGTGCGCTGCTTATACTCCAGCGGATCAACGTCGGCCATAAGGTGGCCACGGACGCGGTAAGCGTTGATGAGTTCCTGAATGCGGGCGGCTTTGCTGCGGTCATCCAGCTCGTCACTCTCAAAGTCCGACACCCAGCGAACCGGCTCGTAAGGGATTCTCAGGTCGCTGAAAATTTCTTCGTAGAAGCCACGAGCACCCAATAGAAGTTCATTTACCTTCTTCAGGAACTCTCCCGAACCCGCACCTTGAATGACCCGGTGGTCATAGGTGCTGGTTAGGGTAATGGTCTTGCTGATTCCCATCTTGGCCAACTGGCCCTCGGTGAGTCCCTGATACTCGGCCGGGTATTCCAGCGCGCCTGCACCAATGATTGAACCAGCACCGGCCATGAGCCTTGGGACCGAGTGAACTGTGCCAATGCCGCCTGGGTTAGTAAGCGAAATGGTGGTTCCCTGGAAATCTCCCGCGGTCAACTGGTTGTTGCGCGCGCGCTTGACCATGTCTTCGTAGGCTGCTAGGTACTCTGCAAAGTTCAGGCGCTGGGCACGCTTGATGTTTGGAACTAGCAGGGCGCGGGTGCCGTCTGGTTTTGGAATGTCAATGGCCAGACCCAAGTTGATGTTTGCGGGCTGCACCACGGCAGGCTTGCCATCGATGATGTCGTAATAGACGTTCTGGCTAGGGAACTCCTTGAGCGCACGGATTAGCGCATAGCCAATGATGTGGGTGAAAGAAACCTTTCCACCGCGGGTTCGACCCAGGTGGCTATTGATCACAATGCGGTTGTCAATCATGAGTTTTGCTGGAATGGTGCGAACGCTGGTTGCAGTGGGCACCGCCAGCGAGGCATCCATGTTTGCAGCCAAAGTCTTTGGCATGCCCTTTAGGACGGTGATCTGGTCTTGCTCTTCGGTTTCGGCTTCGGTGTCTACCGTAGCGATGCTCGAGGTGACTGGGGCCTGCGCTGGAATTGGTTGAGGCTTTGCCTCGACGCGAGTGGTACGAGCTACTAGAGGAGCAGCGGGCTCTGCGGCAACAGCGGAAGCTGTGGGGGTGGCAACTGGGGTCACGGATGGGGCAGTCTGCCCACCTGGCTGGTATCGCTCGAGGATAGGCCACCAAGACTTATCTACAGCGTCCGGGTTGACCTTCCACTGTGCATACATCTCCTCGACTAGCCATTCGTTTGCACCAAATTCGCTGTCTGAGTGTCCGCTCTCGATTGACACGAAATCACCTCGTCTAAATCCGCATTGTCCGTTCAATGACAATCGTTAAGCCTACCCGTTTTGCCACCGCCTCGAGACTCTGAACGGGCAACCCAAGAGGCTTCTGGTGGCACATCATGGGTATGCTGGAAACCTATGGATGGTTCTAAATCTGGTCATAGTCGACACCGTGGGGGTACCCAGTGACCGACTGGATTCTCCTCGCGGTTGGTGTAGTTCTAACTATCGGCACCGGATTCTTTGTGGCAAGCGAATTTTCGCTTGTCAACCTAGAGAGAAATGAGCTAGAAGCCAGGGCAAGTCGGGGCGAAAAAGGCCTAGGCAATACCATCCGTGCTCTGAAGCGCACCAGCACTCATCTTTCCGGTGCCCAACTTGGAATCACGCTCACCACAATGCTCACCGGCTTTATAGCTGAGCCTGCGGTATCGAATCTAATCAGGCCCGCTCTTACGCCACTCGGACTTTCTCCCGAAGCGCAGACTGGCACGGCAGTAACGCTCACCATGATTTTGGCGACCATCTTTTCTACGCTCTTTGGAGAGTTGATTCCTAAGAAGCTCGCACTGACAATTCCACTTGCACTGAATCGCTTCGTTGTCATTTTCCAACTCGGGTTTACCTGGCTGTTTGGTCCCATGATTTGGGCACTCAACAAGATTGGCGACAAGGTTGTTCGTGGTCTAGGCATTGAACCCAGAGAAGAGCTCAGTTCTAGCAGAACTGCAGAGGAACTGGCCTCGTTGGTTCGTCGCTCCGCGACTCTGGGAGCCCTTGATCAGCAGACCGCAACGCTCATTACAAAGACTCTGCAGCTTCGCCAACTGGTTGCCGCCGACATCATGACGCCTAGGCCGCGCATGTTCGTCATTGATCGGGACGAATCGGTGCAGGCCGTGATTGCTCTGTGCAATCAAACGGGACACTCCAGATTCCCAGTCATCGATGGCTCCACCGATGACGTTGTGGGTTTTGTTCACGTTAAGCAGGCGGCCTCGGTGCCTAGAGCAAAGCGCAACGAAGTTCCAGTCTCGGCAATCACTGTGCCAGCGGAGCGAGTCCCCGAGACAATGCCACTTGAATCGCTCATGGGTCTTCTTCGGTCTAAGGGCCTGCAAATGGCAATTGTGGTCGACGAATACGGTGGCACCGCGGGTCTGGCAACGCTGGAGGACCTTATCGAGGAGCTGGTTGGCGAGCTAGCCGATGAACATGACCGCACTCGCGTGGGTGTTCGACGTGGTCAGGGCAACAGCGTTTTGTTCCCAGGCATGATGCGCCCAGACGAACTGAAAGAGCTTGCCATTTACATTCCAGAAGACGGTGCCTACGAAACCGTTGGTGGTTACCTCATGAGCAGTCTCGGAAAGATTCCGGTGGTTGGCGATCAGATTGACATCGATGGCGGCGTGCTTCGGGTTGAGCGCATGGATGGTCGCCGCGTTGACCGCGTGCGTTTCACCCCGGTTGATTTGCTAGACCAAGGCGGTGCAGCAAATGCATAGTGACCCCATCGCTGGCCTGTTGTGGTTTGCCCTTCTGCTAGCGATTAACGCCTTCTTTGTTGCGGCCGAGTTTTCGCTTATTGCGGCACGCCGAGCTCAAATCGAACCGCGTGCCGATGCGGGCAGTCGCCCGGCCAAGATCACCATCAAGGCCATGGAGCGCGCCTCGGTAATGTTGGCCACCATTCAGATTGGTGTCACGGTTTGCAGCCTGCTGATTCTTCTCATTGCCGAGCCAGCTTTCCACGACCTCATGGCGGCTCCTCTTGAAGCCATTGGCCTTAGCGACGCTCAGACCGAAACTTTTGCACTAGTCGTCTCGATTTTTGTGGTTTCTTCACTCCACGTACTGGTGGGCGAGATGATTCCCAAGCAAATATCTTTTGCCATTCCAGAGCGGCTAGCGCTCATTCTGGTTCCGGTGCTTTACGGCATTGCGCTGGTATTCAGACCCATCGTGGTTTCAATGAATGCCCTTGCTAATGGTGCGCTCCGTTTGGTTGGTATCCGCTCGGCGGACTCGGCAAACACCGCCTATACCCTGGATCAGGTTGAAGACATTGTTGAGCACTCTACCCGCGAGGGAGTGTTGAGCGACACCAGCGGAGCCATTTCAAACACTTTTGAGTTCACTGAAAAACAGGTGAAGGACATTGTCATTCCTCCTGCTTCTGTGATTGCGCTACCAGCCTTGGGAACACCTTCGCAGGTGGAGCAGGCAATCACCAAACACGGATTTTCAAGGTACCCGCTAGTTGATGATTCAAATGGATACGTTGGTTATCTGCATATCAAGGACGTCCTTGACCTAGACGAAGACGAGTACGAACTGGCTTTCCCAACCAAGCGCATTAGGAACCTGGTAACTCTGTCGGTGGGGACCGAACTTGAGGATGCTCTTGCGAGCATGAGGCGGGGCGGTGCTCATCTTGCAAAGGCTATGAACAACGATGGCTCCGTGGCCGGCATCATCTTCCTAGAAGACATACTTGAAGAACTGGTAGGCGAAGTCCAGGACGCCACGCGGCGCTAGTTTTTGGCGGTTTTCCAACTACCTCGACGGTACTGAATCGGCAAGTAGTCGATTTCCTCATTAAGCTCTGCAGCTGCTCTCGCTGCCCAGTAGGGTTCCCTCAGCAAGACTCGTCCAAGCATAATTACCGAGATCTGTCCGTCTCGCAGAATCCCTTCGGCTTGTTGGGCATCGGTTATCTGTCCCACTGCCGACACAGGTTCGCCAACGCGCTCGGCTACGTATTCGGCCAGCGGGACCTGGTAACCAGGGCCGGTTGGAATCTGAACGCCAGTGATTAATCCACCGCTTGAAATATCGAAGAGGTCAGCTCCGGCCTCGTGGCACCAGTGAGCAACCTGAGTGGTTTGTTCCTCGTCCCAACCTCCCTGCGAATAATCGGTAGCCGAGAAACGGATAAAGAGTGGCACGGCGTCGCCTGTACGAGAGCGAATGGCCCGGGTGATTTCCACGAGGAGGCGGGCGCGGTTCTCAAGACTGCCGCCGTAGTCATCGGTGCGCTGGTTGGTGAGTGGCGATAGGAACTGGTGAATCAGGTAACCGTGAGCGGCGTGAATCTCAACCGCGTCAAAACCTGCGCGAACCGAGCGTTCGGCAGCGGCCGCGAAGTCTTCGACAATCTGGGGAATCTCCTCTGCGGAAAGCTCGCGTGGCGCAGAGTACCCCTCGAAAGCCTGGTGGGTAGACGAAACCGTCTCCCAACCACCGTCCTCGGGTGCAATAGAGCCCGAGCCAGACCACTCTCGGAAGATGCTGGCCTTACGGCCTGCGTGAGCGAGTTGGATGGCGGACTTGGCGCCATGCTCGTGAATCTTGCGGTTCACGATAGACCACGCCGAAACCTGCTCTTCGTTCCAAATTCCGGTGTCCCAAGGTGAGATTCTGCCGATAGGGTGCACGGCACTGGCCTCGACAATCACCAAGCCAACCCCACCAACAGCGCGACTTGGGTAGTGGACTTCATGCCACGAGCCGGGAACCCCGTCTTGGTTTTCGCAAGAGTACTGGCACATCGGTGCCATCCAGATCCGGTTCCGAACCTGTAGGCCCCGAATCTGTATTGGTTCAAAGAGCTTTGACATTAGTTACTTCCTGTTGATTAGCGGTGCGCCGAGAAATATAAACAGGCAGAGCACGGAAACCAATCCGATAGCCCAATTCAGGTTTAGGGGAGTTGCGGCGAGCCAGCCGATGATTGCGGGACCACCCAGGATTCCAAAGTAAGTGAGCGCCATGACTTTGCTCAGGTTTCTAGACGAGTGGCTTTCCTCGCCAATCTCCGCCGCCGCAGCGAAAAGCTGGGGGACGAGTGCCGATGCGCCAATCCCGAGCAGTAGCCACCCAACAAGTACCACAGCCAGGTTCACCGCCGAACCCACGACTAGCAGGGCCACGACGCATAGTAGCGAACCCCATCGCAGTACAAAGTATCTGCCTTGTTTTTCGACTACTTTGTCCGCGAGGAATCTTGAAGTAGTCATGGAAATACTGAATGCCGCCAGGCCAGTCGCCGCCACGGCTTCGGTTGTTTTCAACACCGAGGTAGATAGCAAAGCTGACCAGTCCACGGCAGTTCCCTCTGCTAGGGCAGCAAATCCGGACATGAAGCCGAGCGCGATAACTATCCAGAAAAACTTGCGGTTTGCCTTGGAAGCCGTCTTTTTATCAGCCTTGGAATGAGAGGAATTTGCGGCTGTGACCTTACCGCTGGGGAGTAGCCAAAAGTACGCCAGGAAGCTGCAGACAGCCAAAACCACACCGCCGCTTGGGACCGTAAGTTGCATTGGCAACCCGGCACTGAGCGTTACCCAGCCAATTCCGGCACCCACTAGTCCACCAGCCGACCAGAGAGCATGCATGCTCGAAAAGATCGGCCTCCCGTAAGCCTTTTCAACTAGGACTCCGTGAGCGTTCATTGAGCCGTCGAGGAAACCCATGGAAAAACCCATGATGAAAATCGCTCCGATCAGCTGGGCGTAGTTTTCAGCAAATGACGGCAGGAACATTGATAGGCCCAATAGAGCGCCACCCAGCGCTGTAATTAATCGCGATCCGTAGTGATCAGCTATCCAGCCAACCAGTTGCAAAGCAACAAATGCCCCACCACCAAGTGCCACCAGTGCGGTGCCAAATTCCGGGTGGCTGATGCCAAGGCGCTGTTCGACCGAGGGAATGTGCACTGACCAGAGTGCCAGAGCAGTTCCACCAATCAAAAAGTAAAGACTCACTGCAAATCTTGCGCGCTTAATCATGTTTCATAGCCTACCCAGCGCTAATAGGTCTCTTGTTTGGATAGCGTTGGCTTATGAAACTCGGGCAGTTGGTTGAATTGGCACAGCGATTCTTGCCGTTGCCAGGCCCAAACGATGACAAGTACAGCCGCGGAGTGACCGGGTTTGTTACAGGTGGTGAAGATTTTCCAGGTGCAGCCCTTTTGGGCATAGCGGCTGCTCTGGCCTGTCCTGTTGGAATGGTTCGTTATGTTGGGCCACTTAGAACGGCCGACCTAATCTTGCTTGAGCACCCAGAAGTAGTGGTCACCCAGAGGGCTTCGGAGGCCGGACGATGTCAGACCTGGGTCCTGGGGTCTGGGGTCAGTCCCCACGACAAGCCTCAGGTTCAGAACCTCACCCATGTCTTGCAGCTGCAACCAACAGCGGTTGTTGACGCTGGGGCGCTGGAAGTCCTGGATTTCGAGCGGCAGTCTGATTCGAACCTAATCCTTACGCCTCACCATGGTGAGGCAGCACGTTTGCTAGAGCGGGTTACCGGAATGTCAGTTGCAGCGCCCGCGACCATTCAGGATGCAGTTAGTCTTGCCACCAGGCTTCAGGCTGCTGTTGGTCATGCCGTTCTTCTCAAGGGTTCAACCACGGTTTTGGTTGACGCCACCCAAGGGCCGCTACTGGTGGGTCCAAACTCACCACACCTAGCTACTGCGGGTAGTGGCGACGTGCTGGCAGGGCTCCTCGGAGGCATTGGTGCCTGCGTCAAAGGTAAAGTCAGCTGGCTAGAAGTAGCCGAGTTCGCGGTTTCGCTTCACTCCTTTGCCGCTGAGCAGTTGGCAAAGCGGCAAACTGTGACGGCCTCCGCAATGGCCAAGGAACTACCCTCATTGGTAAGGCAACTTCAGGAGACTCCGTGATTGACTTGCAAACTGCCAAAAAAACATTCCTGCAACGATGGCTTCTTCTCTTCGCCATGGTTGCCTGTCACGTTTGGCTCTATTGGCTGGGTCAAAATGGCGTCGGGACGCCAATGTGGGACCTAAACAATGTTTACGCACCATGGGTTGCCCAAATGGCCGAAACTCACCGTTTGTTGGGCATCGATGCCAACTGGATTTATCCATTTCCTGACATAGTTCCTTTGGCGTTAGCCGCAGTGATCTCTCCCTCGAACTACCAGCTTGGCTGGGTAGTAATGGTCGCAATACTCAACTTGGTGGCTCTGGGTGCCTTGCTGGGTTGGAGGTCAAGGCCCAACCGACAGTCGCTGCTGGCTGGGTGGTTTTGGGTCGCAGGCCTGGTCCTGCTCGGACCGGTTTCAATTAGTCGACTGGATTCGGTTTCCGTTGCTATCGCCGTGCTAGCACTGGCGTTTTTGGTTCGTAACAAAACGGGAACCGCGGCAACGCTCATGGCTATTGGCATCTGGATCAAAATATGGCCTCTAGCTTTTTTCCTGGCTTCAGTTGGCAGCAGAGAAAAGTTAAAACGGACCTGGATGGTTGGCTTTGGTACTGGCTTGAGCATCTTGGCCGTCGGAATCCTAATAGCCAAGCCGCAATATCTATTCAGCTTCGCCACCGGCCAGGTGGGTCGCGGTATCCAGATCGAGGCTCCAGTCGCTACTCCTTGGCTTTGGATGGGAATCCAGAATCCCGTTGAATCCGGAATCCGCTTTTCCCAACAACTCCTCACCTTTCAGGTATTTGGGCCTTTTACTGTTGAATTCGCAAGGCTCATGGACCTGGTGCAG
>JBJTMG010000004.1:0-2960 GCA_046063415.1 Micrococcales bacterium
GGTCTTCTTGACTCAACCACCAAGAACGCTTGGGAAGAAGAGAACAAGAAGAAGCTCATCGACTCGACCGGTAAGGCACGTCTGTACGACGGCCGTTCGGGCGAACCGTTCCCTGCTCCAATCGCAGTTGGCTACATGTACGTACTCAAGCTGCACCACCTGGTTGACGACAAGATTCACGCTCGTTCGACCGGCCCTTACAGCATGATTACCCAGCAGCCGCTGGGTGGTAAGGCCCAGTTCGGTGGTCAGCGCTTCGGTGAAATGGAAGTTTGGGCCCTGCAGGCATACGGTGCCGCGCACACCCTGCAAGAGCTACTCACCATTAAGTCCGATGACATCACCGGCCGTGTTAAGACCTACGAGGCAATCGTTAAGGGCGAAAACATCCAGGCCCCAGGTATCCCAGAGTCGTTCCGTGTTCTTGCAAAGGAAATGCAGTCGCTGGCCCTAAACGTTGAGGTTCTCAACGCAGCCGGCGAGACCGTTACCCTTCGCGAAGAAGACAACTTCGAGGGTGACCGCGCAGCCGAAGAACTCGGCATCAACCTTTCCCGCAACGAGGCGTCATCGCTTGATGACACCCAGTACACCGGTTTTTAGAAGTAGATAGGAAAAAAGATGGAAGTTGAATCCTTCGACGCCCTACGAGTAGGTCTAGCTACCTCAGACGACATCCGTTCGTGGTCACACGGTGAAGTAAAGAAGCCGGAAACCA
The DNA here is from genome assembly GCA_046063415.1 of Micrococcales bacterium. Taxonomy (GTDB): domain Bacteria; phylum Actinomycetota; class Actinomycetes; order Actinomycetales; family Microbacteriaceae; genus Rhodoluna. The sequence continues at coordinate 719 of JBJTMG010000004.1, forward strand.
TCAACTACCGCACCCTGAAGCCAGAAAAGGACGGCCTTTTCTGCGAGAAGATCTTTGGTCCAACCAAGGACTGGGAGTGCAGCTGTGGCAAGTACAAGCGTGTCCGTTTCAAGGGCATCGTCTGTGAGCGCTGTGGTGTAGAGGTAACCAAGTCTTCGGTTCGCCGTGAGCGCATGGGTCACATTGAGCTTGCCGCTCCGGTCACCCACATCTGGTACTTCAAGGGCGTTCCAAGCCGCTTGGGTTACCTGCTAAACATGGCTCCAAAGGACCTTGAGAAGATCATTTACTTTGCCGCCTACCGCGTGATGGACATTCACCACGAAGACCGCACCGAAGACCTTCCAATGATGCGCGAGGACTACGTAGCCCGTGTCCGCAGCATTCTTGAGGATCGCGACGCCGAACTCACCGCTGCCGCCGAGGCCGAGATTGAGGCTCTTGCAGTCCACGGTCTTGCCCTGCAGCCTGCAGACAAGCTTTGGGAAGCTCCGGTTTGGGTTGACAAGGCATTCGTCAAGGATGTCGAGCAGCTGGTGGCCGCCGAGGAGAAGAGCCCAGAAGGTTTCTGGAATGCCAAGAAGGCCGCTGCGGCTGCAGCTGCCGAGCAGGCCGAGAACGAGGGCGACCTAGCCCCAGTTGCTCGTTCGGCTGCCGACGAGAAAGAAATCGCAAAGCTCAAGTCTGAGTTCAAGAAGAAGACCGACAAGATCGTGCGCGAGTACGGTCGTCGCGAGCGTCGCGAGAGCCTGCAGCGTGAGCAGTTGGCTTGGCGCTTGTTCTTGACCGCCACCCCTGGCGCTCTAATCCAGAACGACGACATCTTCGACGCCTTCGCTTACTACTACGGCGACTACTACAACCTGTCCATCGGTGCTGAAGCAGTTCAGACCGTGCTTTCCACCTTTGACCTCGATGCTGAGGCCGCAAGCTTGCGTGCCCAAATTGCCGAGACCAAGGGCTCAAAGCAGACTCAGGCGATCAAGCGCCTAAAGGTAGTTCAGTCGTTTATCAACAGCAGCACCCCTCCAACCTCAATGGTTCTAGACGTGCTTCCTGTTCTACCCCCAGAGATCCGTCCAATGGTTCAGCTCGACGGTGGCCGCTTTGCGACCTCCGACCTAAACGACCTGTACCGTCGTGTGATCAACCGCAACAACCGTCTAAAGCGCTTCATCGACCTAGGTGCCGTGCCTCAGACCATTTTGAACAACGAGAAGCGCATGCTTCAGGAAGCCGTTGACGCGCTGTTCGACAACGGTCGCCGCGGTCGTGCGGTTACCGGTACCGGTAACCGTGCCCTCAAGTCGCTCTCTGACTTGCTAAAGGGTAAGCAGGGTCGTTTCCGTCAGAACCTTCTGGGTAAGCGTGTTGACTACTCGGGTCGTTCGGTTATCGTGGTCGGTCCTCAGCTAAAGCTCCACCAGTGTGGTCTGCCAAAGCTAATGGCACTCGAGCTCTTCAAGCCGTTCGTTATGAAGCGTCTTGTTGACCTGGGCCTCGCTCAGAACATCAAGAGCGCCAAGCGCATGGTTGAGCGTTCACGCCCACAGGTTTGGGGTGTCCTCGAAGAGGTAATCCGCGAGCGTCCAGTTCTGCTGAACCGCGCACCGACCCTGCACCGTCTGGGTATCCAGGCCTTTGAGCCACAGCTCGTTGAAGGCAAGGCCATCCAGTTGCACCCGCTCGTCTGTGCTGCGTTCAACGCAGACTTCGATGGTGACCAAATGGCTGTCCACCTGCCGCTGTCGGTTGAGGCTCAGGCCGAGGCACGCATCCTGATGCTTGCTTCGAACAACATCCTCAAGCCTTCGGACGGTCGTCCGGTTGCAGTTCCTACTCAGGACATGATCATTGGTCTGTTCCACATGACCACCCACGTCGAAGGTGCACTGGGCGAGGGCAAGGCCTTCGGTTCGATTGCCGAAGCCCAGATGGCCTTTGACAACGGCTCGCTTGACCTGGGCGCCAAGGTTCAGATCCGCATTGACGGTGCTCGTCGCGAGACCACTCTCGGTCGCGCGCTGTTCAACCAGGCTCTGCCAAAGCGCGACAAGTTCGGTGTCGAGGTTGAGTACGTTGAGGAGCAGGTCGGCAAGAAGCAGATCGGCCGCATCGTGGCTGACCTGGTCGAGAAGTGTGACCGCACCGAGGTAGCTCAGGCGCGAGACCGCATCAAGGATGCCGGTGTCTACTGGGCCACTCGCTCGGGCGTTTCGATGTCGATCGCTGACGCTAACTT
>JBJTMG010000037.1:0-3752 GCA_046063415.1 Micrococcales bacterium
GTCAGCGTGTTGTGGTGGAGGGTGAAACCTTTGTCAACAACCTGGCTGGTTACGACAGTTTTTCCCCGGGCCTTGCCTTTAAGGAATCGCAGCTGAATCCGTTTAGCGCCACCCTTGACAAGTTCGATGTGGTGTACGACATCAAGAACAAGACCAACATAGGTACGCCGCTGGATTTTGCGGCCAAGGTCACGGTTCGTGAGCAGGGTGGGGTCAAACCAGTGACCCAGGTCATTAGGGTGAACCAACCGCTGGAACTCACCGGTGCCAAGATCTACCTGACGGGTAACGGGTACGCCCCGGTAATTACAATCCACGATGGCGAGGGGAATATCGCCTTTTCGGGTCCGGTGGTTTATCTGCCGCAGGATCAAAACATGACTTCGCTTGGTGTGATTAAGGTGCCAGATGCCAAGCCAAGCCAGTTTGGAATCTTGTCTTTCTTTTACCCAACGGCTGCTCAACTAAAGACCAAGGCCTTTACTTCGGGTTTTCCCGCGCCTATTAATCCGTTGCTGACAATGAACGTCTATAAAGGCGACTTGGGTCTAGACAACGGAATCCCAAGCAACGCCTTCAGCTTGCAGGTTCACGGGCTCAAGCAGCTGACCGGTGGTAAGACGGGTGTCGCAGGCATCAAACTGGCAGTAGGTGAATCGGCCAAACTACCAGACGGACTTGGCACAGTTTCATTCGATGGTCTTCGCCGCTACGCCTCGCTAGACGTTGACTACAACCCCGGGCAGTTCTGGGTTTTGTTGTTTGCAATTTCTTGCTTGGTTGGACTCATCATGTCGCTGCTAATTCCAAGGCGACGCGTTTGGGTTCGCCAGAGCAACAATGGTTTCGAGGTCGCTGCTCTGGCTCGCGGGGATGACCCGAGCCTGAATCGGGTTATAACTGAAGTTGGAAACCAACTGCTTGAGCGGTTGGGTCAAAAAGAACAGGACAAAAACTAATGAATACGGTGAACCTGAACGAGACCCTCGCTCAGCTTTCGCGTCTGGGAATTGACGTTGCCATGACGCTCTATGCCGTGGCCTTTCTGGTTTTGGTTTGGAACCTTGCCACCACCGCCAGTGACAAAAAGGCAGACGTAGCAAAGGCTAAGCGCCTTGAGCGGGTTGGTATCTGGCTAATGCTGGTTGCCGTTACGTTCCACGGGTTCGGTGTTGTGGGTCGTGGAATCGCGGCCGAGCGGGTCCCATGGGCCAACATGTACGAGTTCTCAATCACCGGAACTTTTGTGGTGGTTGTCATATTCATGATCGCCCAGTCGTTCCGTGATATTCGTTTCATTGCAGCATTTGTAGCCGGATTCGTGACCCTGGTACTTGGCATCGCCGAAACCATTTTTTACGTTTCGGTCAAGTCGCTAATGCCAGCTCTGCAGAGCTACTGGTTGGTCATTCACGTGACCATTGCCATTCTGGCCACCGCGTTTTTCAACATCGCAGCTGCGCTGTCAATTACCTACCTGTTCAAAACTGCAAAGTGGGTTCAGGAGCCTAAGGGTAGGGCCGCCAACAGCAAGGGCGTAAAACTGGTTCAGGCGGTTGTCAACAAGTTCCCTGCGGTGAACAAGCTAGAGCAGCTCTCTTACCGGTTCAACATCATTGGTTTCATCCTCTGGAGTTTCACTCTCATTGCCGGCGCAATCTGGGCAGAGCGAGCCTGGCACCGCTACTGGGGTTGGGACACCAAAGAGGTTTGGACCTTCATCATTTGGACCATTTACGCGGGTTACCTGCACGCCAACGCAACGCGAGGTTGGACCGGAAAGCGCTCGGCGTGGTTGGTTGTGATTGGCTTTGCTGCCATCATCTTCAACTTCACCATTGTGAACCTTTTCTTCAAAGGTCTGCACGTTTACTCGGGCCTAAAGTAGCCCAGGTAAAAGTTCCAAGCAACGTCCCAGTCGTTGCAGCCACCAATCGCGGCGTTCTGGGATAGCTTCGTGGCGCGACAGCAAACTTTGCGAAGGCACTACTCGCTTGACCTCGATGAAACCGTCCCGTGCCACGAGCGAATCTTCAACCACATCGGCTGCCAGTAGCGCTGCGGTGCCCAAGCCAGCGGCTCGGGCCTCGCCCTCAAGCGCCCCGGCAAGATGCAAACCCATGCTCAGGCCAACCGAGGTCTCGAGTGCACTCGATACCACCGCGGGCAAGCCGGCTTCTTGGACAATCTCAAGCGCTCGCGATACGCCGCCGAGAGGCGCGGCCTTGACGACCAGAAGGTCGGCGGCTTGGGCCTTGGCAACCGCGAGCGGATCGCTCGCCTTGCGAACCGACTCGTCGGCGGCAATCAAAACGCCAAGGGCCGCAAGCAACCCGCGAAGCTCTGCCACCTGGTCAACGCTGGCTACGGGTTGTTCAAAGTACTCAAGCTTCCACCCGTTTTCCACACAGGCGTTAGCCAAGAGCTGCGCGGTTGCCACATTGAAACCGCCGTTAGCGTCAAGTCTCAACTTGGCGTTGGGCCAAATCGAAACAACCTTGGCAATGCGGTCAAGATCCGCCTGAAGCCCCTGCCCGGGTTCGGCCACCTTGATCTTGACCGTTCTAAACTTTCCGAAGCCTGCCAAAACCTGCTCCACCTGACTGGGAGAAACCGCTGGCAGGGTGGCGTTGACCTCGATGCGGTCACGAACCAAAGTTGGGGCAGCCCCAAACGCAAACTCTATGGCCGCTGCGAGCCACACGGCCGCCTCGTCATCGGGGTATTCCAAAAATGGCGACCACTCGGCCCAACCGTTTGGGCCCTCAAAGAGCAGCGCCTCGCGGTGTTCAACCCCGCGAAAACGCACGCGCAGGGGAACCGATACCACCCTTGCGGTGGCGGTCAGGTCTGCTAGCGAAACGCGCACACCGTTAGTCTAGAAGCATGGCCCACACCGTTTCGCAGTTGTTTGACGCATCCATCTGGCATCAGGTCAAGGGATTCGAATCGCTGACCGACATCACCTACCACCGTCACAACACGCTGGGTATCGTTCGAGTAGCCTTCAACCGACCAGAGGTAAGAAACGCATTTCGCCCGCAGACGGTGGACGAACTTCTTAGTGCACTGACTCACGCTGCCGAAGATTCGCAGGTTGGCGTAGTTTTACTGACTGGCAACGGTCCGTCTGAAAAAGACGGCGGCTGGGCATTTTCCTCCGGCGGCGACCAGCGGGTGCGCGGCAAAGACGGCTATCAGTATCAGGATTCGAACGGCCAACACCAGTCTGGTCGCCTGCATATCCTTGAGGTTCAGCGCATCATTCGTTTCATGCCAAAGGTGGTTATCGCGCTGGTTCCCGGTTGGGCAGCCGGGGGAGGACACTCGCTCAACGTTATTGCCGACCTCTCAATTGCCTCGGCCGAGTTTGCACGCTTCAAGCAAACCGACGCCGACGTGGGCAGCTTCGACGCCGGCTACGGCAGCGCCTACCTAGCCAAGCAGGTTGGTCAAAAGTTTGCTCGCGAGATCTTCTTTTTGGGTCAGGTCTACGATGCCCAGCGCGCCTACGAAATGGGCGTGGTAAACCTGGTCGTCCCGCACCACGACCTTGAAATTGCCGGGGTTGAATGGGGCGCCGAGATTCTTCGCAAGAGTCCTACCGCCATTCGCATGCTCAAGTACGCCATGAACGCGGTGGACGATGGATTGGTTGGCCAGCAGCTGTTTGCGGGCGAGGCCACCCGTTTGGCTTACGGCACCGATGAAGCCGTGGAGGGCCGTGACTCGTTCCTGCAGAAGCGGCAGCC
>JBJTMG010000038.1:0-13379 GCA_046063415.1 Micrococcales bacterium
AAGAAGAAGTTCACCAAGCATGATCCACCGCTTGCGCTTTACGACGAGGCCGATGTTGAGCACACCGTGCGGCTGTTTCAGGAGCAGCCGTTTGCCCAGCGAGTCAAGGTAGCCGAAGAAACCTGGGTCACGTTTCACCCAACCGGCCACATTCTTGGCGCAGCTTACTTAGAGGTCGAGTTTTTTGGCAAGCGCCTGTTGTTCACCGGTGATATGGGCCGCGATGATCACCCGCTGTTGGTTGCTCCCGGGCGGTTGCCTCTGGGGCGCTTTGACGCCATAATCACCGAGTCCACCTACGGCGACCGCGAGCACGCACCCAGCACCACCAACTTTGAAGATGCTATCAATCAGACTGTCGCCCGCGGAGGCTCGGTGCTTATACCTGCCTTTGCGGTAGACCGCACCGAGGTCATTTTGGTTCGCCTGCGCGAACTTGTTGAAGCGGGAAAAATTCCAGCGGTGCCCATTTACGCCGACTCGCCAATGGCTCTGAAGGCGTTGGCGTTTTACCGCCAAGCCATCGATGAAAAATCGCCAGAGATTCGCCCAGAAATTAGCGCCGAATGGAATGGTCGAGACCCATTTGACCCCGGCACTCTGGTTGAGCTCACGTCGGTTGAAGAATCAAAGACGGTCAATAACCCAACCACTCCGTGCATAATCATTTCGGCCAGCGGAATGGGTACTGGTGGCCGAGTGGTTCACCACCTGCGTGACATGCTTCCGAACCCCAGGCACACGGTCATTATGGTTGGCTACCAAGCCATTGGCACGCGTGGCAGGAGCCTGGTAGACGGCGCCGAATTCGTCAAGATGCACGGTGAAATGGTTCAGGTCAAAGCTCAGATCGAGCAGATTCAGTCGTTCTCGGTGCACGCCGACAGCGATGAACTAATTGCCTGGATTTCGTCGGGTGAAAAGCCCAACCAGGTGTTTGTGGTGCACGGCGAAGCCGGGGCCGCAGAAGTTTTCTCTGATCGAATAAAATCCCAACTCGGCTACGCCAGCCATGTTCCACACGACGGCGAGGAAGTAACTCTCTAATGTCTGCTCAACCCGGCATGCGACTCGAACACGACCTACTTGGGGACCACGAGGTTCCGCAAAGCGCCTACTGGGGCGTTCACACCGCGCGGGCGGTTCAGAACTTTCCCATTACGGGAATCCCAATTGGCCACTATCGCAGCCTGATTCAAGCACTCGCCATGGTGAAGCACGCCGCCGCCTTTGCGAACCGCGAGGTGGGAATTTTAGAGCCGGTCATTGCCGGGGCAATCATTCAGGCCACCGATGAAGTGGCTGCCGGAAACCTTGACCGAGAGTTTGTGGTGGACGCCATTCAGGGCGGTGCTGGAACCTCAACCAACATGAATGCGAACGAGGTCATTGCTAACCGAGCGCTCGAACTGCTGGGTCACAACAAGGGCGAGTACCAGCACCTTCACCCGCTGAATCACGTGAACATGTCTCAGTCGACCAACGACGTTTATCCAACCGCGGTGAAGGTGGCTCTCATTCTTGAGATTCACATTTTGCTAGACGCCATGGATCACCTGCGCAAGGCCTTCAAGGTCAAGTCCGAGGAGTTTGCCGATGTCATAAAGATGGGACGCACTCAGCTTCAGGATGCCGTTCCCATGACGCTGGGCCAGGAGTTTGGAACCTTTGCCCGAATGATCGATGAAGACGAACAGCGTTTGCGCGCGGTGGTGCCTCTGCTATCTGAGATCAACCTTGGAGGCACAGCAATTGGCACCCAGCTGAACGCCCCTGCGGGTTACGCCGAGTTGGCTTGCCAGAAGCTCTCAAGCCTCAGCGGCATCTCATTTGTCATTGCAGAAGACATGGTTGAAGCCACTCAGGACGCGGGCGTGTTCATTACTGTGAGCGGTGTCCTAAAGCGAGTTGCGGTCAAGCTCAGCAAAATGGCAAACGACCTAAGGTTACTTTCCAGCGGCCCTCGCGCCGGCTTCGGTGAGATAAACCTGCCCGCGCGCCAAGCCGGCTCGTCAATCATGCCCGGCAAGGTGAACCCCGTTATTCCAGAGGTGGTCAATCAGGTGGCCTTTGCAATGGTGGGCTATGACATGACGGTCACTATGGCGGTTGAAGCGGGACAGTTGCAGCTCAACGCTTTTGAGCCAGTCATTACCCGAGCCCTCATGATGGGAATCACGCAGCTCTCGCAGGCATGCCTGACTCTGGCCGACAACTGTGTCTCAGGTATCACCGCAAATGTTGAAAAACTTCGCAGCGATGTCGAGAACTCGATCGGTCTGGTTACGGCACTGTCTCCCGTGCTTGGTTACGAGAACGCAACTCTGGTGGCGCAGACAGCGGCCGCAAAGAACGCATCGGTCAAGGCTGTTGTGCTTGAACTCGGGCTCATGTCCGAGGCCCAGTTCAACGAGGTTCTAGGTGACGTGGACAAGTTGGTGCGGCCAAACGGCTAGCCTCGGCAAACGGCTGGCTCGGCAAACGGCTACCTCTAGCCAACGCAGCTAGTCCTGGGTTGGCTCCTTGGGTTTCGCGTGTGCCTTGCGGTTTCGGCGATCGGTGACCAGAGCTCCCGCCACTGATCCAACCACCACGAACGCAATTCCCACGAATAGCCCAATCAGATTTGGATCCATGCCAGTGTCCGCCTTTTCATTGATGTCGGTTGCCTGTCCCACTCCCGCTGCATTTGGGTTTGGCGCGGGGGCAACAAGCGGTTCGTCTTGCGCTGCCTGGCACTCCGGGGTCACCTCAACCAAACCGCTGGACTGGTATCCGGTTTTGTTTTCGAGAGTAAAGCTGAAGCTTCCTTCGTTTGCGTGTCCGTCTGAACTGACTGCGCGCCAGACTACGCGGTAGGTTCCCGGCTTGTCCAAGTCCACCGGGGTCGACAGCACTGACCCGTCAACTGTTGAGCAGCCGTTGGACCACACCGTGTCGCCGTCTGTGCCAGGCCCCGAAACCACAATGGCGTTTCCGACTCCGTCTGGGATCGCCATGATGTCCTCGCCAAAGGTTACCGAGACGTCAAAAACGCCGGCAGCAACCGTGGTCTGGCTTTTTGGGTTGGTGCCTTCCACCTCATCGTGAGCCCAAGCGCCAAGCGGATTTAGGGCTAGTGTTGAGAGGGCGAGAGCGGCAACAGTTAGACCTCGCAAAGTTTTGTTCATACGGCGATTCTACAAAAGGGACCTGGTGAAAATGGCTGAGCAAATTCGATGGGGAATCCTTGCTCCCGGTGGCATTGCCCACCTTCAAGCAAGCGACATGCTAGCAGCCGGCCTGCACCTTCAGGCCGTTGCCGCGCGTGACCTGAATCGTGCCCAAACCTTTGCAGATCAGTACCAGATTCCAACCGCCTACGGCAGCTATCAAGAGTTAGCCAACGATCCCTCGGTTGACGTAATCTACATCGCCAGCACTCAGAACTTTCACCTCGAGCACGCGTTGCTCTGTATTAATGCCGGCAAACACGTGTTGCTCGAGAAGCCTTTCACCCTCAATGCGGCACAGGCCAAGCGGGTAGTCCAAGCCGCACGAGCCAAAAAGGTTTTTGCAATGGAGGCAATGTGGTCGCGTTTTTTGCCGTCGATGCGCGCTGCTGTCGAGGTGGTGCGGCAGGGGACCATCGGTGATGTCACCATGCTGATCGCAGACCACAACCAATACCTGCCAATTTCGGTTGCCCCGCGTCTGCACGATCCAATGCTGGGTGGCGGGTCAATTATTGACCTTGGTATTTACCCGGTTTCGTTCGCCTTCCACCTGCTTGGCAAGCCCAATCAAGTTACAGCCAGTGGCCGTCTGAACCCTGACGGACTAGACCTGCACACCGGCATGATCTTTGGTTACGAGTCCGGGCAGCAGGCGCTTTTAGCCAGTGGAATCGACTCGGCAGGACCGGTTACCGCGGAGATTTTGGGTACCGACGGTCGCATCGCCATGGAACGCAGTTTCTACGAGCAGTGTGCGTTCACCGTTTACGACTCAGAGAACAATATTGTTGAGCGATACGAAACAAAAGTTCAAGGTCGCGGAATGCAATACCAGGCCATTGAGGTTGAAACCTGTATCAAGGCGGGCAAGCTTGAAAGCGAAATCATGCCACTGAGTGAGACCGTGGAAATCATGGAAACCATGGATGAAATTCGAGCCCAAATTGGCGTTCGTTTTCCAAACGAGTAAAGCCCAACCCCAACCATATCCACAGGAGAGTAAGTGATCCAAGGGAGAGCAAGTGTCTGAATCTTCGGGTTTTCCATACTTCAAAGAAGTTGCCATTGGTGCGCTTGCTGGGTTGGGCGCGCTGGCGCTCATTATTGGGGGTTTCAGCATCTCGGGTGCAGCAACCAACAACAATGCCAATGGGCCAAGCAACGGCAACAACAACTCGGCAGCGCCCTCGGCCTCGGCTAGCGCTAGCGTTCAGGCCTGCTCGGTAAAAGACCTAGCCGAGGACCCACTCCTTGGTGAACTTCACGCGGTGGTCATCAACTCCGCCACCGATACCGTGCTCTTTGACCGCTCGGCCGACCTTCCGGCTCCCACCGGCTCAACCCTAAAGCTGCTAACCGCAACCGCAGCGCTACAAACTTTTGGTCAGAACTACCGTTTCGACACCCGAGTCATGCGAGATGCTGCCGATCCATCGGTGCTTTATCTGGTTGGCGGGGGTGACGTGACCCTGTCGCGCACCAAACCTGGTACCCAGTCGGTCTACAAGAATGCGCCAAAACTGAACGACCTTGCCGTTCAGGTAAACGCGGCTTTGGGGACCACGGGCACCATCAGCAAGATCGTGGTGGACGGCTCGTACTTTACCGGCAACCAGTGGGAGCCAACCTGGGAGCGAAGCGAACAGACCAAGGGCTATATGTCGCAGGTGAGTGCGCTTCAGGTTGACGGTGATCGCAACGATCCCACCAAGGAGACTTCGCCCAGAAGCACCAAGCCAGAGCTGCGTGCGGGTGGCTGGTTCAAGCAGGCCATTGGTGCAGCGGCCGCCAACGCTGTCATTGTTCAGGGCGTCACTCCGGTCAACGCCACCCAGGTTGCCAAGGTTTCTTCACAGCCGCTCTCCACTTGGATTTTGCACATGTTGCAGGTTTCCGACAACACCCAAGCCGAGGCCTTAGCTCGGTTGGTGAGCCTCAAGCTTGGTTTTGACGGCTCGTTTGCGAGCATCGACCCAGCCATGAAACTGGCACTCAAGAACGCCAACCTCGATGCTACGGGCTCAACCTTAAAGGATGGCTCGGGTCTCTCGTTCAGCAACGCGGTCAGCCCTACCTTTATGGCAAAGGTCGTAAACCAGATTTACAAGGGCGTGGGTAACTTCATGGTTACCAAGCAGTCTCTTCCGGTGGCCGGCGAGACCGGTTCCCTCAGCGCCAGATTCAAGGGCGAGCTAGCCGACGCCTCGGGCAAAATCTTTGCCAAGACCGGTTGGTTGAAGCAGGAGTATTCGCTTGCCGGGTACTACATGTCGGCCGACGGCTCCACCTCGTATTTTGTGGTCTACAGCATTGGTGACAAGGAAGTTGGCATTCCAAACCGCGATGCCATGGACAAACTGGTTGCCGGATTCTTCCGGTGCGGGCAATCGTTGGGGAACGAATGACCTTTGCCAAATTAGTGGCAAACTAGAACAGCAAAACCTGAAATAGAGAAGGAAAAGCAATGTCGCTTACCGAAACCGAACTTCTAGCCAAAGTCCCTACCGGGCTGTTTATCAATGGCAAGTGGGTGCAGGGTCACAACCCCAGCCCCATTGAGGTAGAGGACCCTTCTACAGGCAAGACCCTGCTTCAGATTGCTAACGCAGACCACACCGATGGCCTCGCAGCGCTGACCGCCGCGGACGAGGCCCAGGCCAAGTGGGCCAAGACCTCGCCCCGCGAACGCGGTGAGCTACTTCGTCGTACCTTTGAACTTGTTCGTGAGCGCTCCGAAGAGTTCGCCATGCTGATCAGCCTGGAAATGGGCAAGCCAATTGCCGAAGCCCGCGGTGAAGTAACGTACGGAAACGAGTTTCTTCGCTGGTTCAGCGAGGAGGCCGTTCGGATCTCTGGTCGTTTCGGCTCGCTGCCCGAGGGCCATGGCCGCATGCTCATTGCGCAGCGTCCCGTTGGTCCGGCTTTTGCAATTACCCCGTGGAACTTTCCGCTGGCTATGGCCACGCGAAAGATTGGCCCTGCACTTGCTGCCGGTTGCACCATCGTTGTCAAACCCGCCGAGTTAACCCCGCTGACTACGCTCCTGTTGGTCAAGACCATGGAGGAAGCCGGACTCCCTGCCGGTGTTGTCAACGTCATAACCACCAGCACTTCGGCAGCCACCTCGGGGCCAATCATCGCTGATTCAAGACTCCGCAAAATCACTTTTACCGGTTCCACTCAGGTTGGTAGAAAACTGCTAGAGCAGGCAGCCTTCCAGGTTCTGCGTACCTCAATGGAGTTGGGCGGAAACGCGCCATTCCTGGTGTTCGAAGACGCCAACCTCGACGCCGCTGTTGACGGAGCGATGCTCGCCAAGATGCGTAACATTGGTCAGGCTTGTACCGCCGCCAACCGCTTTATCGTGCAAGACTCGGTGGCAGATGAGTTCGCGGCCAAGCTGGCCTCGCGCATGGGTGCCCTAAAGTTTGGCCGCGGCGTTGATGCTGACACCACCATGGGACCGGTCATCAATGAGAAGGCTCGTCAGAACATGCAGCGCCTAGTTGAAACCACTGTTTCTGAGGGTGGAGATGTCGTGACCGGTGGAAACGCCGGACCCGGAGCTGGCTACTTCTTTGAGCCAACCGTTCTTGCCAACGTGCCCGCGAGCGCCACAATTCTCAACGAAGAGATCTTTGGCCCCATTGCTCCTATTGTCCGATTCAAGGACGAGGCTCAGGCAGTTCAGCTTGCCAACGCAACCGAATACGGCTTGGTCTCTTACGCATTCACCGAGGATCTCAAGCGTGGCATGCGCTTGGTTGAGTCGCTTGAAACCGGCATGACAGGTCTAAACACCGGATTGGTGAGCAACGCCGCAGCGCCATTTGGCGGCGTCAAGCAGAGCGGTCTAGGGCGCGAGGGTTCACACGAGGGCCTTCAGGAATACCTTGAGACCAAGTACGTCATGATTCCCGCAACCGAAATCTAACGAGTCAGGCCAAAATCTACTGTTCGCGGTGTGCACCCGGGGCGGCCGAGACTACAAAAATTTCTGGCCGAACAAAACCAAGGGCTTCAAACTCTGCGTAGATCGCGTTGCTGATTTCGCTGATCTTCTCTACTGGGCAGAGCGCAATTGCTGCACCGCCAAAACCGCCGCCGGTCATGCGCGCGCCAATTGCGCCGTGGCGTATAGCGGTTTCAACGGCGGCATCCAGTTCATCGATGTTGATTTCAAAGTCGTCTCGCATGGACACGTGAGATTCGTGCAACAGCTGCCCAATGGCGCGTGGCCCCGAAGCCTTTAGTGCTGCAACGGTGTCAAGCACTCGCTGGTTCTCGGTAACCACATGGCGAACCCGCCGAAAGGTCAGGTCATCTAGGGTTTCTTGCGCTCGCGGTAGGTCGGTGACACTCAGGTCTCGCAGGCTCTTGACCCCCATGGTTGCAGCCCCCAGTTCGCAGGCGGCTCTTCGCGATGCGTAACCGCCATCTGCATGCCGGTGTTCGACTCTCGTATCAATAATGAGAAGCTCAAGGCCCTCACGCGCGAATCCAAGGTCAATGACCTGCGCACTCAGGTCGCGACAGTCAAGAAATACCCCGTGGTCAAGTTGACCAAGCAGCGATGCCGACTGGTCCATGATTCCCGTGGGCGCACCCACTATCTCGTTTTCGGCGTATTGCCCAACCCGGGCCAAATCGCGTTCATCAAGGCCGGCTTCCCACAGGTCGTTCAGGGCCGCGGCAACCGCGCACTCAATTGCGGCTGAAGAAGATAGCCCGGCCCCTACCGGAACATCAGATTCCAGGTAGCAGTCGAAGCCCTGCGGCGTGGCGTTTGAGCGTTCAAGCAAGGCCCAGGCCACACCAAGGGGATAAGCCGACCAACCTGAAACCGTGTCCTTTGAAATTTCACTAACGCGAATCTCGACGACTTCACCCGTGAAGCCTGAGGCAACGCGTGCAATGCCATCTGTGCGCAACGAGACTGCAGCAAAAGTTCGGCGATTAATGGCAAACGGAAAGACGAAGCCATCGTTGTAGTCGGTGTGCTCACCAATCAGGTTCACTCGGCCAGGGGCAGACCAAACGCCCGCAGCCGAGTAGCCAAAGCGTTCCTCGAACCCCTGAGTTACTGCCAAGATCGCGGAATCTGTCATTTGGTCAGCGCCTCTCGAATCATTCCGGCAACGGTCTCCTGTGGCAGATCCGCTATCCAAGCGCCCATGGCAGACTCCGAACCCGCCAGGTACTTGAGTTTGTCGGCGGCGCGGCGCGGCGATGTGATCTGCAGCTGTAGCCGCACGTTCTCGCCTCCGGCAACCAGCGGAGCCTGATGCCAAGCCGAGATGTAAGGCGTTGGGGTGTCGTAGATGTTGTCCACCGCTTGCAGCAGTCGGCTGTAAACCTGAGCTAGCTCGTCGCGTTCGTCATTGGTGAATCCGGTGAAGTCGGTCACATGGCGGTGGGGGAGTAGGTGAATCTCAATCGGCCAGCGGCCTGCAAACGGAACATAAACAGTGAAGTTATCACTGGTCAAAACCACACGTTCCGACGCCCGTTCAAAACTCAAAGTCTCGGCAAAAAGGTTCGGGCCAAACTTTTCAATGGAGTCAAGAACCTTCAGCGTCCGCGGGGTCACATAGGGGTAGGCATAGATCTGACCGTGTGGGTGGTGAAGTGTCACACCAATCTCCTGGCCGCGGTTTTCGAACGGAAAAACTTGCCTCACCCCGGCAAGGCTCTTCAAGTGAGCGGTGCGCTGAGTCCAAGCCTCAATGACAGTTCTAACCCTTGAGACCGGCATGTGACTGAGCGATCCCTCGTGTTCGGGGCTAAAAACTACAACCTCACATCGGCCAATTGAGTCTCGAACGCTCCCCAGCTCAAGGTTGGGAACCACCGCGTAACCGGGATCATCAACACTTGGCAGAATCGGACCAAACGAAGGGCTCTTGTTTTCGAAGACCGCCACGTCAAAGTCATCGGGGATTTCAGACAGATTTTTGGGAGTTGTGGGGCACAGCGGGCATTGGTGCGCCGGAGGCAGGAACGCTCTGTTCTGCCTGGCTGCGGCTACCGAAATCCAATCTCCGGTGAGTGAGTCCAAACGCATCTGGGCAACGGGCGGGCGCTCGCCGGCTGGTCGGGTGTCCGCCTTGCGATCTGCCGGCAAAGTTGAGCTCAGATCATCAAAATAGAACAGGTCGCGGCCGTCGAATAACTTGGTTTTGTGAACGGCGTGACCTGTCAAAATGAGTCCTCACTGCGGGTAGGCTGAAACAATGAATTCAGCCACTGGGCAACAGTTTAGCCTGAACTATGTAAGCGTTAACAATCAATGGAAGGCCACCATCTCGGAGATTGGGGCCGCCATTCGCGAGCTCAGCGTCAACGGCATCGAACTGGTTCAGGGCTGGCACATCGAGGACTATCCACAGTATTGTCCGGGCGTGGTTATGGCCCCTTGGGCAAACCGCATCGATGGCGGGCGCTGGACCTATCAGGGGCGAGTTAGGCAGTTCGATCTCAACATTGTCAGCCAGCAGAATTCCAACCACGGGCTCCTTTTGAACTGGCCTTATAAGGTCGTTGAGCAAACCGAGTCGGCGGTCACGCTTTCGGCCACCATTTTCCCTCGCGACGCCTACCCGTTTTTGGTTGAAACCACGGTGCGTTACGAACTCACCGAAACTGGTCTGGTTGTCACTCACAGCGCTGTGAATCGCAGCGCAGATCCGGCTCCTTACGGCGTTGGTGGTCACCCGTACTTTAAGTTCTCCAAAGTTGACACCGGCGACCTAACCCTGACACTCAGTGCCAAGAGCTACCTGCCAACCGACGACCGCCAGATTCCAACCGGAATCGACCCGGTTGCCGGCACTCGTTTTGACCTCACTCGAGGTGGCCTCATACGCGACAACTTCATTGACCAGGACTACACCGACCTTGAGTTTGGCAGCGATGGTCTCGCTCACACCACGCTGACCACTGCCGGCGGCGAGGGAATTGATGTTTGGCAGGACAGCAATTTCAAGCACGTGGTGATCTTTACGCCATCGTTTTTTCCTACTCGGGACGGAGAAGTTTTTGCTGCGGCCATTGAGCCAGCAACTCTTGGCCCAAACGCATTCAACACCGGCAACGACCTTATGTGGTTGGAAACCGATAAGTCGTGGTCAGGCAGCTGGGGAGTCAGCCTCGTTAAGTAGAAGTCGCGGACTCGGCTAAAACTGTTCACCAATCGTTAACCTGAAATCGCTCTCCTGCAGGGTTTGCCAACTCAAAATGCGCAAAACTATACCTGTTGTTAAGGTGCTGTTCATATGGTTAAGCACCTCCGCTTAGGCATCAGGAGAGGGTTCCGTGGAACCGATTTACATAGTGGCGCTGGTAGTTACACTGGCGCTCTTCTTTGACTTCACAAATGGTTTCCATGACACGGCTAATGCAATGGCAACCCCAATTGCCACAGGTGCACTCAAGCCTCGCACCGCGGTGGCGATTGCCTCGGTCATGAACCTCATCGGTGCATTTTTGAGCACAGCTGTTGCAACCATGATCAGCGTCAGCATGATCAACGATGCCAGCACCCTAAGGCCAGAGATTGTGTTTGCCGGACTCACCGGTGCCATCCTTTGGAACCTCACCACTTGGTTCCTGGGGTTACCATCTTCGTCTTCACATGCGCTTTTCGGTGGACTCATAGGTGCGGTCATCGCTGCCTACGGTCTTGCTGGAGTCAACTTTGTCTCAGTTATCGAAAAGATTCTGATTCCCGCTTTGTTCGCTCCGGTAATTGCGGGTTTGGCAGCCTGGTTTGCAACCCGCCTGGCCTACGCCATTACCAAGCGAAGCACCGATGACGACATCTCAACCGGTCGCGGACGGTTCCGTTACGGGCAGATCTTCTCCTCATCGCTTGTGGCTCTGTCGCACGGAACCAACGATGCCCAGAAAACCATGGGTGTCATAACTCTGGTTTTGGTGGCTGGAGGATTCCAGGCCAGCGGTGATCACGTTCAGCTTTGGGTTGTTGTTGCAGCTGCTCTCGCTATTGCCGCCGGAACCTATTCCGGTGGGTGGCGAATCATCAAGACCATGGGCAAGGGTCTAAGCGAGATCAAGGCCCCACAGGGTCTGGCAGCCGAGGTCGCCTCAGCCGCAACCATCCTTGCTTCAAGCAAGCTTGGGTTTGCGTTGAGCACCACGCAGGTTGCATCTGGTGCCATCATCGGTTCGGGTCTTGGTCGCAAGGGTGGCAAGGTGCGCTGGAGCAAGGCGGGGCACGTTGTGCTCGGCTGGCTGTTCACCCTACCAGCGGCCGCAATTGTTGGCGCAATCTCGGCCTGGTTGGTTGGTGTTGGTCCGGCTGGAATTATCATCGATGGCATCGTGGCTCTTGGCGTGATCATCGCAATCTTCCAGATTGCCCGTCGCAACGCGGTGACCCACAAGCACGTTGCCAGCGAAATTGAAGAGGCATCGGAAATCGTTCTTAGCAGGCGTCAGCAGTTAGCCGAGGCCAGAAAGGCCAAGGAGGCTGCCAAGAGGGCAAAGTCTGCCGGCAAGGGAAAGGGTAAGAAGTAAATGATTACCATCGACTGGAACCACCTATTTCAAGTTGCCCTAGCCGCTTTGGTTGGCAGCGCCTCGGTCATGATTCTGTTTGCGTTAGGAGTGCGTTTCTCAACTAACGCCGACCACGTCAAGGGCAAGGCCAGCCAGGGTGATCCCAAGGCACTGCGGCTTGAGGCCCTAAACCGCTCGGTTGCTTATGTTCTGTTTGCGCTGAGTTTTGGTGCGGTTATCTTTGGTGTTTTGCTCATTATCCCCGGCTTGATTCCAGGGGTAAAGTAAGCGCCACAGAGAGGCAGGCCCCTGCCAGCCAACTCGTCCCTAGAGCAGCCCTAACTTAGCGGCCGCCTCGGTAAGTTCCTCGCGAACACTGGGGTGGGCCGCTTTGTTAATTAGGTTTGAGGCCTGCTGCTTCTGGCTATGTCCAAAGCAGTCCGCCGTTCCGTTCTCTGTCACCACGTAGCTGTGCTGAAAGCTGGTCACGTTTTCGGTAAGCCTGGGAACAATGGTTGAGGTGTTTGCCTTTGGGTGCCAAGAGGGAAGAGCCATGTACGAGGCTCCGCCACGAGCGTGCAGCGAACCCACAATGAAGTCGGTTGACCCGCCAAAACCAGAGTAGATCTGCCCGCGCACGTGGCTGGCGTTGGCCTGGTCGTAAAGGTCAATCTGCAGAGCCGAGTTGATACTGGTCATTTTGGCCTGGCGGGCAATTTGACCGGGGTCATTGGTCTTCTCGGTGCGTAGCATTCGCACTGAACGGTTCAGGTGTAGCCACTCGTAAAGCTCCTGGCTGCCAAACACAAACGACGCGGTTATTGGGATATCTGGGTCAAGTGCACCCGCCTTGTGCATCGCCAGCACCCCGTCTGAGAACATCTCGGTCCAGACCCTCATGCCCTTGCGGGAGACTAGTGTGCTTAGCACCGAGTCTGGAATGGCACCAATGCCCAGTTGCAGCGTTGAGCCGTCTTCGATTTGGCTGGAGATTCGATCACCAATGGCGCGGGTTTCATCGGTGAAATTCACTGCCGGCTTGGTGGCAAGTGGTTCGTCTACCTCAATCAGGTAGTCAATTTCGTGCTCGTAAATTTGGGCGTCGCCGTAGGTGTAGGGCATCTGCCGGTTGGCTTGAGCTATCACCAATCCACCGCGGGCTCTGACCGCATCGATGGCTGCGGGCAAAATGTTCACCTCGGTACCCAGGCTCACCGTGTCGTGTCTTGGCGCGGAGGTGTGCAGCAGCACCACGTCTGGCCAGTAGTGGTCTCGAAATAGCACGGGCACAAGGCTCAGCCGACTGGGAATGTACTCAAGGCGCGGGTGGCGCCGCATGGCGGGTCCCACAAAGGCCGACTCGTAGGTAACGCCCTCGCGGTCTGGGATTCCAGGGTGGGCGTTTAGCATGTGGAGGCGGAATTCCTGGACCTGCGAATTCAGCAGGTCAAGCAGGGCCATGGGGGCGGCAAAGTTTCCCGATGCCACAACCCGCGGGTTGCGCGGCAGTGAGCCAAACAGGGTTTTCAACTGCTCTTGATTGATGGTTTTCATGCCTCGCACCTTTGCTTTTGGTCTCAGATTACTAATTACCCACAGATGGGTGAGTGACCTCACTTTTTAGTAGAAATAGTTTCTAATTCA
>JBJTMG010000039.1:0-6937 GCA_046063415.1 Micrococcales bacterium
GCTGGTACCGCTCATTTCGAACAGCAGGTCTCGGTTGGAAATGGCAAAAGCTGCCAAATCTGTTGGCGTAGCCGACGGCTCTCAGCGCCTGCTAAAACTGGTTCAGGGCGTGTTGGGTAAAGCCGCCGGCTAGTTCAGCCCATAGGCTCTAATTGACTTGGGTCACGTTCTGCGGTTGGCCCGTAACTCTGGCGAGGACAGCATGATCAAACCCGACTTTTCACAACCGGTCCCCGATGACCTTGGAGTGGTGCACTTCATTGGTATCGGTGGTTCTGGCATGAGCGGCATCGCCAGAATTCTGTTGGGCATGGGACATCGAGTCACCGGAAGCGATTTGCGAGACACCTCAAATGTGGCGGCACTTCGCGAGCTAGGCGCAACCATTGCCATTGGGCACGATGCCGCCAACCTGGGTAACCCCGACACGGTTGTGGTCACGAGCGCGCTTTGGCCTACCAACCCCGAGTACCTGCTTGCCAAGGAACGGGGCATTCCCGTTATTCACCGATCTCAGGCGCTGGCTTATCTGACAACCAAGAAACGTCTGATTGCTGTGGCTGGTGCACACGGTAAGACCACCAGCACAGGAATGGTGATCACCGCGCTTCTCGAGTTGGGTGAAGACCCCAGCTTTGTCAATGGTGGCGTAATCGCCAGTTTGGGGTCCAGCTCGGCCAGCGGAAATTCGGACCTTTTTGTGATTGAAGCCGATGAGTCCGACGGCTCGTTCCTGCACTACAAAACCGCCGTTGCGCTTGTTACTAACGTTGATCCCGACCACCTAGACCACTACGGCTCGCTCGAGGCCTTTGAAGCCGAGTTTGCCAAGTTTGCCGCCGGTGCAAGCGAGTTTGTAGTAATCAGTTCCGATGACCCCGGAGCCGTTCGAGTCACTCAACAGCTCTTAAACCAGCGTGTTATCGGCTTCGGACGAGCACCCGGTTCGGCTGTGAGACTTACTGACATTGATGCTTCGGGGCCTCGGGTTAGCTTTGAGCTCGAGTATCTGGGCGCGCGTCACCGGGCCTCCTTGAATGTGCCAGGCGAGCACAACGCGATAAATGCAGCTGGAGCCTTTGGTGTACTGGTGGGTCTTGGATATGACCCGGCCAAGTCTCTTGCGGCTATCGCAACGTTTGGCGGAACCGAGCGCAGGTTTGAACTCCACGGTGAAGAGCGTGGCGTCAAGGTCTATGACGATTTCGCCCACCATCCAACCGAGGTTGCCGCTGCCATTAAGGCCGCACGCGCAGTTGTGGGCTCTGGCCGAATCATCACAGTCTTTCAGCCCCATCTTTACAGCCGTACCCGGTTGATGGCAAAGGAATTTGCCCAGGCGCTAGCAGCCAGCGATCAGGTTGTAGTGCTTGACATCTACGCGGCTCGCGAAGATCCCGAGCCGGGGGTAACCGGTGCGCTAGTCAGCGAAGCCTTTGCTGACAAGTCGCAGGTCCACTACGTGGCCAACTGGGATGACGCGCCAGCTGTAGCAGCCAGTCTTGCCCAAAAGGGAGATTTCATCATGACCATGGGTTGTGGTGACGTTTATCGCATGGTTCCTCAGCTCCTCGACGCGCTCAAGGATTAGAGTGCCAAAACCCAAAAAACCCAATTCGCGACCCAGCGCACCCTTGGGTCCCAGGCCCGTTGCCCGCCCAACCGTGATCAGTCGTTTGCCAAAATCTACCGTCTCGCAAAAAGCTGCCAAATCCATTGAGACTGGTGGAGCCAGATCACAGCCGCGGTCAGAGGCACAGCGACTCAACCAGATCCGAAGGTTCGAGAAATCCCAGCGCCGGGCCAGGGGTCGTGAAATGGGCGCTGAGGTAAGAAGATTCACGCAGCGAACCAGAACCAGACGGTGGGTGTTTGGGCTCTCCGCTGGGTCATTTCTTGCGCTGATAGCTCTGGTGTTGGCGACCATGTTCACTCCACTGTTGGCAATTGAAAAGATAGAAATCACCGGAACTGACAGGCTCAAGGTGAAGTCGGTGCGAAACGCCGTTATTGGTTTGGTTGGCACGCCGCTGACCATGGTCGATGAGGCGCAGATCGCCCAAAGACTAGCGTCTTTTTCGCTAATCGAGAGTTTTTCCACAGTGAGTTTGCCACCGCACACCCTGGAGATCCGCATTCTGGAGCGCCAGCCAATAGCAATAGTTACTGTCAACGGCGCTGACTACCTCTATGACCCGGCGGGCGTCCAGATTGGTTTGGCAAAGAACTATGGCTCCTACCCAAGGGTTTTGGTAAACGGCAATCCCCTGAATAACAGCAACTATCGCGCTGCCATCGATGTGATTTTGGCGCTTCCGACCGAGCTGCTGCCCAGAGTCGCGTCCGTTCAGGCAACTAGCAAGGATGACGTGCGAATCAGGCTTAGGGGAGCCGCGGGCCAGCAGATTATTTGGGGTGACAGCTCGCAGTCGATCTTGAAATCCAAGGTTCTGGCGGCGCTGATTGCCAATACCAAAAAATCTGCGACCGCCACTTTTGATGTGTCCTCGCCAAAAGCACCAACGGTCAGGTACGGAAACTTTTAGACACGCCCGCCCGGTTTCGGGCTTCGTAACCGAAAAGGCTTTACCTTTCAGGCGCAAGAAAATAAAACGCAAAAACTCTAACTTTCAGGCTTAACTTTAGGCTTTTGCGATAACTTCGGAGGATTTCATGAGTGGGTTGAATCAGAACTACCTGGCGGTAATCAAGGTTGTCGGCGTAGGTGGCGGTGGCGTTAACGCGCTCAACCGCATGATCGATTCTGGCCTGCGCGGCGTTGAGTTTGTTGCGGTCAACACCGACGCCCAGCAGCTGCTCATGAGCGAGGCGCACGTGAAGTTGGACATTGGCCGCGATTTGACCCGCGGTCTTGGAGCCGGTGCCGACCCCGAAATCGGACGACGTGCCGCCGAAGAGCATGAAGACGAAATCGAAGCAGCCCTTAAGGGTTCCGATATGGTGTTTATCGCGGCCGGTGAGGGTGGCGGTACCGGTACCGGCGCAGCGCCAGTCGTTGCCCGCATTGCAAAGAAGGTTGGAGCGCTAACTGTTGGCGTGGTTACCCGCCCATTCAACTTTGAAGGCAAGCGTCGTGCCGAGCAGGCCGAGCAAGGAATCGAGACTCTGCGAGGCGAAGTAGACACTCTCATAGTGGTCCCAAACCAGCGCCTCCTAGATATCCAACAATCGCCCGAGGCTCCCAGTGCCAATCTCTCTGTAATCGAGGCCTTCCAGGTGGCAGACGATGTTCTTCGTTCGGGAGTCCAGGGAATCACAGACCTTATCGCCATTCCTGGTCTTATCAACGTTGACTTCAACGATGTCAAGTCGGTGATGCAGGGTGCCGGATCTGCCCTCATGGGTATTGGAACCGCCAAGGGTGAGGACCGCGCGGTTCGCGCCGCCGAGATGGCTGTTTCTAACCCATTGCTCGAGGCCAGCATCGACGGCGCGCACGGAGTTCTACTTCTGGTACAGGGAGCATCCGACCTTGGTCTTCGCGAAATCGACGAAGCCGCCCGCCTGGTTCACGAGGCAGTCAGCAAGGAAGCCAACATCATTTACGGCTGCACCATTGACGACACCCTTGGCGACGAAGTTCGAATCACCGTGATTGCCGCTGGCTTCGATGGCAACGGGCCAAAGCGCGTGGAGCGTGCACCGTTTATCGCCCGCACCTCTACGGCCGAAGCCCCCGCAGCAGCCCCAGCTGCTTCCGGTCTGGCTGCCTCGGGAGCTTCTGCTGCTGCCGCTGCAGGCACGACAACCTCAACCAGTTTCTTCGATGAGATTGCCCAGGATAGGGCACTCGACGAGACCTCGTTTGAGGACAACAGCACTCGAGCAATCGAGGTTGTTGCCGAGCCTGCTCCCAAGTCCGAGGGCTGGGGAGATGGCCTGGATATCCCGGAGTTTTTGCGCTAAGCCGTGACCACACTTCAAGAGCGCCTGGGTGCGGTTAGGCAGTCTATTGCCCAGGCCGCCAAGGGTTGCGGGCGAAATCCTCAAGATATTGAGCTCATCGTTGTAACCAAGAACCACCCGGTGGAGCTTGCTATTGACCTGGTAGATCTGGGTTGCAACCAATTTGGTGAAAACCGAGACCAAGAAGCAGCTCCTAAGGCGGCGTTGTTGGCGCAAGCCCGCCCGGAAGCTCAAGTTGACTGGCATTTTGTGGGACAGTTGCAAAGCAACAAAGTGCGCTCGGTGCTGGGATACGCGAGTTCGATTCACTCGTTAGACCGGGCCTCACTGCTTCAAGCTCTTGCCAAAGAGACCGCAAAACTCGCCGCTGCCGGCGACCCCGCAACCATCGAGGTTTTTATTGAACTAAATCTCACCGATGACCCGAACCGCGGAGGAATCGAACCTAAGAACCTGCTCGCATTTGCGGAGTCGGTCCTTGAAGTGCCATCTCTTGTGCTCAAGGGAGTCATGGGGGTTGCCAGTCTGAGCGGTTCGCCGGAGGCCGATTTTGAGACCATCGCCGGAGCAAGTCGGCAACTTCAAACCGTGGCTCCGGCCGCTGGTTTTATTTCGGCAGGCATGTCGGCAGATTACGCCTTGGCCATTACCTATGGCGCGACACACGTTCGAATCGGCACAGCAATAACGGGTAAGCGCCAGTACTAGCAATATCCTGAAACTAGTTTGATTCACTCGACCAGAGGAGAACGAATGTCAAACCCAGTTTTCAAGGCTCTAGATTACTTTGGGCTACGCGGCCAGGTTGGTGGCCCTGTTGGCCCGGCTGCCGTTGCCACCCCGCAGCGCTCCGCCTCAAAGGTCACCGCGCTCCGTAGTCGCCCTCGTGGATACAACGAGGTCGCTGAGATTGCCACTCTTCAGCCCAAGCGATTCGAGGACGCGGTTGAAATCGCCGAGCGTTTCCGTGCTGACATTCCAGTGATCATCAACATGGGTGACCTAAACGAAGCCACCATCCGCCGTATGCTCGACTTCCTGTTTGGCCTAAAAGAAGGCCTCGAGGGGAACATCAAGCGGATCACCCAAACCGTGTACCTTCTTAGTCCTGGACATGTCGAGATTAACGAGGATGCCGAAGTAGAGGTTGACACCTACTCGGATGACCTACTAACCCGCCCGTAGGTTTATGTACTGGCTAGCGGCAGCTCTCAGTATCGCTCTGGGGCTTTACTTCTGGGTGTTACTTGGACGATTCGTTCTGGACTTAGTGCTTTCAGTGAATCCCCGTTGGAGGCCAAGGGGATTGGGTTTGGTCATAGCCGAGCTCGTAATGACTCTGACTGATCCCCCTCTCAGATTCCTACGAAGGTTTATCAAGCCGCTTCGATTGGGTGCGATTTCTATTGATTTCGCCTGGACCATTTTGGTCATTTTGATTGGTGCTGCCACAAACTGGGTTTGGGCAATCGCCTGACCCGAGTTCGCGCCAAGCCTGGTTTTGGCGGGTTCTACACCTGCGGTAATCTTTTACTTTGAGCGCGCCTGCTGCGTCACGGTTTTGAAAGAGGAATCCTGCAATGCCACTTACTCCAGAAGATGTAGTAAACAAGCGGTTTCAGCCAACCAAGTTTCGTGAGGGATACGACCAGGACGAGGTCGATGACTTCCTAGACGAAATCGTCGTAGAACTTCGTCGTGTCAACCACGAGAACGAAGATCTGCGCCAGCGTCTATTGGCTTCTGAGGCTCGAATCAATGAACTACAACGCAGTGGAGCGGGTCTGGCTGCTCAGCTTCAGACACCGGCCGAGCCAGCACCGGTTGCAGTCACCCCAAGTCCGTTCCCAGAGCCAGTGGCCGAGGTTGCTGCGCTCGATTCGAACAACACCAACAACCTGCTTCAACTGGCTAGAAAACTCCACGATGAGCACGTTGCCGAAGGCATGCAGAAGCGAGACGCCCTCATTGCCGAGGGCCACGCCACGGCTGCTCGCCTGGTGCGCGAAGCCGAAGCCGCTCAGCGCGCGGAGTACAGCAAGTTTGAGCGAGAAAAGGCCTTGCTTGAGCACAGCGTTCAGGAACTTCGTAGCTTCGAGCGCGAATACCGCCTCAAGCTCAAGGCTTATATCGAGGCTCAGCTTGCCGACCTCGATTCCACTGGCGTCGAGCGTCCAAACCCGGGTCTTCCCGCCGCGCCGACTGGCCAGACTGGGTTCACTGGAGTCGTTCCCACTCCGGGTGCTGGCGCCTTCTAGTTCTGCGAATTAAATTGGCGGTCCCAGCAAAACAACTCTCAAAGTGGCTGCGATTTTTTGCACCCGCTCTGGCAATCATCGTCCTGGATCAAGCTGCCAAACAATTGGCTCTGGCAACACTGCACCCCGGTGTGACAGTTCCATTTCTTGGCCCGGTGCTGGGTTGGCACTTGGTATTCAATGATTCGGCTGCCTTTTCCATAGGTTTCGGAGTGACTTGGATTTTCACCATAATTTCAACCGTGGCAACCCTGCTGCTGCTCTGGTACGGCCCAAGGGCCAAAACAACGGGTTGGCTGATTCTGGCGGGAACTCTGCTTGGCGGAGTCGTTGGAAATTTGATTGATCGCCTAACTCGCGCGCCTGGTTTTGGCGTGGGGCAGGTAGTCGACTTCATCAAAATTCCTTTTGGCTTTCCAATCTTCAACATTGCCGATTCGGCTATCTGTGTGGTCGGTGCAATAACAGTCATTCTCATTTCCAGAGGTCAAAAATTGGGCGGTCACGATTGACCTCGGCTCAAACCAGGCTCTTACCGGTGCCAGATTCGCTAGTTGGAATGCGTGCCGATGCGGCTCTGGCAAAACTCATGGGACTCTCCAGAACCGCAGCCGCCGAGCTACTAGAGGGCAATAACGTACTGCTCAATGGCGTTGTTTTGGGTAAATCCGACAAATTAAGCAACGATGGCCTCCTGGAAGTCTCGTTACCCGAGCCCAAAAACAATTTCGAACTCAAGCCCGTTGAAGTAC
>JBJTMG010000040.1:0-4037 GCA_046063415.1 Micrococcales bacterium
CGCGGAGGCTCGTTTTGCAGAGCCGAGCCAATTGAAATCATCGAGGCATCGCCAGATCGGGTTCCGCAGGTTTGGAAAGAAGCCGGAGTTGGCGGTGCCGGCGGTGCCGAATTTGGGCACATTAGGCTGGCTCGTCAGCGCGAACTAAAAGCAGACGTAATAGAGGAATCCCTCAAGCGCATGGCGGGAGTTGAGCTTCGTCCGGTTGTTGAGGCAGCCCCCGGCGACGACGAGGCAAATGGTCTTGGTTACCGCACCCGCGTTCAACTGCACGTTGACCAGTCTGGAGACGCGGGTCCGTATCGCGAGCGCAGCCACGAGGTGGTGCAGGTGAGGGACCTTCCGCTCGCCGTAGAAGAAATTCGTGAGTTGGAACTTCACCGTCGGAACTGGCAAGACGTTGAAAAAATTGAAATCGCTACCAGCAGCACTGGCCAGGTGCAGTGGATGATCGACAAAAAACTCAAGGGAGACGCTCGACTCATCGAGCGTGCCGGCGGCCGAACCTTCCGAATTTCTGGCGGCGGATTCTGGCAGGTTCACAAGAAGGCGGCAGACGTCCTAACCGGCTGCGTAAACGAAATGGTTGCTGCCGTTGGCATCGATGTTGACGCACCAAACCTTGACCTGTACGGAGGTGTGGGTCTGTTTGCGGGTTCGCTGGCTGCAAAGTTTGCCAACCGCCTCAAGATCACCACCGTTGAGTCCGTGAAGCAAGCCACCGATGACGCCAAGCTCAACCTGAACGATCTTCCTGCAGTTCGTGCGGTCTGCATGCCAACCGAGCGTTACGTTGACGAGCAGTACGGTGCGGCAAAGCGTGGCGAGATCGACTACACCAACGCCACGGTGATTCTTGACCCACCGCGCTCCGGCGCAGGAGCCAAGGTTGTGGGCCGCATGTTGCAGCTCAAGCCAAAGCACATCGTTTACGTGGCCTGCGACCCGGTTGCCCTGGCTCGAGACCTGAAGGGCCTTCTTGCGGGTGGTTATCAGCTAAAGGCGCTGAGGGCGTTCGATCTTTTCCCGCACACCCACCACGTTGAGACCGTGGTCAGTTTGGTGAGGCAATAGCCCCCATAGAACCGTGGTGGGCGCCCGCGCATAAAACGCCGACAGACGATTTCGTTTAGATTAGGACCACGGTTTGATAGGGGTAGCTCTTGAACACGCTTAGTGACTTTCTGGGATCGGTCCAAAGTCAGCGGTCAACCACATTCATGGCGTCTCGAGTTGATCGGCTAATGGGCCGGAGCTATTCAATTGCTCTCTTGGCCTCTGGAATAGAGATGTCGGTCAACGCATTCAACCAGCTGCCCTACTTGAATCCGGTACTTTTCTTTTTGACCTGGGGCTCGGTTTTTGGTTCTCAGATATCCCTGTTGTTTAGCCAGTGGTTCGGCCAGGGCAGAAACCGTTGGTTTGCTCTACACGCCCTGACGGTACTGGTGACTCTGGCAACCCAGCGCTGGATGGTGATTGACCCCCAGAATCTGCCCAAGGATTACACGCCGTGGGTTTGGTGGTCACTTGCGGTGGGTGCGATATCGGCTGGATTTGCCTTTAGGATTTGGTATTCGGCGGTCTACATTGTTCTTCTCCCGTTGCTCTGGGTACTGATTCGGGTGAGCGAGTATGGCGGGTCGGCAACTCCAATGCACGCGGTTCAGGATGCCACTTACACCTTTCTCATGAGCGCTGTCTTTACTGCGCTGCCACAGCTGCTCAGGTATCAGGCCCGCGCAACCGATGAAGCCAATCGACAGGCTAGTGAGTCGGTGGCACAGCAGGCCTACATCGATGCCACCGAGCGCGAGCAGCTGCGAGCTTCCGCCTGGGTTCACGACAGCGTTATCAACACACTTGAGACAGCTATACAAGCCGAGACACCGGCCCAGAAACTGGCGGCAGCGCAGGCTGCCCGACAAGCCATTCAAAGCCTTGCCGACTACCGTTATCAGCCCGGATCCGACACTTCTGTAGTAACCGCCGACAGCCTGTTTTCGGCGTTGACCCAGAGCATTCAGACCAAGGCACCGGACCTAGAGATTTCCGTGGAAATTCGAAACACGCTCGAGTTGAGTCCAGGTGTTGCCAACGCTCTCACTCTGGCGACCCTTCAGGTGGTTGAAAATTCGCTGCAGCATGCGGGGCGCTGCAATCGGAAGCTAAAGCTCCGAGCCACCGAAAGCGGATTGAAAATTGTTGTGGTAGACGATGGTGTCGGGTTCCGTTTCGCCAAGTCGACCAAGTCGAAGTTAGGTCTCAAGGTCGCCGTTATTGCCAGAGTCGAGGATGTGGGTGGCAAGGTGCACATCGATGCGGCTCCGCATCAGGGCACAACGGTGGTAATCGAATGGAACGCCCATGAATAAGTCATATGTGCCAAGGACTCTGCTGGTCCTGATTGGTTTCCTGTTCATGATGAACCACTTGGTGCTGGGTATTTTCTGGCTTCCTTACTATGACAGTGTGGCAAAGCCGATTCTGGCTTTTGCCATGTACTTTGCCTCGGTTGTACTGAGTATTTTTGTGGGTAAACACACCAGGCTTCCGCTGTGGATTGCGTCATTCAATTTGCTGGTTGCGACCGTTGTTCCGTGGTTGGTGCTGAGTGAATACCCAATTGAGAACTACGCTGCCAACGGTAGTTACGCAACCTGGTTCATTGGAGGAATCGGTGCTCTGATGTCTCTCACAACGCTGCGGGCTCAGCCCATGATTGGTCTGATCGGCCTTGGCATCATGGTCTTAGAAGTCTTGCGCTGGGGCGGTGTCGGGGTTCTTGCAACTTCGGGTCTGGTGGGAGCAACGGTCTTGGTTGCCGTTGGCTTTGCGATCGGAAGGGGCCTGGCAAGCACGTCAAAACTAACCGAAGACTATCGCGAACAGGCCACGGCTTCGGCTACTAAGACAGCGGCCCTAACCGCCGCACGAACCGAGCGCCAGAAATTCCTGCTCAGTGGACTCGAGGCCGCAATGCCCATGCTCGAACGAATCGTGGCACGAAATGGAGACCTAGACGAAATTGATCTTCGAGAAGCGCGGTTGGTTCAGGCAAAACTCACCGATGAAATCAGGGGAAAGCATCTACTAAACCCTGCAATTCAGTTGGCCGCACGGGACGCCCGAATCAGGGGAGTCGAGGTCACCATTTTGGATGAAGGTGGCTTAGATGACCTGGACGAAACCGAGCGGCACGAACTACTGAACAGTGTTGCCGACGCGATTCGTGCCACGCAAGCTGGCAAGATTCACATTCGCGCACCAAAGGGTGAGCCGTATCGTGTCAACATAGTGGCCACCAGGCCGGAGG
Source organism: Micrococcales bacterium (assembly GCA_046063415.1). Taxonomy (GTDB): domain Bacteria; phylum Actinomycetota; class Actinomycetes; order Actinomycetales; family Microbacteriaceae; genus Rhodoluna. The sequence goes on from JBJTMG010000040.1 coordinate 3,317, forward strand.
CTAGCGCCCCCGACCTGTGGCTAAGACTTTCCTAGCGTTTTCCTTTGCGGCTAGAGCGAAAGCGCGTAGCGCAGGGTGTCTAGCGGCAAGCCACCAAGGTTTAGTGCCTTCTTGTGGAACGCCTTCATGTCAAAGGCTGCTCCCTGCTTTGCCATGGCCTCGTCGCGCAGTTGCTCCCAGATGCGCTGACCTACCTTGTAAGAAGGCGCCTGACCTGGCCAGCCAAAGTAGCGGTTGACCTCAAAGAACACGAACTCCTTGGACATGTTCACGTTTTTACCCATGAAGTCCAGTGCGTACTCAAAGTCCCACTTGCCGGTTCCGTCTAGCTTTGGCTTACCTAGGTGAACGCCAATGTCCAACACCACGCGGGCGGCGCGCATGCGCTGGCCGTCTAGCATGCCAAGTCGATCTGCCGGGTCGTCAAGGAATCCAAGATCCGCCATGAGACGTTCTGCGTAAAGCGCCCAACCCTCACCGTGGCCCGAGCTCCAGCTAGCCAAACGGCGCCAGCTATTGAGCTCCTCACGGTTGTATACCTGCTGCGCAATCTGCAGGTGGTGGCCGGGGACACCCTCGTGATAGACGGTGGTGGTTTCTCTCCAGGTGTCAAACTCGGTCACTCCCACTGGAACGCTCCACCACATGCGGCCTGGGCGACTAAAGTCATCGCTCGGGCTGGTGTAGTAGATGCCGCCGTGTTGGGTGGGCGCAATCATGC
>JBJTMG010000041.1:0-7460 GCA_046063415.1 Micrococcales bacterium
TCTTTGCGAATACTAAGCGAGCCGGTTGGCTTACTTCTTATTGCGACGCTGGTGGCGAGTCTTACGAAGCAACTTGCGGTGCTTCTTCTGTGAGGTCTTCGTGGGTTCAATCATTAAGAAGCGTCGCAAGCGCATGTCAAAGAAGAAGCACCGCAAGTTGCTTCGTAAGACTCGCCACCAGCGTCGCAATAAGAAGTAAGCCAACCGGCTCGCTTAGTATTCGCAAAGACTCGCCTTCGGGCGAGTTTTTTGTTTAAGCCCGGTTCTTGGCTTTTTTGACTTTCAGAGCAGCGCGGTACTCTGCGTCTTTATTGACACGAAGCTCTCGCTTCTTGAAGTCCAGAATCGGCCAACCCGCTGCTCGGGCGTGTTTTATCAAGAGTTGGTCGGGGTTCACAGCTACCGCATTTCCCACCAGGGTCAGCATGGGTAGGTCATTTTGTGAGTCGCTGTAGGCGTAGGAACGTCTGAGGCTAATGTGCCGTTCTTTGGCAAGCTTCTTGATTGCCTTGCTCTTGAACTTGCCGTGCAGTGCGTGCCCCACGATCTTGCCGGTCAGCACTCCATCTTGGCGCTCGACAATGGTGCCAAGCCCGCCGGTCAGGCCCAATCGATGTGCCAGGACGTCGGCAATTTCTTGTGGAGTGGCGGTCACCAGCCAAACCTCGCGACCCGCAGCCATGTGCTCTTTTGCCAGACGAACGGTCTGGGGCCAGAGCTTGGGCTTTAGGAACAAGTCAAAGACCTCATCGGTGAGCGCCTCTAGATCGGCCGCCTTGTGGCCAGCAATCAGGGCCAGCGCCTGGTCCTTAATAGAGGTGAGCATGTGCTGGGTCTCGCCGCCGGAAATAAACCGGAACTGATGCCAAGCAAAACGCCACAGGTCTTTGCGGGTGAAAAATCCCTTGGTAAATGCGGCCTTGCCGAAAAGGAACGACGAAGAGCCGCGAATGATTGTGTTGTCCACGTCAAAAAACGCGGCTTCAATCTTGGGAGTCTTCTCAGGTGTGGCGGGCACGGCACAAGTTTATTGCCTGAGGTGTCTTAGGCTGACAGGGTGGACCAGCAAATTCAACTGACGTTAATCGGCAAACCGGGTTGTCACCTGTGCGATGACGCCAAGTTGGCGCTGGATCGGGTGCTATTCGGTTTCCGAGCGGCGAACCCGGCGGTGACAGTCACCGTTACCGAGTTGGATATCTTGCAGGATACTGCTCTGGCCACAAAATACGCCGAGGAAATTCCGGTGCTGAAAATCAACGACAAACAGCATTCGTTTTGGAGCATCGATGAATCGCGCCTTCGGTCCGCGTTAGACACGCTGGTTTCTGCCACCACCTAGGGCTACCCGCAGGTTCATTCATGCCCAAATAATTCCTCAACTAGTTTGTTCAGGTTGCTCCGTGCAGACAGCCGGAACTAACTAATGAGGGAATCAATGAAAATTCAGAACAAAATTATTTTGTCCGTTGTGGCGCTTGCCGCTGCCGCAACTCTTGGTGTAACCAGCGCCACCGCTGGCAGTGCTTGGAGCTACAGCGGCCCTAACGGACCGTCGCACTGGGGCAAGATTGACACCGCTTACGCTACCTGCGCCGACGGCACCGCTCAGTCGCCAATCAACATTGGCAAGACTGTCTCCAAGCCGCTAACCAACCTTAAGTTCAACTACGTTGCCAGCGAAGCCGGCATCTTCAACAACGGTCACACCGTTGAGGCTGAGCCACTTGGAACCGTTGCTAACACCGTGACCATCGATGGCACCGTTTACCCATTCGCTCAGTTCCACTTCCACGCTCCTAGCGAGCACGAAGTTAACGGTCTTCACTACCCAGTTGAGGCACACTTTGTTCACAAGACTGCCGACGGCAAGATTGCCGTGGTTGGCGTGTTCATCAAGGCTGGCGCCGAGAACGAAGCCTGGAAGGCCTTCACTGACAAGATCACCGTTGCCAACGCCGACCCAGAGGCAACCAAGGTTGAGCTCGAGTGGGCCAAGCTACTTCCAAAGGACCGTCAGACTGTTCGTTACAACGGAAGCCTCACCACCCCAGGTTGCGCCGAGGGCGTTAAGTGGAACGTGTTTACTCACCCAATCACCATGAGCCAGGCTCAGATCAACGAGTTCCTCGAGGCTTACTCGGGTAACAACCGACCAGTTCAGCCACTGAACTCGCGCAAGTTGTACCTAGACAGCACCGCAAAGAAGTAACTCTCAACAGAGACAAAAAACGCCACCGGTAGAAATCGGTGGCGTTTTTTTGTTGCATTATTACTACATAGCATTTATGCTACATACATGGGAAGAAAACCAAAAGAAGATGAAACTCCGGTTTCTAATCGAATCGAGGAACTGCGTCTAGCGGCGGGGTTCACCCGCGCCCAACTTGCTGACAAAGTGGGCGTTCACTATCAAACAATCGGTTACATCGAACGTGGCGAATACAGTCCCAGCCTGGTGCTGGCGTTGCAGATCGCCCGAGCTCTGGGCGAGCCCATCGGTGATGTATTTAGCTTGGAAGAGGAGTAAGAAATGGCAAATAGAGAAGACGCGTTTGAGGCGGCAGTCAAGAAATTTGAAAATCGGCTGGAGGCGGGGGTTCTGAAGTGGGTCCGAAATGACCAAGTCTTCAACGGCTTCAGAAACACCCCGGCTCGGCTCATTCTGGCTCTGGGTACCACCCTGGTGATTTACGGGTTTCCCATTGCAAGCGTCTTCACCGATTCGGTTTCAATCTGGAGCTATGTCCTAGGGCTGGCAATTTGCCTGATTGCCCAAAAGCTTTCGGTTCGATTTGTCTTTGACGATAACGATGTAATTGACGAGTACCAACAGACTAGGCGGAACAAGGCCTACCGAAAGGCCTACAAACGAATCGGGTTAATACTTATTCTTGCGGCCGCACTTTGCCTGGCCGGTATCTACTACCAGGAAAAACTAATGGGCTCTGGGTGGCAGTGGGAAATTGAGACTTACAAGGCCAATTTCGGCTTGGTGTTTATCATTGGCCTGTTCACGCTTCAGAAGTACCTTTCCTGGGGACTCAAGGGCGAACCCATGAATTAGCTAACAAGGAAAATGGCCGGTTTCTCTAGCTGAGAAACCGGCCATTTTCGCAATTTAACAATTACGGAATTAGGCGAGTTGGGCCGCGGAACAGATAGGTCACCTCGCGGATGTTTGGCTGGTGCAGAAGCAGCATTAGGACTCGGCCAAGGCCCATTCCAAATCCACCGTGGGTTGGCGCACCATACTCAAAGAAGTCCAGATAGGTCTCCTTGAGGCCCTCGGGGTGCAGACCCTTCTGCTTGGCTTGTTCCACCAGGACATCGATGCGGTGTTCACGCTGCGCTCCCGTGGTGATCTCGGTGCCGCGCCAGATCAGGTCGTAGCTGTTGGTCAGGTCCGGGTTGTCGGCGTGACGCATGTGGTAGAACGGGCGCACGGTCGATGGGTAATCGGTAACAAACACAAACTCGTGACCCGTGGTCTCGGCAATGTGGGCAGCGATCTGGCGCTCGCCCTCGGGGTCCAGGTCTCCACCGCGCTCAATGGTGTGGCCTCGCTCGGCAATGATCTTGTAGGCCTCGGTGATGGTTACCCGCGGGAATGGAACGGTTGGAACCACAATGTCTACGTCGAACAGTGCCTTGATTTCTTCGCCGTGCTTGTCCTTCACGGCTTGAAGCCCGCGCTGAAGCAACTGCTCCTGAATCGCCATGATGTCCAGGTGGCTGTCAATGTGCGAAACCTCAATATCAACCGAGGTGAACTCGGTGGCGTGACGAGAGGTGAATGACGGGTCGGCGCGGAAGGCTGGGCCAATCTCAAAGATGCGGCCAAGTCCAGACATCATTGCCATTTGCTTGTAGAACTGAGGGCTCTGGGCAAGGTAGGCCTTGCCAAGCTCAAAGTAGTCCATCTCAAACAGCTCGGCGTTTGACTCCGACGGCGAGCCCATGAGCTTTGGCGTGTGCAGCTCGATAAAGCCGTTTTCGTACCAGTACTCGCGCCAGGCTCGCTCAAGAGTGGTCTGAACTCGGAAAACCAGGTTCATTTCTGGGCGACGGTGGTCCAGGAATCGCCAGTCCATGCGCTTGTCCATGCTGGTGTCTTCGGCAATGGGGGTCTCAGGGTTGGCAAGCGTGACGACTTCCAGTGAATCCAGCTGAATCTCAATGCCGCCTAGCTTCACGCGCTCATCATGTACCAAGCGGCCGTTGACTTTCACGAACGAGCCGTGGGTAAGGGTGCTGATCAGGTCTGCCTGGGCGTCTTCCTCGGCTGGTCGAGGGTACGTGACCTGAACGCTCCCGGTCTCGTCGCGCAGAATCACGAACTGAATTCGCTTCTGGTCGCGCAGCTTTTCCACCCAGCCCGATAGCTGAACTGGACCGTCTTGGCTGGCTGCCAAAGTGTTGATTAGTGAGCGGTTTGACATGAAGTCCTTGCTTTCGCGTGAGTCGTGTTGCGGGGCCGTAGAGGGGCCCGCCGAGGCTAGACCCAAGTTTAGCGGAGGGTAGACTTTAACCCATGCCTGCCGACCGCATCCACTTCATTCGCCACGGCGAGGTGCACAACCCGCAAGGCATTCTCTACGGTCGCTTGCCCAATTTTGCGCTGTCTGAACGGGGTGTTCAAATGGCATCGATGGCCGCGCAGGACCTTCTGGCCCAGGGCCGAGACATCCGTGCGGTTTTCAGTTCCCCGCTTCAGCGCACCAGGGAGTCCGCCAAGCCTTTCAAAGAGCTCTTTGGGCTAGATGCACTGGTCGACGAGCGACTCATTGAGCCCCACAACATTTTTGAGGGCAAGGTACTTTCTGCCAGCAAGATTCTGCTGCAGCCGGGGGTTTGGTTTCACCTCAGAAACCCCTCAACCCCAAGTTGGGGAGAACCGTTCTTGAGCATCGCCCAGCGCATGGAGGCCGCCGCTCAAGATGCCTTTGATTCCGTTCCAAGCGGAGACGTGGTTTTGGTTAGCCACCAGGCACCAATTGCAATCTTGCACAAGCTTGCCACCGGCCAGAAGTTGGTTCTCAAGCCGCGCGGCCGCAGGTGCGATCTATCTAGCATCACCAGTTTTGAGCGGGTCGATGGCAAGTTAGTTGAGGTTGACTACCGAGATCCTGCCCGGGACCTCCGCGACGGTGCCATCGATGTAGGAGCGGTTTAGTTGAAGAAGTTAGTTCTTGGCAGTGTTGCTCTCATTCTTTTGGCGAGCCTCACGGGGTGCTCCCCAGCGAACGACAAACTGTCGAGTCAGTTTCGCGAGGGCAGCAACAAGAACTACATAGCCGGCGATGGCAGCGTAAGCGAGTACGCCGCGTCAGATAGAGTTACCCCCCAGCCCTGGGCGGGCGTCACCGAGAGTGGCGTTGCCCTGAGCAGCGACATGTTGAGCGGTGTGGTTACCGTTGTGAACTTTTGGTACGCGGGCTGTGCGCCTTGCCGCGCCGAAGCGAAGGACCTGGCAAGGCTCTCGGGTGAATTTGAAAGAGACGGCGTGCAGTTTGTGGGTGTCAACGTTCGCGACACCGCCCCCACTGCCCAGGCCTTTGACCGGACATTCGGCATCAAATACCCGTCGATCATTGATGCACAGACTGGTTCTGTGGTTTTGGCGTTCACCGGAGTGGTGAGCCCGCAGGCGGTACCGACCACTCTTGTTATCGACAAGCAGGGTCGGGTTGCGTCGCGAATTCTTGGCAGGCTTGAGTACGGAACGCTCAAGGCTCTGATTAAGACTGTGGTGGCGGAGAAGTAATCGTGGCGTCAAACGTCCTAATCTTTGCCGGATCGCTGCTACTTGCGATTCCACTTTCCATGTTGGCGGGTTTGGTTTCATTCTTTTCACCCTGCGTCTTGCCCCTGGTTCCCGGTTACCTTGGATATGTTTCCGGCATGGCATCCGACCGCAAGAAAATGATTCTGGGTACTTTGCTTTTCGTATCTGGGTTCGCCACCATCTTTGTTGCCTACGGCTCGATATTCGGCTCGCTGGGCGCCTTTCTTTACGGCCCTGGCAAGGCAATCATTCAGCCGATTCTTGGCGTTTTGGTGGCGCTGCTTGGTCTTGTCATGATCGGGCAGTTTTCGTTTTTGCAGCGCACCTTCAAGCCCGGTTTCACTCCCAAGCTTGGCTTGGCCGGCGCCCCGTTGCTGGGCGTAGCCTTTGGTCTTGGCTGGACCCCCTGTATTGGGCCTACTCTTTCGGCAGTTTTGACTCTTGCCACCGAATCGGGCTCCGCTGGTCGCGGCGCACTGCTGTCCTTGGCTTACGCGCTTGGTTTGGGTTTACCGTTTCTTGCGCTCGCGGCGGGTTTTGGTTGGGCGGGCTCTGCGGTTGGTTTTGTGAAACGTCACATTCGCGCGTTCAACCTTGCCGGGGGCGGCCTGTTGGTTGTGCTCGGTTTGCTTTTGGCTACCGGGCTTTGGAATTCTTTGGTAGCACTTCTGCAGGAGGCGGTGGTTGGTTTTGTCCCAAGCGTCTAAAGACCGTGGCACTCAACGCAACGACATTGGTAGACCGGCGGATCACGTGGTCAATGAGTCGGCTGCTTTCGACGAGCTCGAGCAATCGGTTACCTCGCCGGAGCTTGGCCTTGTGGGTTGGTTGCGCTGGACTTGGCGGCAGTTAACTTCTATGCGCACCGCGCTGATTTTGCTGCTCCTGATGGCGGCCGCCGCGGTTCCTGGCTCGGTCTATCCGCAGCGCTCGGCTGACCCCAACGGAGTGACCACCTATTTTCAACAGAACCCTCAGCTGGCGCCCATTCTGGACAAGATTCAGCTTTTTGACGTTTATACCTCGGCTTGGTTCAGTGCCATTTACATTTTGCTTTTCGTTTCACTCATTGGCTGTGTGCTTCCGCGCGTGGCCGCTCATTACCGCGCCTTGCGCGCCACCCCGCCGGACGCACCCAAGAACCTGAAGCGCATGCCCGAGTATCGGGCGTTCGCCGTTGCGGGTGGCTCCAGCTCGCAGCCATCGATGCTGCAAGAAGCTGCCGATTTGCTAAAGCAGTCTGGGTATCGGGTACTCAGCAAGGACAACTGGGTTGCGGCGGAACGCGGCTACTGGCGCGAAACCGGAAACCTGCTGTTCCATATTTCTCTGGTGGGTGTTCTCATTGCGGTGGGTTATGGCGGTGCCTACAGTTACAGCGGTCAGCGTGTTGTGGTCGAGGGTGAAACCTTTGTCAACAACCTGGCGGGTTACGACAGTTTTTCCCCGGGCCTTGCCTTTAAGGAATCGCAGCTGAATCCGTTTAGCGCCACCCTGGACAAGTTCGATGTGGTGTACGACATCAAGAACAAGACCAATATTGGTACGCCGCTGGATTTTGCGGCCAAGGTCACCGTTCGTGAGCAGGGTGGGGTCAAGCCAGTGACCCAGGTCATTCGGGTGAACCAACCGCTGGAACTCACCGGTGCCAAGATATACCTGACGGGTAACG
>JBJTMG010000042.1:0-5195 GCA_046063415.1 Micrococcales bacterium
CTCCCAAACCATGCGACCCACGTTGTCCCAGTCGGTAATGAGCGTTCCAGTAAAGCCCCACTCGCCTTTTAGCACGTCATTTAGCAACCACTTATTTGCGGTGATTGGCGTTCCGTCAATGGACTGGTAGCCAAGCATGAACGTTCGGCAGCCTTCGCGCGCAACCCGCTCAAACGGTGGCAGGAACCAACTGCGCAGTTTGCGTGGAGTCAGGTCGGCCTCGGTGGCATCGCGACCACCCTGGGTTTCGGAGTAGCCCGCAAAGTGCTTGGCCGTGGCAAGAACTGCGGTTGGGTCTGACAGACCCTGACCCTGGTACCCACGGACCATTGCCGAAGCGAGTTCGCCTATTAGGTACGGGTCCTCGCCAAAAGTTTCACCAACCCGACCCCAGCGAAGATCTCGAGTGATGCAAACCACCGGCGAAAAGGTCCAGTGGATTCCGGTTGCCGCGACCTCAACTGCTGTCTGTCGCGCCGCCGCTTCAACTAGCTTGGCGTCCCAGCTGCACGCCATGCCCAGCTGGGTTGGGTAGATTGTGGCTCCCGGCCAGAACGAGTGACCGTGAATGGCGTCATCTCCGGTTAGCAGTGGAATTTGTAACCGAGTTTTAGCAACGTGATTGTGCGCGTTCGCCAGTTCCTGGGGTGAGGCGTGAAGAACCGATCCAACTTTGTAGCCAGAAATAAGTGGCTCGATTCCCTCGCGAGCATCTAGCTGAAGCATCTGCCCAACTTTTTCGGCGAGCGTCATTCTGGCTAAGAGGTCTTCAATGCGGGCATCGATGTCGAGGCTCGCGTCTTGGTATGGAAGACCTCCCACGGTTACTTACCCCTGATTGGCAGCCAGGCTAAGACATCCTGGATGCGGGCATCCCAGTAAGCCCAGTCATGGTCTCCCGGGCCGGTGTGAATCTCGAGCGGGACGCCTAGTTTTTCTGCAAGGTTCATGAAGTCAACATTTTCTTGCCACAGAAAGTCCTCGGTGCCACAGGCTAGGAAAAGTTTCGGTCTGGTTTCTGGATCGGATTGCGTGAGCAGGTGCATGACGTCATCGTTGGATCCAACAATGCTCTCTCTATTGAAAATGAGTTCGAAGTCGCGGACTCCAAAGTCTGGAACCTGGTCTTTGGTGCTGAGCCCTAGGGCGCCTGACAAGCTGGCCGCGGCGGCGTAACGCTCCGGGTTTCTAAGGGCAAGTTTGAAGGCACCGTAACCACCCATGGATAGCCCCGCCAAAAAGTTGTCCTCGCGTTTCGAGGAAATGCGAAGCATTTGTCTGGCAAAGTTTGGGACCTCTGTGCTGATGTAGTCCCAATAGGGAAGACCCAACTCCATGTTGCTGTAAAAACTACGGTGGACCTGCGGCATGACTACCGCGATTCCCAACTCGGAAACGTATCGCTCAATTGAGGTGCGGCGTTCCCAGATCGTGTCGTCATCGCTCAGACCGTGCAGCAGGTAGAGCACCGGAATGTCGCCATCGATGTCTGCTCCACCCATTCCGATGAGGTTCGTCGATGCCGCCTGTGGATAAATCACCGTCATTGAGGTGTTGAGCCCAAGGGCCTCGGACCAAAAATCGATACGTGCACGAGCCATATTGTTGCCTCTCTAAACGGATCTAAATGATATGGAAAAGACTGTCACGAAATTAGCGTTGGTTTGGCGCCCGATTCGTGAGCGGGAGCAAAAAGATTTAAGCCAGCGGGATTCTCTATGAGTCTCCCAAACTGTAAGTCAGCGGCGCCCAACATGATTGCGTTTGACCCCAGGTCACCTCGACGAATCAATAGGTTCTCGGTGGCAGCGTTTAGCGCAGATTTTCGAACCACATCGAGGAGGCGAGTTTCAAACCGCACCAACAAGGAAGCCAGGAAACCCTCCAAAATGACAATCTCAGGGTTGAACAGGTTTACAGCGTTCGCCACCGCCTGCCCAACAAAATCAACCTGGGCTTCCAAGACTCTTATAGCGCCAGCGGCTTTTGTCCTCTGAATCTCAAGATCCAGTTCTTCATCGGTCGCGCTGTCTAATTTGAAAATATGCAATAAGTCATCTCGTCGAACGTGCGCCTCCAAGGTTCCCTGAAGCCCTGAGTTGTCTGGTGCGGAAGAGCTTGAAATTCTCACGTGTCCGATCTCACCGGCATAGCCAGTGGCACCGCGAAGTTGAACTCCGTCGATAATGACACCGCCGCCGATACCGCCGGCCCCAGAGAACACCGAGACCACATTTGAGAAGCCGCGGCCGGCACCGTAAGTGAACTCCGCCGAACACCCAAGACTGGCATCGTTGTCTACCGATACTGGAAGACCGGTTGTCTGAGCAAGCATGGCAGCAATAGGAACCTCAACCCAGTTCAGTGCGGGGGCGAATCTCACGATGCCATCGTGGACTCGTACCTGGCCAGGAATTGCCACGCCGATTCCGACGATTCGCGTAGTCGGATCCAGCTGGGACATGATCTTGGAAATTTGCGCCGTGGCCGTTTCAACGGCTTCAGCTGCGGAATGGTCCCCGCCGGTTAGAACGCGAATGCGGTGTAGAACCTTACCCGAGAGTGAAACTAGCCCCACTGTGGTGGCGTCTGACTCGGGGTTTACTGCAAAGGCAACGAGATTTTCATTTGCCGAAACCACCAGGCTTGGACGACCCACGCCCACAGCAGAAGGAGCAACGGTTTCGGTGACCAACCCGAGTTCCTGTAGCTCACTGACAATGTTGAGAATAGTAGAGCGGTTAAGGCCGGAATTGGTAGTCAGTTGTGACCTTGTAATAGCCCCAGCGTGCTGAACCATTTTTAGGACAATCGACAGGTTGTGGGCGCGCGTGGCCTCGCGGCTCTGGCCTACGAGTGCCATTGACGGCTGGTTGCCACTTCGCATTTAGCCGCATCCCCTGTTCCTTGAGTAACTATGGATAAGTACAACCTTATTGCCGCCATGCAGTTGCGATAAATGCTTAGATAACGGAACGAAAACGAAATTGTTGTTTTAAACAACAAGTAGATAACGTTCTTGCGAAATGACGGTTTTTGGTTTGCTCTTTCGTTTCACGAGGGGGGAGTATGAACGCAGACTCATTTCTATGAGTTCGCCCGCAGATAGCCCTGCGGGTCACAAACCCAAACCAAAGAAGGGGGAGAGATGAAGAAATCTTCATTGATCTCAGTAGCAGTTCTTGCAACCGTTTCTGCACTGCTCCTATCGAGCTGTGCCGCTGACGGTGGCGCAACCGCAACGAAGCGTGCTTGTGTAATTCTTCCAGACGCAGACAGCGGTACTCGTTGGGAAGCTGGCGACCGTCCAGCTCTTGAGAAGGGCCTAACCGACGCTGGATTCGAAGCTGACATCCAGAACGCACAGGCTGACCCAGCTAAGTACGCAACCATTGCAGATGCTCAGCTCACCAAGGGCTGTGGCGTAATGGTTCTAATCGACTACCAGGGTGCAGGTATCGCAGTAGCCGAGAAGGCTAAGGCAGCTGGCGTTCCAGTAATCGCTTACGACCGCCCAATCGCTGGCGCTGACTACTACGTATCGTTCGACAACTTCACCGTTGGTGCGCTACAGGGTCAGATGATCGTCGATGGTCTAGCAGCAGCTGGCAAGGACATCAAGACCGCAAGCATCATCTACTCGTCCGGTGACCCAACCGACGGTAACGCCAAGATGTTCTTCGACGGTGCAAAGTCGGTACTTGACGCTGCTGGCGCCAAGCCTGCATTCACCATGGACGGAACTTGGGATGGTGCCAAGGCTGGAACCCTATTCGAGCAGGCTTTCACTGCTGTAAAGGGTAAGGTCGACGCTGTTCTAGCTCCGAACGACAACAACGCAGCATCGATCATCCAGATCCTGGACAAGAACGGCCTAACCGTTCCAGTTTCGGGTCAGGACGCATCGGTTGCTGGTCTTCAGAACGTGCTACTAGGCAAGCAGACCGCTACCGTTTACAAGCCATTCCAGCTTGAGGTTGAGGCTGCTATCAAGGTAATCACCGCGATTCTGAACGGCGAGAAGTTCGACACCAACGGCAAGACCCTGGACGACGGCACCCCATACGTAGCCGTTGACCCAGTATCGGTCGGTGCTGACAAGGTCAAGGACGTTGTTGCTGACGGAAACGCAAAGGCCGCTGACATCTGTACTGCAGATGTTGCCGACGCTTGTGCCACCTACGGCGTCAAGTAATAAGCACAGTAGTTAGAAACTAAGCCTGTGCGCCGGTCAATGGCCGGCGCACAGGTCTTCTAAAGGCAAAGCGGAAAGTAGTAATCATGAGCAGTCCACTTGTAGAACTCAGTGGAGTTAAGAAAAGTTTTGGCCCGGTAGATGTTCTCAAGGGCATTGATCTAAAGGTTTACCCCGGAAAGGTGACCGCTCTTGTTGGAGACAACGGAGCTGGAAAGTCAACCCTGATCAAGGGACTATCTGGGGTGCAGCCCTACGACGAAGGCGTCGTTAGATTTGAGGGGCAAGAAGTACACCTGCACAGCGCAAGGCAGTCGGGTGCCATGGGCATCGAGGTTGTTTACCAAGACCTGGCCCTCTGCGAAAACTTGGACATTGTTCAAAACATGTTCTTGGGACGCGAAGAGATGTCGCAGCTCACTCTGGATGAGTCCAGCATGGAGTTTCAAGCAGCAAAGGCGCTGCAATCACTATCGGTAAAGACGGTGAAGTCGGTTCGCCAGAAGGTGTCATCGCTTTCGGGTGGACAGCGTCAAACCGTGGCCATTGCGCGCTCAGTGTTGCGCGATGCGAAGCTCGTTATCCTCGATGAGCCAACCGCGGCTCTGGGTGTGGCACAGACCGAGCAGGTATTGAACCTGGTTCGTCGCCTCGCAGATTCCGGAGTAGCGGTTCTAATGATCAGCCACAACCTGGTTGACGTCTTCCAGGTAGCTGACAACATCGCAGTGCTCTACCTGGGCACCATGGTCGCTCAGCTGGAAACCAAAGACACTAACCACAACGACGTGATCGGTTACATCACCGGTCTCAAGAAGCAGTAGGAGACCCAAGAATGTCTGATGTAGTACCAATCAAGACCGGGCACGAAGGCACCACAGCCGACCAGTTCCGGGCCTATTTCTCCCGTCTTCGTGCAGGCGAAATGGGTGCGGTCCCAGCCGTGGGAGACATGCTGGTTCTGCTAGGTCTATTTGCCTCGTTGAGCCCGTTCTTCTTG
>JBJTMG010000043.1:0-5721 GCA_046063415.1 Micrococcales bacterium
GTCTCAGCAGGCGATCCGCCAAATGCTTTCGGGCCGAGAGAACAACGCCTTCACCGGTGCGGCTGAGCACAAAGTACATGAAGCCGCCGGTGATGCCACTGACCAGAATGAGAGCTACCAGCAGCCCTACGACCGGTCCCATTGGCTCACCTTTTTGAACCGCATTAATCACCTGGCCAGTAAGCAAGGGCTGAGCAAGGCTGAAGGCAGCCCCAGCAACAGAAAGTGATGCCGCCAGGACAAGAGACCCCTTGTGCTGTGAAAAGTAAGGAAGAAGTTGGGTGAACTTAGCTTTTGGAAGGTTGTCTTTTGTGCGACTGCTGCGGCCACGGCCGCCAAACATACTCATGCGGTTACTAACTCTTTTCGACTAGGTGCGGATTCCCCAGAATGGCCTCGTTCAGTAAATAGTTGATTTCTGGCAAAGACAGCGCCTCGGTATAGGCGGTGTTCCTAAAAAACCTTGAGTAGTCAACCGAGGTGAGAGCATCCAGAGCCTGAGGGTGGTTCAACTTCAGGAACATTCGAGTGCTGTTTGGCTTACGTTCGAATTCCGTGCGAACAGTTCCGCAGCCGTAACCAAAGATCGTCAGCGCCACATCGGCATCGGCAGCGGTGGTCTTGGTTATAAAGCCCTGATCGGCAACTGATATCAGAGGACGCAGTTCGGTTTTTCGTTGCCAAATTTGAAAGCAAGTAGCAAGTCGCTTGCGTTCCGAAATCCGCGCTCCAGATGCGTCAACATAGTCAAGCTGCAGGTCGTGATCGGCAACCAAATGAAAGTTCCGATCCAGTCGATTCATGACTGACCACTTGCGCCAAGAGCGCGGCACGATAAAGGCGATATAGTCGCAGTGCTCGGCGGCCCGGTTAAAGAAGGGAATGCTCAGGCTGTTGTTGCGTCCAAAAGGCGGGTTCGAGAGTGCCACCGCTCCAGTGAGTTGCAGTTCTTGCTGTAAAAAGTCGCCGGGCGAGACATCGATGTGTTTGGGCTCAATGTCGTACGCGACAAACTTGGTAACCCCAACCGCACGGGCTGCCGCAATAAACGACCCGGTACCGCCAGCAGGCTCCAAAACCGTTTGCTCCGAAAAGTTGGGAATGATTTTCTGAAGCTCGCCTACCAGTTCGCGGGCGGTGTCGAGCGGAGTGTAATACTGCTCCTTGCCGGTTACCCTTCGATTGCCCAAGCGAACACGCTGGACTGAAGTGGTTGAAGGCATAAATACAGGCTAGCAATTTGTTAGTCTGTAACGCTGCCCAAGATTTGGGCCCCTTGGCAATGAGGACCTCCATCCAACGAAGAATGGGAAGATTTTGTCTGTTCAAAACAACCAGCCGATGATTGTGGCAAAGGGTCTCACCAAGACCTACGGTGAGTTCACCGCGGTGGACGGCATTGACTTTGAGGTTAAGCGCGGCGAGGCCTTTGGGCTCTTGGGTCCAAACGGTGCCGGCAAATCCACAACCATGCGCATGATTGCCAGCACTCTGAGTCGCAGCTCTGGTGACCTAGAAATTCTTGGTAAAGACCCCAATAAAAAGGGACCCGAGATTCGCGCTCACTTGGGAGTGGTGCCGCAGCAGGACAACCTGGATATCGAGCTCAAGGTTTGGGAAAACCTGTTCATTTACGGTCGCTACTTTGGGCTGACTCGCAAGTTTGTGATGAGGAAAATTGAGGAGCTATTGGACTTTGCTCAGCTCCAGGAAAAGAAAAACGTCAAGACCGATTCGCTGAGCGGGGGCATGAAGCGTCGCCTCACGATTGCGCGCGCCCTGGTGAACGAGCCCGAGATCCTGATGCTCGACGAACCTACAACTGGGCTTGACCCACAGGCCAGGCACATTCTTTGGGACCGCCTGTTCCGCCTTAAGGAGCAGGGTGTAACGCTTGTGATTACCACTCACTACATGGATGAAGCCGAGCAACTGTGCGATCGTCTGATTGTCATGGACAAGGGCAAGATCATGGCAGAGGGAAGCCCAGCGGATTTGATCAAGGAGTACTCGAGCCGTGAGGTGCTAGAGGTGCGTTTTGGCTCGGACAAAAATGCCGAGGTCGCCCTTGAGCTTGCTGATATCGGTGACCGACTCGAGGTGCTTCCAGACCGCATCTTGGTTTACAGTGAGGATGGCGAGGAAGCACTTAAGAAGATCGAGAAGCGTGGTTTTGAACCGCTTACTTCGCTAGTGCGACGAAGCAGCCTAGAAGACGTCTTCCTTCGCCTGACCGGCCGAACCCTGGTGGACTAATGAGCCAGATTGATACCAGCCGCGCAGACATTTCGTCTGCAACTATGACCTGGCAGGGTGCCCCAAAAGTCGTGAACCTGCGAAAAGCATTCACTTTTGGCCCCTGGTTTGTGGCCGAATACCGCCTGCGCAACATGTCCAAGTGGATCGGCGCGATTATCGCGTTTGGCATTGGTAACCCTCTGCTTTACCTGCTTTCCGTTGGTCTGGGAGTTGGCGCCCTGGTTGATGCCAACACCGGTTCGGCCGGTGTGGACGGGGTCAAGTACCTGACCTTCTTGGCACCAGCCTTGCTTGCCAGCGCAACCATTCAGGGTGCAATGGACGAAACCTCGTTTCCTACCCTGCAGGGATTTGTCTGGGATAAGAGCTTCTTTGGAATGAACTCCACTCAGCTCACCGGACGTGCGATTGTAGGCGGAATCATGATTGCCTCGGGCATCCGGTGCTTGCTTACCGCTTTTCTCTACGAAGGCATCTTGCTGGCCTTTGGTGCCATTACTTGGGATTCGGTAGCCGCGCTCACCGTTGCTTCCTTCTTTGCCGGCATGGCTTTTGCCGCTGCAATGCTGGCCGCAACATCTTTTGTGAAGCAAGACGACGGATTCTTTGCCATTGTCGGTCGCTTCATAATCGCGCCAATGTTCATGTTCTCTGGCACCTTCTTTCCACTGACCGCACTGCCCATTTACCTGCAGTGGATCGGCTGGATAAGCCCGCTCTGGCACGCAACCAACCTGGGTCGCGCGTTGAGTTATGGCATGCCAATCGAGCCGTGGCTAGTGGCCATTCACCTGACCTATTTGGCAGTCATGCTGGTGGTAAGCATCATCATTGGAAGCAGACAGTTCGAACGGAGGTTGGCGCAGTGAGCATGATTAATGCGGCAGTGGACAGCGCCATTGCCATCGCTGAGAAAAGGGCCAACAGACTGGGGTCCACCTACTACTCGGGCCGCTCGCGCGTGGTTCTGGAGCGCGGCTGGATGGCGCTAAAGTCGTCCACCTGGTTCATTGTGGTTTCGGGCTTTGTCGAGCCGGTTTTCTACCTGCTAGCTTTTGGATTTGGTCTTGGGAAACTGATTGGTGGAGTCACCGATGGCTCGGGTAACGAGGTCAGCTACGCCGCCTACATTGCCCCGGCGCTGCTGGCGACCTCGGCAATGAACGGCGCCATCTATGACAGCACCTGGAACGTCTTCTTCAAAATGCACTTTGCCAAGCTCTACCAGAGCATGCTGAGCACATCGATGGGCACGCTGGACGTTGCTCTTGGAGAGATCTCCTGGGCCTTGCTTCGTGGGCTCGCCTATGCCATTGGATTCATGGCCGTGGTTACCCCGCTTGGGCTAATACCAAGTTGGTGGGGAGTGCTAGCGGTGCCGGCATCTGTGCTAATCGCCTTTGGGTTTGCATCCTTTGGCATGGCTATCACCAGCTACATGAAGAATTTCCAGCAAATGAACTGGATCAACTTCTTCCTGCTGCCCATGTTTATGTTCAGTGGAACTTTTTACCCGCTGAGCATCTATCCACAGTGGATTCAGTCGATCATCGAGGCCCTTCCGCTTTGGCAGGCGATTCAGTTGGTACGAGGGTTGACCCTTGGAAATGTGAGTTGGGAACTGGCAAGCCACGCCCTGTATTTTGTGGTCATGATCTTGGCGGGGCTATTCTTCACCACCAAGCGCCTCACTGCTTTGTTTATGCGCTAGTGGCATGAGGGTAACCACCGTTTCCTTTTGTGAACCAGCAAAAACGGAGTAAATTTCTAATTACATCAACGGCGTTTGTCGTGGAATAAGAGAACAGGGGAGTAATGATGCGAAGCCTGAAGTCAGTAATGGCAATTACCGCAGCAGTCGCAGTTTTGGCTGCCGGTGGGCCGGCTCTAGCGGCAGTGGCACCGCAGCAAAACTACATTGTCCAGTTCAACTCCGGCGTGAATGGAAATGCCCAGTCGGTAGTGCGCGCCAACCTTCCTGCCGGTTCGGTTGGACACGTTTTTCACCACGCTATTCAGGGATTCACCGCCAAGCTCAACGCGGGGCAGGCAGCTGCACTTGCCGCTAACCCGGCAGTTAAGGTTGTCGAGGCCGACGGTGTCTTTACTGCCACAGACAGCCAGAGCCCAACTCCATCATGGGGCCTCGACCGCATTGACCAGAGTTCAAAAATTGGTGACAGCACCTACAACTACCCAGCCAACCCGGGATCTGGGGTTCGCATCTATGTTGTAGATACCGGCACCCAGGGCGACAACCCAGACTTCACCGGCCGTGTCCTGCAGGGTTACAACGCCATTGGAGATGGAAGCAACCCGAACATCGACTGCCAGGGTCACGGAACTCACGTAGCGGGTACCGCTGCAGGTACCAAGTACGGAGTTGCCAAGAAGGCAACCATTGTTCCGGTCAAGGTACTCAGCTGCGCCGGTTCCGGAAGCTGGAGTTCCTTTATAAACGGCCTCAACTGGATCATTGCCAACAACCCAGCCGGCACTCCGGCAGTTGCAACCGCAAGTCTTGGCGGTAGTGGAATCAGCACCACTGTTCTGAGCGCGGTTGCCAACCTCACCAACGCCGGCATTCCAATTAGCATCGCCGCCGGAAACAGCAATGCCGACGCCTGTAACTTCACACCTGCCGCGGCACCAAGCGCGCTGACCATCGGGGCCAGCGACAGCAACGATGCCCGCGCCTCGTTCTCAAACTACGGAAACTGCGTAGACCTCTTTGCACCTGGTGTAGCCATCACCTCTGACGATGCTTTCAACCCAACCGGTTCGCAGACCTGGAATGGTACGTCCATGGCCACCCCACACGTTGCTGGCGTAATTGCGCTGTATCTGCAGCAAAACCCAACTGCTTCAGTGGCGAGCATTTCAACTGCAATCACCACCAATGCAACTCAGAACGTGGTCACTAGCTCGCTTAGCGGTTCGTTCAACGATGTCCTCAACATGAGTTTCTTGAACAACTACGTTCCACCAACTCCTACCGCGCCCGCTACTCCAGCGGCGCCAACTGCCTCGGCACGTTACAGCAATCAGATCAACCTGAGCTGGACTGCGCCTAGCAACGGCGGTTCGGCAATTACTGGTTACCGCGTGGAGTCATACAACGGTACAAGCTGGGTCTCGGTGGGTACCCCAACCGGAACCACCTTCTCGGTTACCGGTCTTAGCGCGTCAACCAACTACAGCTTCAGGGTGGTTGCAATCAATGCGATTGGTGAAAGCACTGCGTCGGCCGCACTGAACACGTCGACCATTTCGGCAACCCCTGCGGTACCCACCAACATTAGGGTATCCACTGCTACGACCCGAACCGGTGCCGTGACTTGGACCGCCAGCCCGGTAGTTACCTTTGGCACCGCGATCAGTTACCAGGTAAGGCTTTACGGTGCAACCGGAACGTTGCTGCAAACCCAGGTAACCAGCTCAACCGGTTACACCTTCACCAAC
>JBJTMG010000044.1:0-2363 GCA_046063415.1 Micrococcales bacterium
GGGATAAAAGCTGGGTTGTTGTACTTCTTTTCCTTGTCGGCCAACCAGTCTGGCCAGAAGGTATTGGTGATTACGGCCTCTAGGTTTCGGTTGGGGTTGCCGTTCTGGGTGTACATGGAAAATACGGCCAGGTGCTGCACCGAGTTTTTGCGGTTAAGGTCTGGTCGGAACAACTCCAGCGAGTTGAAGTAGTCAGGAACCCCAAAACCACCCTTGCGCCAGTTTTCGATGTCCTTTTTTACCTCGACTAAGTACTGGTGCTGGTGCTCAAAGTTGGGAGCCAGGCCATCGATGGCTGCAATCACCTGATCTACCAAAGCCGAGGCCTCGGCGTGAGAGTGAGCGGTACCATCAATGGATCCATCCTTGGCCTGCATGGGGCGCAAGTCCTCAATGGCGGCGGCAAGTTTTTGCCAGTTTGAGTCATTCAAAAATCTGCTTGGTTCGCGTTTTGCGTCGGCGTTAGCCGCAGCTCTGGCATTTGCCAACCAGCCCGCAATGTTCAGCCACAGCTGTTTGTTATCGCAGTCATCAATGGAATCATCGCCAAAGAGATCAGAGTCAGCAAGCACAACAACGCGGCCAAGACCGTGTTGAACCGCAACCCCCAGCGGGGCCAGAGCCGGAGACGCGTGTTCAGAGGTTCTCATGAAGACCTCGGCATCGGCGTTCGATGCCACGTCAAGAGCGCCCGCGCGGTAAAGACAAACCTGGTCAACCAGGAATGCAAAGTCAGACTTGGTGAGTCGGTTGAACTCACCAATGATCCAGGTCGGTACATCTTTATAGGCGCGGCTGGGATCCTGCACTGTGGCGTTCTTGATTTCGACACCAAATTTGGCAGCCAGCTCGGCAAAGTTGTTTCCGTACTTTGGTTGCTCGGTTTCGGCTAGCAACAGCAATGAACCACCCGTGCTAACAAAGCGCTCGATTTCTTCAAGTTCCTGGGGCGTAAGCACAGGCGAACCAACCCCGATGGTTTTCTCCCACTCGTCGCTCGAGGCGTGAGGTATCACCAGGATGTCTGCGCTGGCGAGCGCATCAGCCGTGAACAGCCCGCTCTCGTGAAGGTCAACTTGGAATTCGGAAGTGGCTGCTAGCTGAGCCATTTTTGAGTAACTGGCATCGGAGGGATTTGCCGAGTTCATGCGCGCGGCAACCTCGGGCTTTACCGCCCAGGCCTGGTTGTGAGCCTGGTCAATGAGAATACGGGCGATTTTTTGCATCTTTGCCTCCGATTACGGAAATAATCTTTACAAGATACAAGTATTACGGATTTTTTGTGTCTTTTGCGCAAGTTTTGCCAAAAAACTGCTGGTCCGAGCGCATCTCAAAGTCCGCAACCGAAGGACACTCAATAGACTTTGCCGTAGTTATCACCGATTGCCTAGGAGCCTGTTATGCGCGTTGGATACGTTGTCCTGTATGTAGAGAACCCGGATGCCTGTTTGGCCTTCTGGACCGAGAAAGTCGGCATGGTCGAAAAGAGCCGTAAACAGGCTGGCGACTTTGCGATTGTCCAGGTTGGCTTTAGCGACCAAAACTTTGGTTTCGAACTGGTGCCACTGGCACTCATGAAGGACAACCCGCACGGCCTTGACCTTGCAACCCCTTCAATCGCGTTTAACTCCGATGACCTTGCCGGCACTCGTGAACGGCTGGTTGCTGCGGGCGTTACCGCAACTGAAATTGGAGATCAGGGCGGCGTCACGGCTTTTGCGTTTCCCGACAACGAAGGTCGTTGGTTCGCAGTCACAGGCAACTAGCCCATGGGCATGCAACCAAGCTCCGAAACCATCACATGGCTACTAGACAGCGAACCCAGCATTAGGTGGCAGGTAGAACGCGATCTGCTTGAGCTGCCCCAAGACCAGTGGCAGGCTACGCGGGCCAAAACCGCCACCGATGGCTTCGGGGGCAAGGTCCTGAGCGTGCAGGACCCGGATGGCCAGTGGGCTGGCGGGGCGTACTTTCCTACCAGGCATGATGACCGCGCTATTTTTCACGCCGATGACGCCGAGGGACAGCCGTACACGGCTACCACTTGGGCGCTCAACTCTCTGCGCCGATGGGGTGTTGACGCAAAGTTACTGGGCGACACCGCAGCGCGACTCGCAGCGAATTCGCGCTGGGAGTACGACGACCTTCCCTACTGGGATGGCGAGGTTGATTGCTGCATCAACGCGTTCACGCTCTCTAATGGCCTCTGGCTTGGGCTTGATATGTCCACGAATGCTCGCTGGTTCCTGGAGCATCAGGCGGCTGACGGTGGTTGGAACTGCGAGTGGGTCGAGGGCTCAACCCGAGGATCATTTCACTCAACGGTCAACTCGCTCTTTGGCCTTCTTGACTATGAGATCCAG
>JBJTMG010000045.1:0-29050 GCA_046063415.1 Micrococcales bacterium
ATAAGCAACGATGCCGTTGTAACCCCAGTCGAGTTCCTTCTGGCTCTTGATGTCTGCAGGGTCTAGACGAACCAGCAGAACTGCTGCTTTTGCTTTTTCCTCGAGCTTGTGGTGCTCGAGTTCGCTTAGGCCTTCGGGGATAACGTGAAAAACCGAACCGATAGTCAAATCGGAGGCCTTGATAGGGGTGCCGGTAGGGTCGGTTGCCAGGCGAGTTCCCTTTTTCCACATGGTGTGGCGCAGGGTCTCCTGAGGGTCTGCGTCTACAGTCATGTCTTTGAACAAGACGATTGCTGGCAGAGGGAATAGCGCCAGAGCACCGTATAGGCTTCTGCGAATCAGTTTGCGTCGGCTAAAGCCAGATTCCGCATCGGCAAGTTTGATAATCTCTACTGCTCTGGCTCGAACTTCCTCTGATCCACGGGTCTGGTGTCGAGGCTCGGATACTTCGGCATCGGGCATGAGGGTCTTGGCCCAGTGCACTGCACCGAAACCGATACCGAATAGACCAAGAGTAATTCCTAGTCCTAGGAACAGCGTGTTGTTACGAACGGTTCCTAGGTCTTCATTGATTGGGAATGCAAAGTAGGCAACAATCGCGAAGATGCTTCCAATGATGGACAGGAAAAATAGGAACGAAACTTGCCTTGCCGCAGTCTTGGCGTGGCGTTCGCTCTTATCCGTCATGCGCACACGGTGAGGCTCCAGACCCGGGTCAGCTATTTTGTCTGCTGGAATAACCGCGAGGCCCGCACTGTAGTCGTGCTCAAACTCGCTCGAGTCGCTAGAGCTAGGCTTTAGGCCTTTTTTGTCGCTCAATCTATGCTCCCTTTATCTTTTCTAAAAACTAGTTGGACTTGGCGCCGAGCCAAACCGTAATGCCAATGATTAGACCCAAGACCGCTAGCCAAACAAAAAGTCCCTCGGCCACTGGGCCAATGTTTTCAAGGTCCAAACCACCTACAGAAGGGTTCTGCTGAAGGTAGGTCAGGTAGGTAATGATGTCCTTCTTGTCCTGAGGGGTTAGGTTCGCGTCGTTGAACACTGGCATGTTTTGAGGGCCGGTGATCATGGCCTCGTAAATCTCTTTTCCAGTGGAACCCATGAGGCTAGGGGCGTACTTACCCTGGGTTAGAGCTCCACCAGCACCGGCTGCGTTGTGGCACATTGCACAGTTGGTGCGGAAGAGTTCTCCACCTCGAGTGGAATTACCATTTGCTTCGGTCCACTTGGCGTCTGGAATTGCCGGACCAGGGGCCAGCGAGGCTACGTAGGCAGCCATCGCAGCAATCTGGGTTTCTGTGAACTGAGGTTCCTTTACTGAAACCTGTGGGCCAGAAGCCTGAGCTGGCATGCGACCGGAAGAAACCTGGAAGTCAACCGAAGCCGCTCCAACACCGATAAGGGTAGGCGCATTCTTGGTTCCTTCGGCGTTCTTACCGTGACAGCTGGCACAGTTGGCCAGGAACAGTTTGTGCCCCTCGTCAATCTGGGCGGCTGAGGCAACTGTTTCAGATTGCTTGGCGTCGATGGCTGCAGTTGCCGCCGCATATCCGCCGCCACTGATAACCAATCCGATGGCAATTACAACGACGGCTGCCCATGGACGACGTCTTGCCGAGTTCAACTTGCTCTTTTTGATAGCCATTTGATTCTTTCCAGTTTTATTTCAAGACGTAAATGATGAGGAAAAGACCAATCCAGACCACATCAACGAAGTGCCAGTAGTAGGAGACCACGATTGCACCGGTCGCTTCGTAGTGACCGAACTTTTTAGCGGCGAAGGTTTTACCAATGATTAGCAGGAACGCCACCAAACCGCCGGTAACGTGCAACGCGTGGAATCCAGTGGTTATGTAGAAGGAACTGCCGTAGCTGTTGCTATCGAGGGAAACGCCTTCTTGCATGATCAAGGTTGTGTATTCCCAGACCTGCCCAGAAACGAAAACCGCACCCAATAGGTAGGAGAGCAGGAACCACTCGACCATTCCCCATTTGGTTGGGCTCCAGCCAGTTGCTCGCGGCTGCATTCTTTCTGCCGCAAAGACTCCAAATTGCGCGGTGAACGAGGAAGAAACCAGAATCAGGGTGTTGATCAAGGCGAACGGGACATTTAGTTTTTCGGTTTCCGCTGCCCACATTTCGGGGGAGTTGGCACGGAGGCTGAAGTACATCGCGAATAGACCAGCGAAGAACATCACCTCGCTGCCGAGCCAAACTATGGTTCCTACTGAGGTAGCACTGGGTCGATTGATGACGGGTGCTGAATGCTGCGACACTGGCATTGAAGACATGTCTATATCCTAAACCCGACCCGAGTACCAAGGCCTCATTTAGCCGTTATAAATGGCGGTTTTTATCAACTTTTGTCAGGTTCTGTCCCAACGAAGTAGGGGATTTGGTGGCGTAAACTGACAGGCATGAATTCATCGCTGTCTTGGCCTGTGATTTTGGGTCGACTGATAGAAAAAACACCCCTTGATCGCGCTTCGGCCAGTTGGGCGATGAACCAAATCATGTCTGGGGAAGCTGCCGAGTCCCAGATTGGTGCGTTTATGGTGGGGCTTCGGGCTAAAGGTGAATCTGTGGATGAGCTCGCCGGCTTAGTTGACACAATGCTGAGCCATGCGGTGATTCTCGACACTGGCCCCGATGCCGTGGATATTGTCGGTACCGGAGGCGATCTGGTTGGCACAGTAAACGTCTCATCGATGGCTTCGATTGTGACTTCTGCGGTGGGAATTCCCGTTATGAAGCACGGAAGTAGATCGGCGTCTGGAAAAACCGGTTCTTCCGAGATGCTAGAGGTTTTAGGCATTCGTCTGGACTTATCACCGGAACGAGTTGCCGATATTTTCCGTGAAGTCGGCCTGACTTTCTTTTTCGCACCTGTTTTTCACCCAGCTATGCGGCACGTGGCGCCAATCCGTAAGGCTCTGGGCGTCCCGACAACTTTCAATTTCCTTGGGCCGCTTGCGAATCCGGCTCAGCCCATAGCCACCTCGCTCGGGGTTGCCAACCCAGAGGTTGCACCGCTATTGGCCGGTGAAATGGCCGCACGAAACCGCACAGCGCTGGTTTTCAGGGGCAATGATGGCCTCGATGAACTAAGTACCACGACAACCAGCAAGATTTGGCAGGTAAGCGGGGGAGAAGTGGTTGAAATGGAGATTGACCCGCGGAAATTTGGAATTCAGCTGGTGGAGCAAGAAGTTTTGGTCGGTGGCGATGCTCATTTCAATGCTGAGGTGGCCAGGAGCGTATTCGCGAACCGTACCGACGGTAACCTGGGGGCGGTACGAGACATTGTGGCCCTGAACGCTGCCGCGGGTGTTGTCACCTATGAGCTTGCAAAAGATTCGACGCGCTCCGACGTGGAAATCAATATTAGATTCGAAGACGCGCTGGAGCGCGTTTCCAATGCTTTGGATTCAGGCGCGGCGTCCGCCAAGCTATCCGAGTGGATAGCCGCAACTCAGAAGTAGGGCATCGACCCGATAAACCGAGCTCGTCCTAACAATAAGAAATAAAACATTACTTGACATAATGTTCATTATCGGCATTTTTCATAGGGCCGCGGCGAGTGTTGAGTGCTGAAAAGCGAAACCTAAGCCACGAAGCGTCGCCTTATCAGCTCTACCAACCCGGGCGGCCCAAAACGTTCAGTTGATTCCAGAATCGCAGTCGCATCCCACCAGCGGAGTTCAAGAACGTCGCGGTGCTCGTCATTCGTCCAGTTTTGGTTATTCGGTTGGAAATCATCGTTGACATTGACTGTGAAGAAATAAGCGATTCCGGTTTCGAATCTTGAGTCTGCCCAATCGATTTTGAATTCAAGCTTCTCTGGCTCCTCTGAGAAAACCACCGGATCAAGATCTAGCCCGAGTTCTTCCCAAATTTCACGTCTGGCAGCCTGCACGGTGGTTTCGCCATTGTCGATTCCGCCACCAGGAGTCAGCCATCTTGGAGGCAATCCCGTTCCAGGATCCCAGTGTGTCTTGATAAGCAGAATTTGGCCCCGCGAGTTAATTACGAAAGCCCTAGCGGTTTCCCTGTGCTTGACATGCAAGGCTGACAGCGGACGCTCTGGTTTATGCATTATGTAAACCTAGGCACGCTTCGGGTCTTTACGCATTGGAACTTTGAAAAAGCGCATGGATGTTTGCATTAGATACCCTATGCAAACAGCAAAGATCAGCGTGCCTTCGCGAACCTGTCCACCCATAAGCCATCCAATTGTCAGGACAGTTACTTCAAACATTGTCCGCACTATCCAAAACGGCCAACCCGTTAGCTGCTGGGTCCCAACCATCAGGCCATCCCTGGGGCCAGAACCAAAATGTGAACTTATGTAGAGTCCTGTTGCGAGAGCCACCAGGAGCATGCCCAGGGCAAAGCTACCAAGTTGGAGCGCGTAGTTCCCTACCAAATTTGGCAGCAGTGGGAACACGGTGTCGGCGAAAAGGCCGATTAGCACGGCATTGAGCACTGTGCCGAGCCCGGGGCGCTGTCTCAATGGAATCCAGGCTAATAGAACCAAGGCGCTCACAATTACAGAACTAATGCCGTAGGAAAGCTTGGTTTGCACTGAAATTCCTTGAGCAAGTACATCCCAAGGTGGAATACCGATCTTGGCGTTGACCATGAGGGCCAATCCCCAACCGTATATGTAAAGTCCACCGATGAGCTTAAGGAATCTCATAGTGGTCGATTGCATGTTGGTAGCCTAACATCGTGAGCGTCTACCTAACTGGCCGGCATCCTCGAGTTATTGCCCACCGAGGTTACTCGCGCGATACATTCGGTCGAGACATCGATGAGAACACAATTGAAGCCTTTGCGTCAGCGCTCGAACAGGGAGCGGATCTCATTGAGTCAGACATTCAAGTGACTTCAGATGGTGTCGCTGTGTTGCTGCACGATGATGATTTGGCTCGGGTCGCGGGAATCCCCAACCGCATTTCTGAACTTACATTTCAGCAAATTGGTGAGCTGAGACTATCGCATGGTGGAAGAATTTCTTCACTTTTGGAGGTTCTAAACCACTTCCCCACTGCTCGCTTTAACTTGGATTTCAAGACCGCCAATAGTGTTGGGCCAGGTGTAGCTGCCATTGCTGCTGCAAACGCCCAGAGCCGAATTTTGGTTGCAAGCTTCTCCGAAGGTAATCGGAGAAAAGCGCTCAAGCTCCTTCCTGGCGCGGTGTCTTCGGCGGGCATGAGTCGGTTTCTGGCACTCTACATTTGCATGACTTTAGGGCTCGATTTTTTGGCCAAGGGTCTCGCTCGGGACATCGTGGCGTTGCAGATTCCCATTCGGGCTGGAATTCTGAGATTCGACACCAGAAAATTCATTGCGGGTGCTCATCGTATTGGGCTAGAAGTGCACTTCTGGACCATAAACGAATCAACCGAAATCAGTCGTTTACTGGGGTTGGGTGCGGACGGTATCGTCACCGATGAGACCCCAATGGCGCGTTCTGTGCTGGGCAAATAGAAAAACTTTCACGTTTTGGGACTAAAGCCTCCTGTGCGCTGGTTATGACTACAACGCCAGAACTTAAGGCCTCCAAAAGAGGTCACAGGAGGAACAATGTCACAGCAGACAATGCGGGGAATGCGTCTAGGGGCTCAGAGTCTTGAGACCGAATCGGGAGTCAAGTTTGAAGCTCGCAGCACGTTCTCGTATCAGTGCGGTGCAGGACACGTTTCCGATCTGATTTTCTCCGCAGATGCCGAAGTTCCCCAGACCTGGGAATGCAAAACCTGTTCCAAGGAAGCAATACTGCTTGAGAACGGAACCATGGTTACTCTGGTTGATTTCGAGGAGAAGACGCCCAGAAGCCACTGGCAAATGCTGCTAGAGCGCCGTAGCATCGATGAACTCGAAGAGATTCTGCAGGAACGTCTGGACTACTTGAAGGCCCGCAGAGCAGGCGCAAAGGTTGACTTCTAACGAAGCCCTATCCCCCACTTGGTGACGCGCCAAAGGGCTTCGAGAACTATTTTGTTGCTCATTTTTGAGTTGCCTTGGGTTCGTTCTACGAACGTAATGGGAACCTCAATGATGCGCGCACTAGCTAATTTGGATTTCCAAGCCAGTTCAACTTGAAATGAGTATCCTTGGGATGCAATATTGCTCAGGTCTAAGGATTTCAAGAAGCTGGTTCGAAAAACGCGAAATCCGGCAGTGATGTCTCTAACACCTGCGCGTAGCAGCAACCCCGCATAAATGTTTCCAATTCGGCTGATGGCTTTTCTATGTAGGGGCCAATTGACAACTTTTCCGCCCTTGATCCAGCGGGAGCCAATCACTAGGTCCGCTTGTGGCGCTACCTGAAGTAACTTGGGGAGATCCTCGCACCGGTGGCTGCCGTCGGCATCCATCTCCACTAAAAACTCGTAGCCTTGCTGAATGCCGTAGTCGAAGCCAGCCAGGTATGCTGGCCCCAACCCGCCCTTGCCCTTGCGATGCAGCACCGACACTCTGGGATTTAGCTGAGCCAATCGATCGGCCAACTGGCCGGTGCCATCGGGGCTATTGTCGTCCACAATTAGAATGTCTACCTCGGGCACGCTGGTAACAAGGCCCTGTACCTGGTCGGTCAGGCTTCCCAGCTCGTTGTAGGTAGGGATGATAACCAGCGTCTTAATTTTTCGAGTCCTTGCTGTTTCCGATTGCGTTTGGCTTTGAACCACGCTTCCGAAAGAATAGCCTGTTGCCACCCAGGCTAAAGAACAGCAACACGCAGGTAGCCAAAACACACAGATAGTCCAAAGCACCAAAAGTAAACATTGCTGGTGTTGTGCCCGTCATGACTGGAACTCTTTGAATGAGGTAACCAGGCTTGAAAGGACTTAGTTCAGCAGCGACAGTACCGTCTGGCATAACAACTTGCGTAACTCCAACAGTCGACACGTGCACAATGGCCCGGCCGGTGGCAATCGCCTGCAGTTTTACCAACTGGGCTTGTTGAAACGTTTCGGCACTGTGGCCAAAATCGGCGTTATTTGCTTGGCTCAGGATTAGCGTGGACCCTTGACGAACAAGGGTTTCTAGCGAACTGTCATTGGCAATCTCAAAGCAAATCAATGAGCCCACAGTTCTACCAGCAACTTGGAAGGTTCCCGGTCTGGTACCAAAGCTGAAACCCTTCTCAATGAGCCCAATAAGGTCAGGGGCTAGCTGATACCAGAATGCTCTGTCTGGAACGTATTCTGCGAACGGCACTGGATGCTGTTTGTCGTAGAAGTCAACTGGGCCAACATTTGGATCAAACTGAATGGTCGAGTTGTAGATCTCATCCCCACGGTGAGTCACTGCACCAAGAATCAGCGGTTTACGGATCTCATTATTCACGAGGTTTTCCACTGCGGCGCGGGCTGGTGGGTAACTGATGGGATCCAGATCCGAGGCGTTCTCGGGCCAGACCACAAAATCTAGGGACCCAGCCTTTGGGTCATTCATTAGTGCTTTGGTTTCGACAATGTGCTTGGCAAGAATGCTACCCGGAACTGGATTAGCGAAAAGGCCAGCATTGGCGTTGCCTTGAACGGCTCCAACTGTGAGGCTTCCCTGTTGGCTAGACACGGGCAATGCGGTAAACAAAGGCACAGCGACCATCGCGGCAATCAATGCTGCCAGTGTTGGTTTGTAAAGCCTTGCGGAGATAATCCACAGGGTTAGTGCTGCGCAAATAAGAGCGACCACAAAGCTGAGCCCAGACAGCCCGCCCCAGAAAGCCCATCGGTTCAGAAGTGTGTCAGCCTGAGATTGGGCAAGTCGCGACCACTGGTAACCGCCGTAGGGGTAATGCCCCGCTACCCATTCGCGAGTAGTCCATACCCCCGCGAGGACAATTGCAACGATGAGTTCGTGCCACTTGCCAAGCGACGTTTGCTTGGTTTGCAGCCAAGACCAGATTTTGGCGAGAGACCCCATTCCTATTGCAAAGATTAATCCCATGAGCACAGAGAGCGCGAGCCATGGAACAGGACCAAGGTAAGCGGTAAGCCATGGGCTTTGACTGGCGTAAAAAACTGTTCCACCAATGAAGCCAACCAGAGCTCCGCGCCAAAAACCGGATGCTCTCACCGAGAGTAGAAGTGCAACCACCGAGGGAAAAATAAGGTACCAGGCATTTGCTAGAGGAAGAGTTGGTCCAGAAAGTAGACCACCTACTACCGCCAGCGCAATGCGCAAAGGCATGCGCTGCAATAGCACCAGGGTTCTGTGTGACCTAGCCATAGTAAGAGTAGGCAACAATTCCGCGCTTAACCCGGTCAACGGCATCTCTTGCCAGGTCAGAGATAACTGGTTCGGCGTTCTGACCTAATTGGTCTAGCAGATCAACAATCTGCTTGGTCCAGCGAATGAAATCTCCTGGAGGCATGTCAGCTTGTTGGAGCACCGAATCGAGTTTGGCACCAGAGGCCCACCGGTGCATCGGAAGGCAAAGTGCAGAATCAAGTGGTGCGGTTGATGGAAGGCGATGGATCTTGGCAAGTCGTTCCAATTCGTCCCATTTGGCCTCCGTGTTGGCAAGTGCTTCACCAAAATTGCCACGCGGTAACTTGACCTCGAAGCCATCGTCTCTTCTGGCCTCGTAGACCAGAGCGGCGGCCATAGCTGCAAGCCCCGGGGCATCCAAATGGTTCCAAAGTTGGTAGCGAAGGCTCTCGGAAACCAGTAGGTCGCGCTCGCCGTAGATTCTGCCGAGCAACTTGCCTGATTCCAGTACTTTTAGTTCACCCTGAGATTCACGGATGTATCCAAGTTCAACTAGGAGGTCGCAGATGCGGTCGAAGGTTCGAGCAACCTGGTTGGTTCTGCCCTCTATTTGAGTTATTACCG
Organism: Micrococcales bacterium; assembly: GCA_046063415.1. Lineage (GTDB taxonomy): Bacteria > Actinomycetota > Actinomycetes > Actinomycetales > Microbacteriaceae > Rhodoluna. The sequence goes on from JBJTMG010000045.1 coordinate 8,854, forward strand.
TATCGATTTCCCGAGCTAACTTGTGCCAGCGCTCACCCCATCTGGCGTGGTTCTCGCGGTCTTGGCAGTTGTGACACGGGTGGTGCTTGATTCTGCGTTTGAGGTCGGCAAGACGATTCTCTTGCTCTCGGCGGCCAGCACTCTGGCGGACATCTTTACCCCGCTCAGATCGAACTCGACTCGCCGCCATTGCTTTTTCTAAATCCGAGATGTCGTGGCGCATCTGGGCGTACTCCGAAAAGTTGCCAAGGTGACACTCCATGGCCTCGGCGTATCCCTCAAGGGATACCTGTTTGTCGCGAATGGACCTGGCTAAGCCAACCACTGAACGGTCTGCCTGGAACTGTGCGAATGAGGTTTCAAGAACCTCTCGCGCCCGATCGCGACCAAATGCCTCGATCAGATTGACAGCCATGTTGTGTGTTGGGCGAAACGGGCTAATGAGTGGGTATGTTCGCTTTGAGGCGAGACCAGCAACTGTAACCGGATCGAGGTTGCCGGCCCATTGAATTACCGAGTGCCCCTCAACATCGATGCCTCGTCTGCCCGCTCGTCCGGTTAACTGTGTGTATTCACCAGGTGTGATCTGCACGCGACCCTCACCGTTGTATTTGTCCAAGCGTTCCAAAACCACGGTTCTTGCTGGCATGTTTATGCCAAGTGCCAAAGTTTCGGTGGCGAAAACAACCTTGACCAACTTTCGAAGGAAAAGTTCCTCTACGACCTCCTTGAAAGCGGGGAGCATGCCAGCATGGTGTGCCGCTACTCCCCTCTCAAGGCCACTGAGCCATTCAAAATAACCAAGAGTCGACAGGTCTTCATCGGCAATGTTGTAGACCTTCTCTTCAACGATGCGACGGATCTCTTGCTGCTCGTCTCGAGTTGTTAATCGCAGTGAGTGGTGTTGGCAGGCCTTGACGGCAGCCTCGCAACCGGCGCGGCTGAAGATGAAGAATATTGCTGGCAGAAGCTCGGCTTCGTCGAGGATGTCTACTACCTCGGGTTTTGATGCCCGGTAAATGCGGGGCTCTTCACGTTTCGGTCCGCCGGTTTGTCCGCGTCGACCACGATTCGGTCTCGCGGGAAGTTGTCGAAGTTTGCTGTTGTGCAGGTGTAGCAGGTCCGGGTTAACGCGTGCCGAGGAACGTCCTCCGGCGTCAAAAAGATCGAGTAGGTCATCGCCGAAGAGTACGTGCTGGTTCAGCGGCACCGGTCGGTGTTCAGAAACAATCACTTCGGTTTCGTCGCGGACCTCGTTCAGCCAAGCACCAAACTCTTCGGCATTAGACACGGTAGCGCTTAGGCTGATTATTTTTACGGAGCTTGGAAGGTGAAGAATTACCTCTTCCCAGACCGCACCTCTGAAGCGATCGGCAAGGTAGTGGACCTCATCCATGACTACAAAGCCAAGATTGGTCAAACTGTTGGAGTTGGCATAAATCATGTTGCGAAGCACCTCTGTAGTCATTACGACTATCTGTGCATCACCATTGTTGTTGTTGTCTCCGGTGAGAAGTCCGACCCTTTCAGCTCCATATCGCGCTGTCAACTCAGCGAATTTTTGATTGCTAAGTGCCTTTATCGGAGTTGTGTAAAAAACCTTCTGACCCTTGGAAATAGCAAGGTGAATGCCGAACTCGCCAACAATAGTTTTACCCGCCCCGGTCGGTGCAGCCACAAGAACTGACTTGCCAAATGCGAGCGCCTTACAAGCATCATCCTGGAATTTGTCCAGAGGAAATTTCAACAGTTCTTTGAAACTCTCGAGCTCCACTAACTTTTTCGATTGCTTGGAAAGCGCATAGCGCTCTGCCGGTGAAAGAACTTCTTCATCGACGTTTTTCATTTAGGCAGTCACCTCGCCAATGGCGCGGCGCTGCCGAGCCGTCCAGCGATCGCGCAAAGCAGCCACGCCCGCCGCCACGAAGTAAAGTGCCAGCAGCGGAATCATGAGTACAAACATGGAAGTTGGGTCAACCGTTGGAGTGGCAAGGGCCGCAATTACCGACGACAAGAAAGTGGCCATTCGCCAGCCATTGATGATGTTTCGCGCCGTGAGTATTCCCATGAAGTTGAGCAGAACTAATACGACTGGCAGAACAAAAGCGATGCCAAAGACCAATAGAACCCTCAGAGAAAAGAGAATGTACTCATTGGCGTTTATGAGGTTTGCGCTACCTTCTGGAGTAAGCGCCAAGAGAGTTCGGACAAATGCCGGAAGCGAAATCCAGGCTATGTAGCAGCCGGCCAAGAACAGCGGAATTGCGCTGCCTAAGAACCCTAGCGTGTAGCGCTTTTCGCGTTTTTTGAGGGCTGGAGTAATAAATGCCCACAGCTGATAGAGCCAAAACGGGCTGCTGATAACTATTCCAATGAATACCGAGATCTGCACCCGAAGGTCGAAGGCTCCCCCGATTGTGCCAAAGTTCACGCTTGCATTTATGTGCCGACTCTTGGAGATCTGAACAATCGGATCCTGGAGTGCAGCGAATACTGGATCAAAGAGGTACCAGCCTGCCACGGTCCCAGCGGCAATAAATAATGCTGACCAAAAAAAGCGATTTCTCAGCTCTTTTAGGTGGCCGCCAAGGCTCATGGCGGCCTCGCGGTTTCGTTTTCGGGACACTACTTTTCTGTTGGCTTAGAGCCTTCGGCTTCAGGCTTGGCTGAACCCTCAGCTTTCTCAGGCTCGTCCTTGGTCCTTACCTCTTTGCGAAAGACCCGGATGGATTCCCCGATACCTTTTGCAAGTCCAGGTAGCTTTGTCGCACCGAACAGAAGAACGACAATCACCAGGATGATGATGAGCTCTGGTCCACCAATTGATTTCATTGCTGGGGCCTTCCTTTTGAGATTCTGTTTATAAGACTACGCTGTCGTTCGTGCTTCTTTTGGTTTGCAAGAGCTCTAAGTCTGAGAACAAGTCCCGTGGCTTTCGTTACATCGGTGTTCAAATCATTCGGTAAGGGATTGAAAACGACTTCGTCTTGCAAAAGGGCATTCAAATCGGAAATTTTCACTTTTAGCTCAGCCACCTGAAGTTGCACTTTCTTCAGTTTCTGTGCAGCCCCAATTGCGAGTCTCAGGAGTACATAGGCGCCGCCGACACACGGAACTAGAAGTAACCAGGTCCATTCGCCCATTGCGCTACTCCTCTTTTGCCTCTAGCGATGAAACACTGGCACCCAATGCTCTTAGAGCATATTCGCTAACCGCTTTGCGCGCCTCGGGCGGGGAAACTACCACGGCTGCACCTGCGCACCTGGCTATTACTTTGCCCAAGATCGCTAGGTTTTCAACCTTTATCGTTATGCGGTAAATGTTGTCGCCAAGGTCCATGGGTTCGGATTCTGGCTTGAAATCGGCAATCAAGTGGTGGGCCTCGGGACTAAGGTCAACCACTACGCTGTGATCCGAGGATTTAGGCGTGTAGATGTCGTCACTCAGAACCGCAGCCTTGCCGGCCTCTGATCTAGCCTCAGGCAGGGCTCTAGAAAGACGCATGCGGTCAAGTCTGAAGTTTCGGATGTCTTGGCGAGTGTGGCAATAAGCCCGCAGGTACCACACATTGTCGATGGACTCCAACACCAGAGGATCAACTACGCGTCTGGACTGCTCGCCACTCTGGGTACGGTATTCGAACTCCATCTGAACGTCACCGACAATGGCCGCACGCACTGTGGCGGCTTCGGCGTCAATTGTGCCAGGTTTTACAGCGATGACTGGCGCAGGCGAGGCGTTTGATCCGCGAGCCAATAGGTCAAGTAACTGATCAATTTCAGCCTGCTGCTCAAAATCAGGGATAAGCCTCAGGTAGCTAAGACCGGCACTCAAGGCAGCAGCCTGACGAACGGACAATCTTGGCACATCATCGATGGCTGGGTTGAAAGTCAGCTGCACAACGGACTCGTTCTCGAATCGATCAAAATCGATGTCAAAGAGCTCGTTAGGTGCGTAACTTCCTATTCCAGAAACCGTGATTGTCGAAACTGCACTTCTGATTTCCTTTGGTGTTACCTTGAATCGAGTTGCAAGGTCATCCACCGTGACTTCGTTGTTTTTGAGAAGAAACCCCACCAGAGCCAACAACAAGTTGTAGCGCTCTGCCCCCTTCATGGCCTTAGTCATGGTGATCGCTCGCAACCTTCTCAAATCCAGCGCGAATGGCCTCTTTGAGTTCGGCCGGCCGCAATACTTCTATGTCCATTGCATACTCGCGAAGCTCATCCGCTAGAAGGTTGATATCCATGAAGTTGAGGCTAAGCTCGCCATTCTGATTTTCGCGAGGAAGGTCCATTTCAAAGTGGAACCAAGCATCGGAATCTTTTTGAACGCGAATGGTTGCTACGTTTTGCTCGATAAGTTGAGCGAGTTCATCTTGTGCGGCTTCTAAGACCTGCTTTGAGGGACGCTCGAATTTGTCACCGGTTTTGGTGATTTTTAACGACACAATGCGCTTCAAAAGAAAGTTCCTGGGCTGCTGCTTATCGCGGTCTAGGCACACCAGTAGCCACTGTCCACCAACGTTTTGGAGCGCCCACGGTTCTACGGTTCGTGTCTCAACATTGCCTGATCCGGCCTTGCGATAGTCAAAACTGACTACATCTTGATTTGAAATCGCGTCGTTTAGTGGTCGAAAACTTCTGTGGTGAGTTCGAATTCGAGGTGCAATGCCTACAAGTCCAGAATCTTCAGGAACTTCGCCGAGTGCCCTCAGTCGCGTCATGGCTATTTCCGCGTCGGCGGAAAGTGATGCCTGTGCCCAAACCTGAGCAGCTAGGTTTAGAAGCGCTATCTGGCGACCATCTAGTTTCTTGAAGTCTTTGGGCCAAATAAACGACTCATTTGGGATTCGGTACCTGAACTCCTGGTTGTCTTCCATTTCCTCTTTTGGAATGTAAGACAAGATCTGGACTCCGGAGGCTCGCAAGGCATCCTTGTCGCGCTCAAAAAGCTTGTTTAGGGCTTCTTCGTCGTTGGGTTTATGAACCTCTTTGTAGCCCTGAACAGTGGTGAACACTTCGCGCTTTGTAAGTCCCCTGCTGCTGAAAAGCAAAGCGCAGGTCAGATTGAACAGTCTCTCTGAGGAATCAATCTTTGTCGACATTACGCAAAATCGTTCTCTGTTAGTTGGCGCCTAAAATGTCCACTACGAAAATGAGGGTGGAGTTTGCGGGAATGGAGCCCTGCGCTGCAGCTCCATAACCCTCGGCAGGGGGAATTACAGCGATGACCTGTGATCCCACTTTTTCGCCAACGAGTGCTTTCACAAAGCCATCGATGACCTGACCCTTTGCAACCGTGAACTGAACCGGTTGTCCCTTATCCCAGCTGGAGTCAAACTTATTCTTGGCATCCGACCAGACCCAGCCACTGTAATGAACAGTTACAACTTGGCCCTCTTTGACGACGTCGCCCTTGCCTTGAATAAGAGTGGCTTTCTTGAATTGGTCGAACGCTGGCTTAGTCCAGTCCTGCATGACGAGTCCCGGAGCTCCGGACTTGGCCAAGACAACCTGAGGGAAACCGTCTTGCGGGAGTTGGGTTTCACCGTTAGCTCGGGGAAGGAAAACCTTGAGTAGTTTGAAGACGAAAACGATGGAATCTTGAGCGCCCACGCCCAGGCTAGACACGCCTTGGTTGTTGTGTGCGAGTTTGGCTGGAAACAGGGCGGCAACTGTTGATCCCTGACGAACACCGGCTAGAGCGTGACAAAAATCGGGTGAACCGCCCGATTTTAGGAACTGTGACGCAAAATCTGTTCCGTCAAACTTTGACGATTGGATAAGGTCGCCGGTTCCGCCGTTGTAAAGCTGGAACTCGATATCAACTAGCTCGTCGCCAGTGAACTTTGGACCCGTACCTTCCTTGATTACCTTGGTTTCAATAGCCTTGGAGTTCAACGGCACTGGGAAAGAGGCCTTAGGCGGAGTTGCGGAATCCAGATTAATTAAGTCCGCGCTTTTTCCAGTTTCGTAAGTTGCGCAGGTCTGCTTAACCCCATCAAATGCCGCATTCGCGGGATCCAAGTTGTTTGAGGAGTCAGCGCTGCAAGAGGTTAGAGAAATAGTTGCCAGAGCAAGTGCCCCAGCCAGGGCTACAAATTTGCGCAAGATAATCCTTAGTTCATTCGGTCTCAGTAGTTTACCGTCATTGGTCGCGTTCATCCCGAGCGGCAGCGGCGGCTTCGGCACTTCTAATGGTTTTACGAAGTTTCTTTGTGCTTACTTTTTTCTCACCCAAATGTTCTGGGTTCCAAACGGACAGATCTTCATCGCTGAACTCTGGCTTCACCTTGCTTTTGAAATTTGGCAGCACGGCACCGGGTGCAAGACGCCTGGCGGTGACCAGGAAGCCGGTATGAGCAATCATTCTGTGTTCGGGCCTGACTGCAAGTCCCTGCAGGTGCCAGTCTCGGACCATTGATTCAAAGGCTTCGGGCTCTGCAAATAGTCCACTCGATCGCAGGTCTTCGGTGAAACGCGACAACTGGGTAACAGTTGCCACATATCCAAGAATCACTCCACCCGGCACCAACGCCTCTGCGCAGGCATCGATGCATTCCCAGGGTGCCAGCATATCGAGAACAATCCTGTCTGCAGTTCCCGACTTAATCTTCAGTGGTAGCTCCGATTGGAGGTCACCAATATGAATGTTCCAGTTGGCTGGCACCTCACCAAAGTTGGTAGCAACGTTGGCCTTAGCGATGGTTGCGAACTCCTCGCGGCGCTCAAAGGAGTCTAGGGTTCCGTGTTCCCCAATAGCGCGAAGCAGATACAGGCTCAGAGCACCGGAACCAACTCCAGCCTCAACGACGCGAGCACCCGGAAAGATGTCCGCCATTGTCACAATCATGGCCGAGTCTTTGGGATATATGATTGCTGCGCCGCGTGGCATAGAAAGCACAAAGTCTTTGAGCAAAGGCCTTAGTGCAAGGTATTCGACACCCATTTGATTGGTGATGATCGAGCCCTCGGGTTTTCCAATAATCTCGTCGTGCTTTATGTCACCGCGGTGCGTGCCAAACGAACCCCCAGGCACGAGTGTGATGGTATTTATTCGCTCTTTTGGTCCAGTTAGCTGAACCCGGTCACCCGCACGGAAGGGCCCCGTTGGTAGCGAACGGCTAGGAATTGCTGCCATTTGTACTGACTTTCTCTTGGTGAAGTTCGTGCAGGTGCATAAAGTCTTTTCCTACGAGGGATTCCCAAATTATCCGACCCGGTTGAGTTGGTAGAGCAACGATGTTGGGTATTCCAATAGCAATCGTCCCCGCCGACTCGGCAGACACCAAGCCATTTAGACTGTCCTCAAAGGCGATGCAATCCCGAGGTGCGAACCCCAGTTTGTTAGCTGCCTCAAGATAGGGCTCGGGGTGAGGCTTGCCCCTAGTCACCTGGTCGCCACCAAGAACTAAATCAAAAGCATCAAATTCGATCGCATCTGCAACTTCTTGAGCCATTCTGCTCATTGACATGGTGACCATGGCAGTCTTTACTCCATTTGAGCGGAGCCCCGATAGTAGCTCTTTGGCTCCGGGTCGCCAAGGGATCTCTTTTCGCAGGTTAGCAATAACGCTTCTGGTCAATTCATCGATGATTTCCTGCAGACCCATATCGTCAATACCCATCTGGTCTCGCATGATTGCTGCAGATTCGTAGAGACTTAGGCCAACGAGCTGAAGTCCATGAGCTTCCGTCCAGTTCCCCGAGTAGCGCGACGCCAACGTCTGTTCTGCGTGCATCCAATAGTGCTCGGAGTCAATGAGCGTGCCGTCCAGATCCCAGAGTACGGCGAACGAAGGCTGGGGTGAGGGCATAGTTTCTAAAGTTTACTAATGCTTTCGTGCCCTAAAGTTAAAGCCAGTTCCTGAAGCGGAAGCTAGATACTTTGAATACTCCTCCCCTGTTCTCCAAACGGACCCTGATAGTTGCTTTTGAGGGCTGGAATGATGCCGCTGAATCGGCTACCCAGGCAGTGAAGCTCGTTGCCGATGAGCTTCAAGCCGAGACCGTCGTTTCAATTGATCCTGAAGAGTACTGTGAGTTTCACTACGCAAGGCCCAGCGTGTATTTCGACGAGCAAGGCGACCGTCAGATTCGCTGGCCGGCAACTGAACTCATGGTTCCAGGCGCCGGGGCTGTTTCGGAGCGACCAGAGCTTGCGAACATTCACATTTTGTTGGGGGTCGAGCCCGCGCTTAGGTGGCGGGCGTTTTCTGCCGAGGTTCTCGAGTTAATTGAGGATCGCGAGATTGAAGCAGTGCTGTTTGTCGGTGCGATGCTTGCCGACGTGCCTCACACTCGACCAATCCAAGTTATGGCAAGTAGTCAGAACGAGGACGCGAGGCTGCAGTTTTCGCTGGAGAAGAGCGACTACGAGGGCCCTGTTGGAATCTTGACGGTGCTTTCTCAAGCACTTGAACAGCTAGGAATACCGTGCGTCAGTCTTTGGGCTCAGGTGCCACACTACGTGCATCAAAGCCCTTCCCCAAAGGCGACACTCGCCATCATCACTGAAATAGAGCGGTTGCTTGACCTTCAATTCGACCATGGAACCTTGGCCGAAGACGCCTTTGCCTGGGAACGCGGTATAGATGAGGTTGCTGAATCGGATGATGAAATGTCGGGTTACATTTCGCAACTCGAGAAAACTCGCGATGAACTGCAATCGGCAGAGGGCAGCGGCGATGTGCTGGCTCAGGAGTTCGAAAAGTTCCTAAGGTCAGGTGGAGATAGCGCTCAGGGCGATGCTTCAACCGAGACACCCGAGTCATAGAACTATGCAGCTACAAGCATTCCGTTAGCAAGTGCTACTAGGACTGCCGTTCCAAGAACCACTCGCCAGATAACGAACGGCAAAAATGAGCCCTTGTTCAGATACTTGAGAAGGCCTGCGATTACCGCGAGTCCAACAAAAAAAGCAACCACAGTTGCCAGCGCGGTTCCCGCAAGGGCCTCTGATGGCAAGTTCTTATAGGTCTTGGCAAACTCATACAATCCGGAAGCGAGTACCGCTGGAATAGCGAGTAAAAAGCTGTACCTAGCAGCTGCTTGTCTGGTGAAACCCATAAGCAGCCCAACGGTTATAGTTCCTCCAGATCTGGAGACACCAGGAATGACCGCGAGTGCTTGTCCTAGTCCAAAGGCGAGTCCCTGCTTGGTAGTCATCTCGTCAAGTGACTTGCTCCTCTGCCCGGCACGATCCGCAAACCCTAGCAACAGACCAAAAACTATGAGTGTGACTCCAACAACCCAAAGGTTACGAAGTTGGTTTTCAATGAAGTTTTGGAATGCCAACCCAATAATCACAACTGGGATGCTGCCAACAATGATTAGCCAACCCAGCTTTGCTTCTTTCGAGGGCCTAGTTGGCTGTCTGAGGGATTTGAACCAGGCGCCAGCGATACGAATTATGTCTTTCCAGAAGTAGACAAGAACCGCTGCCTCGGTGCCCAGCTGGATAGTCGCAATGAAAGCCGTGAGTTGGCTTGGGCCAGTGACAGTTCCCAGCGGCAAAAGTTGCTCGAATATTTGAACGTGAGCACTTGAAGAGATTGGAAGAAACTCGGTAAGGCCTTGAATTAGGCCAAGAAGCATTGCATTTAAGAAATCCAAAGTTCTAGCTACTCTTCTTCTGGAAGGTCGAATGGAAGGTTTTCGCCAAAGGACTCATCCAGGGCCTCTTGGTAGCTCAGGAAAGCGTCTTCGAGCTGGAAGAACGCGGCATCTACTGCGGCATCTTCAGGGTCCCGCTTGGCGCTCGACGCCTCTAAGTGGCGTTCCAATGCTGCTATGAACTGTGCAAGGGCGAGTCTGGGGTCTTGGGACATGTCTTCAAACTACCGCAGTTTGCTGCTAACATCTATCTTTGTTGCCCGCGAACAAGATTTATAGGTTCGTGGCTCGCCCAATGTCCGGGTGGCGGAATGGCAGACGCGCTAGCTTGAGGTGCTAGTCCTCTTATGAGGGTAGGGGTTCAAGTCCCCTTTCGGACACGTTTGCTTGAGACAGCTAACAAAAACTGTTCCTGAGGTAACTTGGGCAACAGGAAGCCCCTGGTCCTCCACGACCAGGGGCTTCACCTTTTTTCACGGATTATTGTTTCGTCAGCCAACGAACCTCGTACGGTGCCAGTTGGATTCCATTGCCAAGTTCAATGGTGTTTCCGCTGAGTTCGTCAGTTACCAGGCCAGTCAAACCAGCGAGTTCATCGGTGTTCACGAAGCGATTTGACTCGGCCAGGTTGTAAACCTGAACCAGTATTCCTGCTGGGTGCCTTCTCTCAAAGATTGCAATCCCGGTGCCGTTTCCTGCCCTCACTCTGGTTGCGACTCCCGCGTGCAGAGCTGGTAGTCGCTTACGTGTCGAAACCAACTTTGCCATGCCAGCACGAAGCTGCCCGGCGACACTGTGGCCAAGCTTTCCCGATGCGGCATCTTCCGCAAGGTGCCAGTTCATGCCAGGCCTGTGGATCCAGCGATTATCCTCGGCTTTAGCAGGGTCCTCCAGGTAGGTTGCATCGTTGACTAAGCCAATCTCGTCACCCATGTAAATCAGCGGTATGCCTCCGAACCCAAACACCATGGCATAAGCGCATAGGTAGCGATCAATCGCTCGCTGAAGCCTCACCGTGTCCCCGCTTTCAAGGCACGCTTCGATTCCGGCTAGACTCGCTGCGCTTCCAGAGGTGCGCCTTTCGCCGCTGTGTTCCTCAACTTGAAAATCAACGCCTCGGGCGTCGGACCCGTAGAACTTGCCAGTGAAATAGTCGGCTAGGAACATGCGGTGTTCGTGACCACTGAACCCTAGTCGATTTGCATCTCCGTCATCGATCGCCCAGCCGATATCATCGTGGCACCTTAGATAGATTCCCCAAGCCGTGTTGTTGGGAAGTGCTTGGAACCGCGAAAGCGCCAATTCCATTAGTCGGGCATCTTTGGATGCGATGGATGACCAGATCTGCACCATGAGGCTGTTGTGGTAGGCCAAATCACTGACCTTGCCAGCGCGATTGCCCTCTCCTAGGTATGCTCCAACTTCTGCCGGACCAACGATGGCCTCGGCTTTGAAAATCAGCGAGGGTGAAAAGATTCTGGCAAACGCTCTGAGAGCTTGGGTAATTGCGTGTACTTCGGGTTGACTCTGACAGTTTGTACCCATGCGCTTCCAGATGAAGGCAATGGCATCCAGTCTTAGGCAATCAACCCCGTGGTTAGCCAGATTCGCAATGATGTCAGCGAACTCGCAAAAAACGTCAGGATTGCTCCAGTTGACATCCCATTGGTACGAGTTGAATGTTGTCCAAACCCAGCCGTTTAGTTCGTCATCCCAAGTGAAGTTTCCCGGCGCGAAATCGGGGAAAACCTCTGGAAGGGTCTGCTCGAATCGGTCGGGTATCTCACGGTCTGGATAGATGTAGAAAAAATCGCGATATTTTTGATCACCAGATTTTGCCTTGATAGCCCATTCGTGCTCTAGCGCGACGTGGTTGAGTACCAGGTCTAAAGTCAGCGAAATGTTTGAAGAATGCAGTTTGCCAGCGGTGTCGCGAAGTTCCTTCATGGTTCCCAAATCTTCACGAAGGGATCGGTAGTCCATGACTGCGTATCCCCCATCGTTGGCTCCAGGTCTCGGTTTCAAGATAGGCATCAAGTGAAGGTAAGTGATGCCGAGATCCTTTAGGTATGGGATTCTGGTTTGCAGGCCTTGCAAATTCTGGGCGAAGAGGTCTGTGTAGCATACGTAGCCCACGGTGTTCTGGCTCTGAAACCAATCTGGTTGCAAGACGCGCTCGCGGTCCCTTTGGTGCAATAGAGGGTCACGCTCTAGATGGTTCTTAGCTAAAACTGTCATCAGAGCTGGCAAAATGCGGTCAAGGTCGTAAGCACCAGCTAGCCCCTCGACCAAGTCTCCGGCCCAACGGTCGAAGCGATCCAAGAGATCTAGAGCAGGGCGGCTACTCTCGCCAATCAGTCCGATCATTTGAGTTCGACTGGCTTTGATGTGGTCTACATTTGCGCCCATGATTCCCCTTCAAGGTGATTTCCTGAAAGTTTATTGGTCGCCTAATGACCATCTGGACTGACCGACAGAATCGATACGGACCAGTTATTTAGGTTGGGTTAGCATGGCTGCATGACACAATCCCGTTTTCTTGGACTTGGTTCGCACACGAGCGTCAGGGAGACGAGCACGGGTGTCGAAATTGCCTACGGCTCCGAGCGCGCAGCCGTTGACGTAGTAAAAAGTGATTTGCTTCGCATCCGGGTTAGTCGAGCCGGTGCATTTGATGAGTCGCCAACATTTGCATTAGCGATAGAACCTTTCTCGCCAGAGGCCAGAGCAGGTCGTGACGTAGCCTTTTCAATAGTTGAGTCCGATACAGATGTCATCCTGACCACCTCTTCGCTAGACGTTCGCATAGTTTTGAACAACTTTGAACTCGAGGTAACCAGGAAAGACGGCACCCGCATCCTAGACACCACCAACTCTGGTGAGCTGTCGTATTATCGCCATCTCAATGATTCCCTAGTTAGCGACCGCTCCATTTCGGCCAAAGACTCCATTCTTGGACTTGGCGAAAAAACCGGAAGTTCGAATCGCCGTGGCAAGACTTTCACCCTCTGGAACAACGACGTACTGAATCCGACTTCCTCTGGAGAATTCACCGCAAATCTAGATCATTCGGATCCGCGTGCGGATTCAACATCGGTGGATTTTGACCCGTATTACATGTCAATACCTTTCTTCTACCAAATGGATGGGGAAACCTCAGATGCGGCCGGGTTTTTCATCGACAACGGCTACCGCGGCTATTTCGACTTCACAAGCCCCAGTAAGACAGAGATTCAGTTTGATGGCGGGCAATGGACCGAGTACATATTTGCTGGTCCTGAAATTGCCGACATTTTGAGAGATTACACCTGGCTAACAGGGCGGACTTCCCCTCCTCCCCTCTGGGCCCTTGGGTACCACCAGTGTCGATGGCACGCCTATGACCACGATTCGCTGCTTGCGCTTGCCAGGCGTCACCAGGAGTTAGAAATACCCTTGGATGTTCTCTGGCTCGACATCGATCACATGGATGGTTATCGAGTCTTCACCTGGAACACCGAACTGTTCCCTAACATCCAGCAAACTCTTGCCGAGCTCAGGGAGCTTGGCATCCGCGTGATTACCATTGTGGACCCCGGAGTAAAAGCGGAGCCAGGCTATGAGGTTTTCGACTCAGGTCTAGCTAATAACGTCTTCTGTCAGACAGAAGGCGGCGACATCTACATCGGCCAAGTATGGCCGGGAAACACCGCCTTCCCCGATTTCGTGACCGAAGAAGCAAGACGGTGGTGGGGTGACCTGAACGCCACTCACGTAAAAAATGGCCTCGCGGGTATCTGGAATGATATGAACGAGCCGGCCACAGGCGAAATATCGCCAAAACCCATGCGGTTCGGTCAGGGTAAGTACTCCCATGAGCGCTATCACAACAGTTACGCGCTTCTGATGGCCATGGGAACCGTAGACGGACTTCAGACCGCAATGCCCCACCTTCGCACTTTCGTCCTCTCTAGGGCTGGTTCAGCAGGAATTCAGCGCTACGCGGCCAATTGGTTGGGCGATAACATGTCGCGCTGGGATCATCTTGCCATCAGCATCCCCATGGCCACCGGTTTGGGTCTCTCCGGTCAATCTTTCGTGGGTGCTGACATTGGCGGCTTCGGCGAAAATACAAACGCTGAGCTGCTTTCCCGATGGATCCAGTACGGTGCTCTAACTCCATTTGCCCGAAACCACAACATGGTGAACCAGATCGACCAGTACGCATTTTCTTTTGGGGGCGAGACGACTGCCATTGCCAAGGCGGCGATTCAGTTGAGGTATCGGCTCCTCCCTTACATTTACTCGCAGTTTATAAAGTCCTTTGAAACCGGCGCACCAGTTCAGAGGCCGATGGTTTTTGACTTCCAGCACGACCCCAGAGCCCGTTACCTTGACGAGCAGTACATGTTTGGCGATTCACTTCTCGTGGCACCAGTGCTCGAGGCCGGTTGCCTTACCCGCGAGGTCTACCTTCCCGCGGGTGAATGGTTTGATTGGTACTCTGGCAGATCCTTTGAGTCTGAGGCAGGCCAAACCATCACAGTGGAAACCCCTCCCGCTGAAATCCCAGTTTTTGTCAAAGCCGGAGCCATGATTCCATCGTGGTCTAGTGCACCCAAGTCCACGTCGTTGCCCGCTCCCGAAGTATTGGACCTTCAGGTTTGGATTCCAAACACCGATGGCACCCACTCAACTTTTGTGCAAGAAGATGACGGAATCACAATGGATTACCGATCAGGCTCGTTCCTACGCACATATCTGGTGTTAACCAGAAGTGGTAAACAGATTTCACTTCGCGGAACCGTTTCGGGTTCGGGATTCCAGGATTTCCAAAGGTCGAAAATTCGCGTCTTATTCAACGGAGTAAACGCAGCTGGGCTTGGAGAGTACGTCTTTGATAACACTGGTGAAGATTTCGATTTAACGTTTGATTTGGAGCAGTGAAGTTATGACATCACCCCTTCTTCCAAATATTCAGGATTCAGTTTGGGCAATCTTCGTTCTGGGTCTCATTGGGTTTTTGGTGCTACTAGCGCTTGCTTTCTATTTCGTTAACGCATGGCTCCTGAGCACCTTTTATGAAAAAGTCGGGGTTCAAAAGTGGAAAGCCTGGATCCCCGTTTATCAGCTTTGGCCATTTTTTGAAGTTGCTGGATTCGCTGGGGGTTGGTCACTACTTGCGCTTGCCTCAGTTGCTCCTGTGCCGTTTTTCTTAGCTTCTGCCCTAATAAACGCTCCAGCTTGGCAGATGGGCGGCGGTTTGAACTTCCTTGAACGCTTCGATTGGCAATATTTAGACGGGGGTTTGGCGGTTTTTGGAGTGTTACTTGCGGTGTCCGCCCAACTCGCACCGGTTGCTCTAACTGTTTTAGGTGCGATATCAGCCTTTAGGATCGGCAGGGCATTCGACAAAGACCCGGCGCTCTGTGCAGTTGCCTTCGTCTTGTTGCCACCCGTTTTCTTTGGCATGTTGGGCTTGGGATCCGCAAAGGCTAATCAAGAAAAGCTAGCGACAATCGCCAGAAAATAAGGTGAATGCCTTAATTTTCGAGGCTGTCGACCATTTTTCGGATAGTAGATTTTGGGCCTGCTAGAACCACATGTTCTACATTTCTTGAGTGCTTCGGGTTGCTCACACGAACACCCTGCTTGTTGTAGACGCCAATTTGCGAGCCCACATATCGCTTGAAATCAAAGTCCAGGATTTCCACGTGCCCCTTTGGCTGGCATAGTTCGAGCAGTTCGTCTTTGGTGAGCCAGGCCTCATTGTTGTAACTGAGCATCAGAACCTCGCATTGCAAATTGGTAATGACGTTTTTCAAAGCTGAAGCCATTGTCTTTTTTGAGTTGAATGGACTCTTGGTCTCTGGCTCTCGAACATCGATGCGTTTGTTGGCTATGCCGTAACTCTGGGGCTTATCCCAGCGCATCAGAGTTTCCCAGATGTGATAGTTGGCGAAGTATCGATGTTGGTTATAGGGCGGGTCTAGGTAGGCAAGATCAACTGGTTCAAGTGAAGCGGCAAGAGCGACGGCATCTCCCTGAATCGACAGTCCCGATCCGGCCATAAGTTCTGGGTCTCGGAGGGTTAGGGTTTGAAAACTTCGAGCCGCCCATTGCTTTAGAAAAGCCATTTGCATGCCGGTTGTGCTGTCAACTCTGTCTGCAGCAAGTAGCAAACTGGTTAGGAGTGGGTAATACAACCAAGTGCCTTTGTAATCCACCTCGATAGCTTCACGAATGGCATCGATTTTTTCGCCGTTTTTAGGCTGAAAATACCTGGCGTCAAGGCAAAACGTCTTTGTGAAATATCCTGCTTCGCCTCGTCTTGCATTCAAGTCTTCAAGAGCGTCTTTTAGCTCCGGTAAGGGTGCGCTAGAGCCGTCGAGCTCAATCCAGGTTTTACCAAATGCCAAAGAATAGCTGGCCACGTCTACCGTGGTTACAAACTGCCCGAGGCTTTTTAGCGACTGCGCGACCCTTGTCGTTCCCGTAAAGAGATCGATTGAGGTTCTAGCTCCGCTGGCTTGTGCAAGGAGACTAAGAGTTGGCACAAGTGTGCGTTTTGAACCCAAATACTTGATCATTACGCCTCCTGCCGACGCTTCATCTTGCCACAGTTAAACTTGTCCCAATGGATTCCTCAAAATCAAACCACAATGAACTGTCGGCGGCGGTGCTGTACGGGGTTGATTTTGTGCGCGAGCAACTCGAGGGAAAAACCATTGCAGTTCTGACAGGCGCTGGGCTGTCCACCGATTCGGGCATACCCGACTATCGTGGTGCAGGCAGAACTCCTAAACATCCAATGACTTTCGAGAACTTCATGGGTTCCAAAGAGGCCCAAGTTCGCTACTGGGCAAGAAGCTTCGTTGGGTGGTCTCGAATTGCCCAAGCCAAGCCCAATCAGGGTCACTATGCGCTTGCGCGGGCTGAGAACGCCGGGATTGTCAGCGCAATCATCACACAGAACGTCGATGGCCTTCACCAGGCTGCCGGTGCCGAGTCTGTGATTGACCTTCATGGCAGGCTAGATCGAGTCAAATGTCTTTCATGCAGTTTGATTCTGTCCAGGAGTCATATGGACGAACTTCTGCAAGCTCTGAATCCCACAGTGAAAAAGTCGGTCGATTTTGAATTCACCCCCGATGGCGACGCCGAGGTTGAGGCAAGCAAAGACTTTCTCGTACCCAGCTGCCCAACTTGCGGGGGCATACTCAAACCCGACGTTGTCTTTTTTGGGGAATCTGTCCCTCTCGATTTGGTCGAACATGCCATGGCCTTTGTCGATTCCGCCGATGCGATGCTTGTAGCAGGTACATCATTGGCAGTTAACTCGGGTATGCGATTCGTTCGAAGAGCAGCTAAGGCCCAAAAACCCGTTTTTATTGTGAATCTCGGTCCCACCAAGGCCGATGACCTAGCCACGGCAAAAATTGAAGCAAACACTTCGCAAGCGCTAGAAAGGCTGTTTCATGCCTAATACCGTTATAGGTCTACTCCGTCACGGACAGACCGACTGGAACATTGACTTTAGGCTTCAGGGGACCACAGATATTCCGCTCAACGATACTGGCTTGCAGCAGGCGCGTGACGTCGGCAGGCTGATCAACAGCTCGGACTGGGACGTCTTGGTCAGTTCGCCGCTATCCCGCGCGTTGAGCACAGCAGCCATCGTTGCCGAAGAATCTGGAATCTCGGGATATCAGGTGGAACCGCTTCTGTTGGAGCGCTCGTTTGGTGAAGCTGAAGGACTAACGCACCAGGAGTGGAAAGAGCGCTACGCCGATCTTTCAATCTTGCCCGGTGGTGAGAGCCTCGCCGAATTGGCCGATCGCGCCTGGCTGCTTCTTGAAACTTTGGCCCAGAACTACAGTGGCAAAAGAGTATTAACTGTCTCTCATGGAGCACTTATCCGCAAGATTGTGAAGTTGGTGAGCGGAGGCGAACTTCCTAGAGAAGGTGAAAGATTCGGCAACGCCTCACTTTCAGTTATTGCCTTCGATGGTTCGGAATGGAAAGTCGCCCGATTTGACCCAGCTACCTATCAGGGGCAACCGCTAAATATTTAGAATTTTCTAGATTGTTGCGAGGGCCGAAAGTAGGCTTTTTGCAGAAGTTCCCCAACTAAAAAGTTTCGCTCTGGACAAGCCATTTCTTGAAGCCTCCAACCAAGTTGAGGTGGACTCAAGTCTACGAATGACCGCCGCTAAAGATTCAGGCTTTTCTGGGTCGAAGTAGCTACCGGCATCGGCCGCAATTTCTCTGAAAATCCCAATATCGGACACTGCCACTGGGATACCACGGGCCATGGCTTCTATCAGTGGGATGCCAAAGCCCTCGTCCCTTGAAGCCGAAACTAGCGCAACCGATGAGTCGAGAATTTCGTGGTATCTGGCTTCGCTTACCCCATTGTGAAACATCACTGTTCCGCCCTCTGGTGAAACCAAACGCTCGAGTTCAGCCCTGCGGTCTGAGGTGATTGCACTTAGCAAGTTCAAACGATATTCGGGCAGGTACGCCATTGCTTCAATGAGGCACTCCACGTTCTTATAGTCCATGAAACTGCCCATGTAGACGAGATCTTGCTGGTCGCGGGGGCGCATGAGCGGAGCCTTGTGCTCATATTGTTCCGAGAGATTGCCCGCAGCGTTGTAAACAACCTGAATGGGGCGTTTGGTGAGCCGATGCTCAAGCATCAAACGTTTTGTAGTCTCTGAGACGGTTACCACGGCATCGGCACGGTTAAGTGCGATTCTCTGCGGTGTGTAACTCAGGTGGTACAGCCGCCACCCAACTCTTATCGGCCAACTGAGTGAAGGCGGCGGGGTGGGGTGTCGGTAGTAAATGAGGTCGTGCAGAGTCAGTACCAGTTTGAACTTGCGTCCAAGTGAACCGATGGTTTGCATGGGAGAGTAAACGAGTTTTGCGCCGAGTCGATTGAGAGTGAACGCCAAAAATGGCTCCCTCCAGCTAGTCGGTGAGGTTGCCAACACGTAATCAATTCCGAGAGGCAACTTAGTTAGTTGGCGTTTATCACTGATGATTGCGACTACCTTGGTTCTGGCATTGAGGGCCCAGATCAGACCCGCTGAGTATCGACTGATGCCATCGTGGTGATCGACTCGTATGTATCGAGCGTCGAAAAAGATGCGCTCCATTAGTCCTGCTGATTACGAGCGTCGAAATCAAGTATGTGCTGCGCAGCCAAAATAGGTGCCTCGTAGTGGATCAGATGACCCACCCCCGAGATTTGAGCCGAACTGACATTTCTGAAGAGTGTTTTGGTGCGTAACTGATCTTTCAAGTTTGTAATGTCATCGAGTTCGCCAAGAATGAGCAGTACAGGTTGTGTAATGTTTCGTGCAAAACTAGCAACCCCTTTTCCAATGGAGGCTAGGTATCCTTCGGTTGCTACTCTCCTATTGCTAAAGGCGCTGAAGTTCGCAGCATGTTGTTTATGAATCCAGCCACGTAGTGAGGGATTTCTGGTTTTGGTAAGCACTTCACTCATCGCCCTGACCATTGCAGGAGCCTTCAACGCGGCGGTTCCGGCCCGTTCGGGTAAAACTCCCCCAACCCAGTAATAAAGGCGCACAGTGCCTTCGAGCATAGCTCTCAGTCCGTTGTCTTTGAAGTTGGAAACCGGGTTTACGAGAATTAGTGGATTCTTGAGGCCAGCGGCGGCAGCTGCCGAAACCACTATGGAACCAAAAGAATGGCCAAGTATAAAAGTTGAGTTTGGGGCTACAAGGTCAACAAACTTGATCAACCATGATGAGTAAGTCTCGACAGTGTGCTTTACCGAAAGGGGTTCAGAATCCCCAAAGCCAGGAAGATCTGGAATGAACAATTCGTGACTCGGGAGAGCACCGGCGATGGCCTCTAGCCCGTGGTGATTGCCTCGGTAACCGTGTACTAGGACAGCTTTTGGCGCATTAGGGTGAGCCGCTGGGTAGCGCCAATAACTTGTGATGTGGCCATCGATGCTGACCTCATGCCTCTCTCCACGGTGAAGCGCCAGCTCGGCGAGCTGTTGCGGTGTCGAGGTCATACTCCTACCCTAAACCGAAAAATACTTGGCCTCGGGGTGGTGCAGAATCATGGCGTCTGTTGATTGCTCCGGGTGCAGTTGCAGTTCTTCTGAGAGGGTCACGCCAACGGATTCTGGACGCAGTAGTTCAACAAGCTTCACTCGATCTTCAAGGTCAGGGCAGGCTGGGTAGCCAAATGAGTAGCGCGCGCCACGGTACTCGAGTTTGAAGTGACCTTCGAGTTCGATTGGATCCTCAAATGAGAAACCCAGTTCATCACGAACTCGAGTGTGCCAGAATTCCGCGAGTGCTTCTGTCAACTGGACTGAAAGTCCATGCAACTCCAGGTAGTCACGGTAGTTATTCGCCGCGTAGAGTTCGTTTGCCGCTTCGCTGACCCTGTTCCCCATGGTGACCAGTTGGAACGGTACAACATCGATTTCGCCAGACTCTTTGCTCTTTACAAAATCACTCAGGCAAAGGTGACGATCACGTGCTTGTCTGGGGAACGTAAACCTGAGGCGCTCGGTGCCAGGTACACCGCCTGACCCGCCATCACTTGAA
>JBJTMG010000046.1:0-6398 GCA_046063415.1 Micrococcales bacterium
TCAATGGCAATTGCCTCAACTGCTTTTTCGCGCATGCGAGCAATCAAGGCCTGCATTTCGGTTGATTCCGGAGTAGTCAAGCGCGAAACAATCACCTCACCCGCAATGTGACGCTCCGCTGTTGAGGTCAAACCGGTGACCAAGCCCATCTGCCGCAGAATGCCTTCTAGCAGGTAACTGGTTGAGGTTTTCCCGTTGGTGCCGGTGGTGCCAAATAGTTTCGGCAAGTTATCGCCAACGTTGCCATAAACAAACGCGGCTAGGTTTCCCAAATTTGTTCTGGGATTTTCCAGTTGCAGCAGGGGCACTGCCGTTTCGCCTAGCTCGTCGCGAATAACTTGCAGCCCCGCCGCATCGGTGACTATTGCACAAGCACCAAGCTCCTGAGCCTTGCGGGCGAAATTTGCCCCGTGGCTTTTGAGCCCAGGCATAGCCACGAAGAGGTCACCCGGTTGCAGATCGTTGGTGTTCATGCTGATTCCGGTGGCCGATACCGTATCTGGAGCAAAACCCCCAAGGCCAAATCGGGTCGCTAAATCAACCAACCTGACGGGACTCACGTGGTCGGGGCGCAAAATGGGAGGAATTGATTCCTTCATCGGCAACTCTCGGTCTGTTGTTTCACAATGATATTCCAAGGTTTACCAAGTTGATGACAGCGGCGCCGACTTGGTTGTCGAGGGCGGAATGCGATAGGTATGCAAAATCTGCTCCATGATTGCCTTAAACGGCGGGGTGGCACCAATGGAGTTGCTCACGGTTCTTGGCTTATAAATAGTCACAGCTAAGACATATTTGGGGTTATCCGCGGGCACCATACCGATAAAGGAGATTGCGTATCGGTAACCGTAGCCGTTTCCATCCTTGATCTGGGCGGTACCGCTCTTGCCCGCGATTCGATAACCAGGGATGGCTGCAGTGCGACCAATTGGGCCGTCCTCAACAACCTTCTCAAGCATCGCAATTGTCTGTTTTGCGGTGTCTGGGCTAATAGCTTGCACTGGCGGGCTCAGTTTCTCAACGGGATCTACTGTTCCGTCAGGCCGCTTACAGCCCAATATCAACTGGGGCGAAAGCCGCACTCCACCATTGGCGATGGTCTGATAAATAAAGGCAGTCTGAATTGGCGTCACGCTCATGGCTTGGCCGAACATGGTTGTGTAGTTGGATACGCCATCTGGAGCGGTTGGGCCGTGAATGATTCCACTGCTTTCACCTGCAAAATCGACAGCGGTGCGCGCCCCTAATCCGAAACGTTTCCAATAGTCATAACGAATGGAATATGGCACCGCCGCGCCAACCTGAACTATTCCCGTGTTCGACGAATCACGCAACACACCAGTAAGGGTCAGGCGCTGGGTGGGGTGATCGTGACTGTCCTTGATTCTGAACCCATCGGTTCCGGGCATAACTATGCTTTGCGGAGCCTTGACCTGAGTCAACGGGCTGGCCTTGCCCTGATCAATCGCGGTTGCAGCGGTAAGAGTCTTAATGGTCGAACCGGGTTCAAATCCGAACTGGAATATTCTTGAACGTCGATTTTGACTATCCACTGCCAAGAAGTCATTCGGATCCACACTTGGCGATTCCGCAGCCGCCAAAATCTTGCCGGTTTTCACCTCGACCACCACGGCACTTCCCCAGTCCGCCTTCTCGTCGCGAACGTACTTGGTCATGACTTGCTGGGCAAAGTACTGAAGATCGCTATTGATGCTCAGAATCAGGCTTCCGCCATCTTTTGCCTCAACTTGGACCCTGGCACTGGCTGGAATCTTGATTCCGTCCTTGGCGCCTTTCTCGTAGGTTTCCAGTCCATCGACTCCCGCTAGGCACTTGTTTTCCTGGAGTTCCAGACCCTCTAGTGGCTTGCCCTCCTGACCCATGAAACCGAGCAGGTTTCCAGCCAGAGCGCCGTTTGGATAAACCCGTGACTGGAGCTTTTCGTCAAAGACCCAAGGAATGTCCAAGGCGCGAATTTTGGTGAACGTCAACGCGTCTACCGAGCGCTTCAGATTTGCGTACCTAGAGGTGCCAACCAACTTCTTCGAGATTTCGGCGACATCAACTTTCAACAGGGTTGCAAGTTCCTGAGCGGCTTGCTCCACGGTCACCTGGGTTTCAAACCCGTTTACCTTGCGTGTGAATGGCGAAACCATGCTGGGATCCACATTGATGTCGTAGGACAAAACTGTGCGAGCAAGGACGTTTCCTTGGGCGTCAACAATGGAGCCCCGAACGGCCGGAACGGTGTGTGTTACTGACCTTTTGTCAAAGGAAACTTTGTTGATCTCAGGCGCTTGAATAATCTGAAACTGCAGAAGCCTAAACGCAAATGCGCAGAGCACTAGTCCTACCACGAGCGATACCCTGCGAAGCCTCATGACCTCTTGGCTGGGCGGCTGGTTTCTCATCTGCCTGCCTTGCCTAAAAAGTTAGTGTGTTGGTGAAACTGGTATGCCACCTGAAGGCAAACCTACTTGACCGCTCGGGTTTTTTTGCCCAACGACATTCCCCTTAGAGCTGGCATTCCAAGCAGGTGCGGGAATGGCTGCTCCAGTTTTTCCGGTTTGGGTCTGCCCAGTGCTCACGGTTACTTTGGTTTTTGCCGTGGCCTTGGCTTCTTTAGCTGCAATTGCAACCTTAAGTTCGTGAGCGGTGGTCTTGGTAACCATGGCGGCATTTGGCACCAGGTTTCCTGCTACTCGGTCCTGAGGGTTGGCAATGGCAGCCATCGGCTTTCCGTGAACCTCTTGTTTGGCGACATCGAGGAAAACCGGATTCGCGTTGGCCACCATGCCAAGCACATGCGCGGCGTCTGCAAGATTTTGGCTCGAGCTCAGCGAGTTCACCTGCTGCTCGATGATCTGCGTCTTTATCGCGAGCTCAGTCTTCTGGTTCTTGAGAGCCGAAACTTCGTAAACGCCCTGGGCAATGACCACGCTCAGCAGCAAACCACCTATAACAATCGCGCTTAGACCGATAATCACGGTTATCGCAATCGAGAGTCTTGGGTTATTTTGGCGCAAGGCCTGAACCATGCGCAGTTGACGAACCGCCAGATTGCCCTGAGCCTGCAACCTGGTGTTGCTCATGAGCGCGCTCATGCTGCCACCCGAATCTTCTCGGCAGCGCGCAACCGTACCGAGGCCGCTCTTGGGTTTTCTTCAATTTCGCGCTCGGATGCCTGTTCGGCACCTTTCACAACAAGCTTCAAAATCGGCGCGTGCTCTGGAAGTTCAATAGGAAGCTCAATGGGAGCTGATGAGCTCGACGCGGCAACCAGAGCCTGCTTAACTATGCGATCCTCAAGCGACTGGTAGGCCAAAACCAGCAGTCTTCCGCCCATATTTAAGGCACCGATGGCTGCGGGCATGGTTCGCTCCAAAACCTCAAGCTCGCCGTTTACCTCAATGCGCAGCGCCTGGAAAACTCGCTTGGCGGGGTGGCCTGAGCTTTTGCCGGGTATGAATGGAATGACACTCGCAATAAGAGTGGTGAGTTGCGAACTGCTTTTGAAGGGCGCCACACCTCGCTGGGCAACAATCGCCTTGGCTATGGGCTTGGCGTAACGCTCTTCGCCATACTCTTTGAAAATTCGAGCCAACTCGCCCTCGGAGTACTCGTTTACAACCTCTGCTGCAGTCATTCCCCTGGATGTGTCCATGCGCATGTCAAGCGGGGCGTCATAACTGTAGGCAAATCCGCGGTCGGCTTGGTCAAGCTGCATTGAGGAAACGCCAAGGTCCAACAGGATTGCATCTGCCCCCTGAATGCCAAGGTCTTCAAGAACCTCTTGAATCTCGTCATAAACGGCGTGAACCAGGTGAATCCGGTTTGCGAATTTTGAAAGCCTCTCGCCGGCCAGCTTAAGAGCAGATGTGTCACGGTCGATCCCTACCAGGGTCAACTGCGGGAAGCGTTCCAGAAAGGCCTCGCTGTGCCCACCAAGACCAAGGGTCCCGTCAACCATCACGGCTGGTTTACCCTCGATGGCCTCGCCCAGAATTTCAAGGCAGCGCTCCAACAGCACCGGAGCGTGGAGTTCGTTGATTGCCTTAGTCATTTTGTATTCCTTGGCTTGAACCCCATCCGTTTGGCTATCTGGCATCGGGGAAGAGTGCCAGAGGACAAACAGGTGGAGATCAAACCAAAGCTCTAAAAGAGCCCAGGAATCACCTCCTCTGCAATTTCAGAGAATGAGGCGTCACGCTCGGCGGAAGAATCCGCCCAGGCCTTGGCATCCCAAATTTCGGCTCGGTTTCCCATGCCTATTACGGCAAGGTCCCGACCCAGTCCCGCGTACTCACGGAGCATCGATGGAATGGTCACTCGCCCCTGCTTGTCCGGTACCTCGTCAGTTGCACCCGATAGCAAACTCCGAAGGAAGTCGCGGGCGGCTTTGCTGGCAATAGGTGCCTGCCGGATTTTTTCGTTCATGGCTTCAAACTCGCGTGAACTGAAAACGTAGAGGCAGCGGTCCTGACCGCGGGTGATAACTAGACCACCGATGAATTCGTCCCGAAACTTAGCCGGAAGAATGACGCGTCCTTTGTCGTCGAGTTTGGGTGCGTGGGTGCCAAGTAGCATCTACTCCCCTTCCTCAACACTGAACTAGTCCTATTTGCCCCACTTTACACCACTTCCATCCACAAAATAGAAATTATTTATTGAATTTGGGAATAAACGTGTCGCAATCCCCGTCACGGTTGCTTTCGGTAAGTGGAGGAAAAATCTAGAGATTTGCACCAGTTGCGCCGAAACTGGTGCAAATTGAGCTCTGTTAAACCAAAAACCGCTTCCTGCATCAGGAAGCGGTTGACTGAGTGGTTGATTGTGGAGGGCTAGTTTTCGTTGCCCGTTCTTCGATCCCAGCGGTCCTCAAAGAACGAAGAGTTTGGTCGTTTTGGTTTTGGCTGGTTCTTAGCAGCAGCTTTCGCACCAAGGGCGTTATTGCTCCAGTTGGAGCTAGCTACCACGAGTCCGGCAAGTGTCACTAGAAAGCCAATCACTCCCGCCCAGATCCACTGAAGCATCACGCCAGCAACTAAAACTGATATGCCAGCCACCGACACCAAGGCGCCCGCGATTAACTTGGAGGCCGGATTCTTTACCGGCGCAGACTGCTGCACGCCACGGACTCGGCTGGCAAAGTCTTGGTCCTCGGCGTAGAGGCCACGCTCGAGTTCCTGTAGAACTTTGCGTTCGTGTTCGGTCAAACCCATGTTTCCTCCAATGGCGCCTACTTTGAATCTTAACAAGCGTTCGCCAGTTAGGCTATCCCTGTGAGTGAATCTGCGAATTTGCTGGAACTGGTCCAGGCACAGCTAGACCAGTTTTGCGAGCAACAGCGAACAGAGTTTGAGGCCATTTCGCCCGACCTGCTGCCACTGGTCGACTACAGCAAAGACCTCATGTCGGGAGGAAAGCGATTCCGTGCGCTTTTCACTTACTGGTCCTGGGTTGGAGCCCTCTCGGTAGCAGAACCCCAGCAATCTTCGGAACAACTTCAGGCATCCAGCGAAGCCATGATTGGAATCACTGCCGCACTCGAAATGTTTCACGCAGCCGCCCTGGTTCACGACGACCTACTTGATCAATCCGATACCCGCCGGGGCGCGCCATCGGTGCACAAAAGATTTGAATCGCTGCACTCGCACTCGGGGTGGGCTGGTTCGCCGCAACGTTTTGGAATGGCCGGTTCGGTTTTGGTCGGCGACCTACTGCTCAGTTGGAGCAGTGAAATTTTTGGTCGCGCACTTCAGGGTGCGCCAAGCCGTGAGATTGAGCTGGCCTGTCGCGATGAATTCAGCAAGATGCGCACCGAGGTCATGGCGGGACAGTACCTCGATGTTCTCGAGGAAAATGCCGCTCTGACCAGGCCTCTAGAGGAGGCTGTTGGTCGCGCCAACCGGGTAATGCTCTACAAGACGGCTAAGTACAGTATCGAAGCGCCAATGCTGATTGGTGCGGCCTTTGCCGGAGCAGACTCGGGACTGCTGCGAGGTCTGAGCGCATTTGCCATTCCTCTGGGCATGGCGTTCCAAATGCGCGACGACATTCTGGGGGTTTTCGGAGACCCCGCCGTTACAGGAAAGCCCGCGGGTGATGATCTGCGTGAAGGCAAGCGCACGGTCTTGGTTGGCCTAACCAGGGAAACGCTCAAGCCATCTGTGGCTGCCGTCTTCGACGAAATGCTCACCAGTCGAGAACTAAATGAAGAGCAGATCAAGTTTTTACAGCAGACCATTATCGGTTGCGGAGCCTTGGCCAAAGCCGAGCGAATGATTGATGAACTCGCAGACCAGTGCTTCGAGGCACTCAGCCTTCTTGACATCTCAGAACCGGCACGCGATCAGCTGCGAGGGCTAGCACAAAAAGTTATCAAGCGCGACGCCTAG
>JBJTMG010000047.1:0-2654 GCA_046063415.1 Micrococcales bacterium
CCAGTTTTGGTGGGTCACGGCATCTTCATAAGGACCAAACCCGGCAAGGTGATTCTGAACAAAATACTCCAACTGAGCCAGCGCACCCTGACGGGTTGTGGCCCAGGTGGAGGTTGGCTGGTAGTCGAGCTGCGCAGCGACCTGCTGGTCTATCTCGTCACGCACGTGTTCAAGGTACGCCGGCCAGGTGTAGTTCTTTGGCGGCGGCAGGCGATTGTCGTGATCAAAGTTCCACTGGCCGCCAACCGGCTTGCCGCCCTCTACCAAGATGCCCAGTCGCAACCGCTGAGCCCGATAAAAGTTCTCCATGACAAAGCTCTTTTGGCGTTCGGCCCACAGCGCAAAGTCACTGCGGCTGGTCAAGAAGAAGTCGTTGGCAACCCACTTAACCCCGTACTGGGTGAGCTGTTCAAGTTGCGTGTGCGAAGAAGCCTGAGCCGCCACCACGGGCAAGTTGCCGAATTCGGCTTTGGCCGCATTGAGGCCATCGATGGTTGTGGCTGCCTGCAGGTAACGAACCGTGAAACCTTTTTCTTGCAGCTCCTGCGCAAAGTGGCGGGCCGCCGACAGCATAAAAAAGAGGCGCTCGGGGTGCCAATTGCGACCGGTAGTCATGCGCTGACTCTCAACCAGGATCACGGCATCGGTCTGGGGGTTGGCGTTCTTGAGTGCACCGAAGCCAGAGTGCAGGTGGTCATGCGCAACGTAAATGAGTCGCTGCGGCTCCGTGGTTGCGCCGGCACTTGGGGTCATGGTTGAGCCAACCCAAATCTCTTGAGCAGTATTTCGCACCTGACTAGGTTTAACCTCATGATCAACAGACTAAGAAACGTGTTGGCGGCTGGCTCGCTGGTCTTTGGGTTGAGCGCCATTGCGCTGGTGGCAGCGCCGGGGCTGTTCAACCAGCTACTTGGTCTGGAGTCCTCGGCGGCTCTGGACTGGTCAATGCGCATGACCGGAATCACGGTGGTGGCCCTGGCGGGAAACATGTTTGCCCACTCAAGGCGCGGCTCCGATGCATCGGTGCTGTTGGTGAGCAAGGTCATGGCGGCGAGCGCATTTGGACTTGGAGTGGTCACGCTTCTGATACCGGCGCCATACACCTGGTTTTCCATTGCCTACGCGGCCGTTGGTTTTGGCTTTTCGCTGGCCTACCTGACAGCGCTGATTCGCAAGTAGCTTACGGCTGCAGCCGCTGGGTCTGCCAAGCGGTGACGGTGCCGTTGGCGTTTAGCTCGCGGAAGTACTCAATGCGGTCGTGCATGCGACTGGTGCGGCCCTTCCAAAACTCGATTCGGGTTGGCACAATCCGGTAACCGCCCCAGTACTCGGGCCGCGGGACATCGATGTCTCTAAACTTGGCCAGAGCGTCTTCAAACTGTTTATCCAGCGCCTCACGGCTTGCAATGGGACGAGACTGCGCGCTAGACCAGGCGGCCACCTGCGAATCGTGGGGGCGCGAGTGAAAATAGTCGTCGGAATCGGCCGGCTCAACTGGGTGAGCCACTCCCTGAATCAGCACCTGCCGGTACATGGAGTACCAGCCAAAGGTTGCGCTCACAAATGGGTTTTGGGCCAGGGCCTGCCCCTTGCGCGATTCATAGTTTGTGGCAAAAAAGAAGCCGTGCTCGTCAACGCCCTTGAGCAAAACCGTGCGCGAGCGAGGTTGGGCGTCGGGAGTGGCGGTGCCAAGAACAAAAGCATTTGGCTCATAGATGTTGGCCGCCTCGGCATCGCGTAGCCAAAGTTTGAACTGCTCAATGGGGTCGGCAAGTAGCTGGGCTTCGTCTAAAAGCTCCTGGCCGTAGTCTTCGTGTCTTCCTAACGAATCCATTAGTCGTCCTTAGCTAGTTGATTCAGGGTGCCGGTTGGCAAGGCAACCCACCCCTCTATTTTCGCAAGCGGTAGATCTTGCTCTGTTGGTGCCAAGTATTGCCCCACGGTTACCGCTCGCGCACTAAGTGCCGCAACCACGGCGTCAAACGCATCGCAAGAATCAATCATGAGTCCTGCAAAATCGCCCAGCCCAAGCCACGGTGCTTTTCTTAGAAGGGCGGCTACCAGAGATTCCCTGATCTGGGCCGACTGTCGATATCCCTTGGTCTCAAACTCCCAGAGCCGCAGCGCCGCCCCAGGGTAAACCTCAACTACCTTGCCGGCTCCGGACCTATCAATTGGGACCCCGGCGTGCTGAAGCTTCGAAAGCAAACCCGCGCAACGCAGCGCAGTCATGCCAAGGCGATCGGTTGAAACACTCAGTGGCCAGCGACCCGTGACCTGGCGCACGTGCCGGTCGGTTTGCCGGTACGCCATGGTCCGCCGCCAATCCAAGCCACCGTCGATTGTTCCTAGGTCTGCGCCAACCGAGTCCGCCGAATAGGTCTTCAAAAACGAGACGAACCCTGCCGGCCACCCCAGTGCGCAGTCGATTCCCAACTTAGAAACTTTGGTGGTGGCATCGATGATCTGCTCATCACGCATGCCGACCATCAGGTCAATCAGGGTAGCCGCGCCCTCGGCCCAATGAATCACGGCGAGCGCGGTACCGGCCGGTTCGGCGGCAAGATCAACCCCTGCGGTTAGCATGTGTCCACCCTAAGCCAGGGTTTACTGCTAAGTGTTTGAGTGCGGTTGCTTTAGGTATTGGCCTCAGC
>JBJTMG010000048.1:0-34093 GCA_046063415.1 Micrococcales bacterium
ACCCAATCGGGGATCTAGCACTCGAAGCCTGCACTTGGAACCCCGCCAAGTGCGTATGTGAAAGCGACTAAAGTATTACCCATGCCTAAAATCCTTATCGTCGGTGGCGGTTACGCCGGTTTCTACACCGCTAAAAAGCTAGAGAAGCACCTTTCAAAGGGCGAAGCAGAAGTCACTCTTGTTGACCCGCTTCCATACATGACCTACCAGCCATTCCTTCCAGAAGTTGCTGCAGGTTCGATTGAGGCGCGTCACGCTATCGTTTCGCACCGTCAGCACCTAAAGAAGACCAACGTTGTTACCGGCAAGGTAACCAAGGTTAACCACGCAACCAAGACTGCAACCATCGAGGTTCCAGGACTTGCGCCATACGAGTTCAAGTACGACCAGATCGTTATGACCGCTGGTGCTGTTAGCCGTACCTTCCCAATTCCAGGCGTTGCCGATGTTGCAATTGGCCTAAAGAACATTGAAGAGGCCGTTGAGGTTCGCAACCGCATTCTGGCTAACTTTGACAAGGCGGCTAACCTGCCTGCTGGTGCAGCTCGCGACCGCCTACTCACCTTTGTTGTTGTCGGTGGCGGTTTTGCCGGTATCGAAGCCTTCGCAGAAATGCGCTCGCTTGCAAGCTACCTGCTGCGTTACTACCCAACCCTTTCTTTTGACGACGTCAAGTTCCACCTGATCGAGGCCATGGGTCGCATCATGCCCGAGGTTTCGCTTCCTACCAGCGAGTGGGTCATTGACAACCTCGATGCCCGCGGCGCCAAGATTCACCTGAACACCCAGCTGCAGAGCGCTGTTGGTGGCAAGGTTGAGCTTTCCACCGGTGAGTCTTTCGAGTCGGACCTGATCGTCTGGACCGCCGGCGTCATGGCAAACCCAGTAGTTCGAAACACCGACTTCCCGCTAGATGACCGCGGCCGCATCACCGCACTTCCTAGCCTGCGCATTGTCAACGGTGAAGAGGCCATTGCTGGTGCTTGGACCGCCGGCGACGTTTCGGCCGTTCCAGACCTATCGGGTGGTGGCGTTGGCGGCTTCTGCGTTCCAAACGCTCAGCACGCGGTTCGTCAGGCCAAGTTACTTGCCAAGAACATCGTTGCCGACATCCGTGGCGAAGGCGTTGTTGACTACTTCCACAAGAACCTGGGTGCGGTTGCCGGTCTTGGAATTGGCGTTGGCGTTTACCAGTGGCGCAAGCTTGCCATTAAGGGCGTTCTAGCCTGGTTCATGCACCGCGGCTACCACGGCCTTGCAATGCCAATGTTCGAGCGCAAGTTCCGCGTTTTCAGCGGCTGGGTCTGGAACTTCTTGGCTCGTCGCGACGTGGTTGGCATCAACGCAGTCAAGGAACCGCGTTTACAGTTCGAGACCTTCGCGTCTCGACCTAAGAACTAGGTAGATTTACGCGAAGGGCGCTCCCACCGGGGCGCCTTTTCGCATTGGTCACCGTTGTCGTTTTCAGGCATCGATGACCGCACGCCCCTGTATCCCAATGGCAGAGGAAGACGACTTAAAATCGTTTCAGTGTCGGTTCGAGTCCGACCAGGGGCACAAATGAAAAAACCAACCCGAGCGGTTGGTTTTTTCATTTCCGTCTGTGGTCTGCAAGCAACTGCGCTCGGGCCCCTGCCGGGCTAGCCCGCAATTTCGGGTGCGGGCTGGGCAGGGCGCGGTTCGGGCCTAGTGCTTCACCAAAGCATTTCGCAGCTCCTCGCGGGTTGCCGCGTTGAACTTGCGCAACAACTTGGAGACCTCAACCTTGACCGTACCTAAGCTCAGGTGAAGCTGGTTGGCAATATCTTGATTGGTGAAACCGCGAGACACCATGGCCGCGATTTCGGCTTGGCGATCTGTCATTGCAACCGCTTTGTCGCTGAATGCCTTGGCACCGCCAGAGCTGTTGCAGTCGTGCCAATAGTTGAAAATCATGGAAGTAAGCGTGGCCACAAACGCGGACACGGGCGGAGGTGAGGTTCGATCTGCGTCCTTGACCGCGATAAGTGCTAATGCCTTGACACTGTTTGTGGTTTGTATTGGCATGCAAATGCAGTGGGTGGTCTCACCGTTGGTGACAGCCCTGATAAACGCAGCAGTGATGGGGGATTCATCACAACTTGACCATGCCGGCTTAAGGTCTTTGAGCACCTTAACCAAGTGACTGTCCTGGGCAATTCGAAGGTCCGATTGGTGCAAAAGGTGCTCGCTAACGATTCCCTGAGCTCCGTACCAAACAGCTTTGCCGTCTCGCCCGACCACCACAATTGTGGACGCAATGGCATGTGGCAAAGCAGCCTGAGAGTAGATCAGAGCGGCGCACAGGTCGTCTGGTGTCCGAGCTGTGAAAAATGAACTCAGCACCAACTCTTCATATTGCTGTGAAATGTTAAACCCCATTCGAATGGCCCCCTTGGCGCAGGCCCCATAATCAGACCTTAGAAGACTGACTTTCTGCACCGACCCAAACTCTAAGCGCGGCCACCGACATTTAGTCGTTTGCTAGACGGCCAATAACCGTCTAATAATCGGCTAGGTTCGGGCACGATGCTCCGAAAATATCGGTGGTCACTTGGACACTCAAAGGTGAGCCCTCCGAGCCGGTTTGTGCCGACAAAAACCTGGGGGAGCGGCTGTCCAAAATGGGGTTATTATTTTGGCCGGCCGCAGAGCCTTTTCGGCTCGGAGGTGCTCGCCAACACCTGTTTTCTCCGCGGGTAGACTTGCCAGCATGACCCAGCCCAAGACTTACGTGCAAGATCTTCCAGAGCTAACTCTCATTGGCCTTGGGGCGGACTTCATAAGCAATCTCTACCCAGAATCCAATGCAATGGACATCATTCCACCGCTGTGGAACCGGTTCTTTGGCCAATTGGCTGAGCTCCAAGGAATCGAGGCCACCTCAATGGTTGGCGCCATGGGCCACGCTAAAAAACCCACCGGGGAGCCTGGAGAAATGTCGTATTTTGCGGGCGCAAGTGTTCAAGAAGTACCAACTGAACTTGGGCCACTAAAGACACTTGTAATTCCCGCTGGACGGTACGCCATTTGTGAGCACGTTGGGTCGGTGGCAGATCTAGCAGCAACCAACGAATACTTCTACAAGCGCTGGCTACCCCAGAGCGGGCTGACCTGGCGCGACGGCTACGACCTAGAAATCTACGATGAGCGATTCAACCACAGCCCCGAATCGATTCTGCTGCTGTGCTGCCCAATTGAAGAAGGCGACGCCGACTAATCGACGCCGCCTTCCACAACTAATCACAGACTAGGCAAACGCCTCAATCGGTGGGCAGGTGCAGACCAGGTTTCGGTCTCCGTAAGCCGAATCGATTCGCCTAACGGGAGCCCAGTACTTGTTGCGGTGCTGGCCTTCAACCGGGTAGACCGCAACTTCGCGCGAGTACGCGTGATTCCACTCGCCCGCAATAATGCGAGCGGTGTGAGGTGCGTTCTTCAGCGGGTTGTCATCGGCTGGCCAGACCCCTTTTACCACCTGGTCAATCTCGGCACGAATGGCAAGCATGGCATCAATAAATCGTTCCAGCTCTTCAAACGGCTCCGATTCCGTTGGCTCAATCATGAGTGTGCCAGCAACTGGGAAACTCATGGTTGGGGCGTGGAAACCGTAGTCAATCAGTCGTTTGGCAATGTCATCAACCGAGATTCCAGTTGAGTCTTTCAGCTGACGAATGTCAATGATGCACTCGTGCGCCACCAGGCCATCCTGGCCCGTGTAAAGCAGCGGGTAGGCATCGCTCAGTCGGCTGGCCACGTAGTTTGCCGCCAGCACTGCCGAAGCAGTGGCATCCTGAAGCCCCTGGCTGCCCATCATGTAAATGTAGGCCCAGCTGATTGGCAGAATGCTTGGGCTTCCATATGGAGCGGCGCTAACCGGACCATAGTTTGGAACCTCGCCCTGAGCCATGGCGTGACCCGGCAGGAACGGCGCCAGGTGAGCTCGCGCCGCCACCGGACCAACCCCGGGACCGCCGCCACCGTGAGGGATACAGAAAGTCTTGTGCAGGTTCAGGTGCGAGACATCGCCGCCGAACTTACCAAACTTGGCGTAGCCCACCACTGCGTTGGTGTTAGCGCCGTCAATGTAGACCTGACCACCCGCGTTGTGCACCAGTTCGCAGATTTCCACGATGGTCGCCTCGTAAACGCCGTGCGTAGATGGGTAGGTCACCATGAGCGCCGAGAGAGTGTCTGCGTGTTCGGCAATCTTGGCTTTAAGGTCGGCTACATCCACGTTGCCATCGGTGTCGCAGGCTACAACCACAACCTGCATGCCGGCTAGCACGGCCGAGGCCGCATTGGTTCCGTGAGCGCTCGATGGAATCAGGCAGATAGTGCGCTGGTTGTCGCCGCGGCTCAGGTGGTACCCGCGAATGGCCATGAGGCCCGCAAGCTCGCCCTGGCTTCCGGCGTTGGGCTGCAGTGACACCGCATCGTAACCCGTGATGTCTGCCAACCAACCGGTCAGCTCGTTGATCAACTCAAGGTACCCCTGGGTGTCTTCGGCAGGTGCAAACGGGTGCAATCCTGCGAATTCGGGCCAGGTTACGGCCTCCATTTCGGTGGTCGAGTTTAGTTTCATGGTGCAGCTGCCAAGCGGAATCATGCCGCGGTCAAGCGCGTAGTCGTAGTCGGCCAAACGCTTGATGTATCGCAACATTGCAGTCTCGCTGTGGTGCGAGTTGAAGACCGGGTGGGTCAGGTACTCGCTGGTGCGCTGCAGCCCCGCTAGCCGGTGGTTGCTTGCGAAAAGCTTGGCGACGGGGAGCTTGGCTCCAAATGCGCCAGCCAACAGCTCAAGGTCGGCCCACTTGGTGGTCTCGTCCACAGCAACGCTAACGGTCGAGTCGTCAACAACACGGATGGTCTGGCCGTTGGCCCGAGCCGCCGCGTATACCTCTGCGGCATTCACTCCCGAAACCTGAACGGTGTCAAAGAAGTCGCCCGAGGCTAGGCTGAAGCCGGCGGCCTCCAGTGCCTCTGCGATTGCGACGGCCTTAATGTGCACGCCCTCGGCAATGTGGCGTAGCCCGGCGGGTCCGTGGTAGACCGCGTACATGCCCGCCATTACTGCAAGCAGCACCTGCGCGGTACAGATGTTCGAGGTTGCCTTCTCGCGGCGAATGTGCTGTTCGCGAGTCTGCAGCGTCAATCGGTAAGCGGGGCTGCCATCGGCGTCAACGCTCAGTCCTACAAGGCGTCCCGGCATTGATCGCTCTAGCCCCTCGCGCACCGATAGGTAGCCAGCGTGAGGTCCACCAAAAGCCATTGGCACGCCAAAGCGCTGGGTGGTTCCGCAGACCACATCGGCGCCAGCCTCACCTGGAGGGGTGAGTAGCGTCAGTGAGAGCAGGTCTGCGGCTGCAACCGCAACTCCGCCAACCTCGTGGGTTGCAGCAAAGATCGGGGTCAGGTTCGCTAGACGTCCCGATGCACCGGGATACTGAACCAACACACCAAAGTGAGGGCCAGCAGCCGCCACGGCTTGGGCTCCTAGCGCAGCGTCAAAGTAAGCAATCTTTATATCCAGAGGCTCGGCACGGTGTTCTAGCAACGCTTTAGTTTGAGGCAGGACATCGATGTCGACCAGGAAAACCTGTGACTCGCTGTCGCTGGCACGGCGGGCGATCATCATGGACTCAACCGCGGCGGTGCTTTCGTCCAGCATCGACGCATTTGCTGTTTTCATGCCGGTCAGATCGGTGACCATGGTCTGGAAGTTGATTAGAGCCTCGAGGCGACCCTGGCTGATCTCAGGCTGGTAGGGGGTGTAGGCCGTGTACCAACTTGGGTTCTCTAGTATGTTGCGCTTGATGACTCCGGGGGTAAAGGTGCCGTAGTAGCCAAGGCCAATGAAGCTCTGGGTTATTCGGTTCTTGCCAGCCATTGTCCGCAGTTTGGCAAGAGCCTCGTCTTCGGAGACCGCCTGAGGGAGCGAGCCAATTCCGTGAAACTGAATTGACTGGGGAACCGCAGCCTGCATGAGTGCGCCAAGGGAGTCGAATCCCAGCGACTTGAGCATGAACTGCTGCTCTTGTGAGTTGGTTCCAATGTGCCTTGACTGAAAGTCGCTATAGACCTGGGTCATTTGGTTCTAGGCCTCGCCAACCAGTGCGTCGTACTCTGCCGAGCTGAGTAGCTCAGGAAGTTCCGCGAAGCGAACCTTAATTAGCCATCCTGCGCCGAACGGATCGTCGTTGATTGCGCCAGGGTTGTTCACCAAGTCGGCGTTGACCTCAATAACCTCACCCGAGAGCGGAGAGTAGAGTTCGCTAACAGACTTGGTCGACTCAATTTCTCCACAAACCTTCATGTAAGTGGTGGTACTTCCAACTTTTGGCAGGTCAAGGTAGACAACCTCGCCCAGTGCGTTTGCTGCGTAGGAAGTAATGCCAACGGTGGCAATGTCGCCATCGACAAGTACCCACTCGTGCTCTTTGCTGTACTTCAGATTGGTTGGGTTGGACATTGGTTCTGCTTTCTTTTTGGTCTTTTGGCTTCGTTTTTTACTTCGTCTTTTTTAGTTGCGGATACTTCTATTTTGCCCGCTTATAGAAAGGCATTTGGCAAACCTGAAACTCCTGGCGGTTGCCCCGAATATCCACTTCGAGCACGGTTCCGTGCTCAAGTGGCGGATTCTGCACAGTCAGGTACGCCATGGCAACTGGGTAACCAAGAGTGGGGCTCAATGCACCGCTCGTGACTACGCCAATTGGGTTTTCCTGCCCCGGAAGAAAGACCTCGTATCCATGGCGGGCGGCGCGACGGCCTTCTCCACGCAGGCCAACCAGGGCTTGCTTTGGCCTACCAAACATGGTTGGCACCGATGAATCGGCAGCCAGTCTGAGCGCATCTTGACCCACGAACGTGCCGTTGCCCTCGCGCTCAAGCACAACCGATCGCCCAAGTCCCGCCTCGTGCGGGGTGTGTTGGCGGTCGAGCTCCTGCCCGTACAGCGGCATGCCCGCTTCAAGTCGCAAGGTGTCTCGGCTTGCTAGTCCGCAAGGCAGCAGGTCAGAGCCACCGGTTTGCATGAGCAGATTCCAGATCTGCTCGGCTTTGGCCACTGGAGTGAGGATCTCAAAGCCGTCTTCGCCGGTGTAGCCGGTGCGGCAAAGGTATACGTCAACGCCGTCAATGTTTCCCGACTGAATCGAGTAGTACTTCTGCTCGGCCAAAGGCGCACTGCAAACCTGCTGCAGAATGCCAACGGCCTTTGGCCCCTGAATGGCCAGCAGCGCCCACTCGTCACTCTGGTCTGCGATTTCGAGTGCTGCGAAGCCATCGGTGCGTTCCTTAAGCGCAGCAACCACGTTGTGGCGGTTACCAGCGTTGGCAACAACAAGAAACTCTGCCTCGCCCAAGCGGTAAACAATGAGGTCGTCGATTGCTCCTCCGTCGGGAGCGCAAATCAGCGAGTACTTGGCTCGACCAACCGCAATTGCGCTAGAAGGGTTGACCAGCGCGTGGTCCAGAAAGGCTCCCGCATCTGCTCCAGAAACAAAAATCTCGGCCATGTGGCTAATGTCAAAGAGACCTGCACTGGTTCTAACCGCTGCGTGCTCGGCCAGTTCGTTGCTGTAGCGAATGGGCATGTCCCAACCGCCAAAGTCGGTGAAGCTTGCGCCCAGGTCTAGGTGGGTCTGGTGAAGTGCGGTTTTCATTGCGTGTCTTTCTGGTTTTTGGTTGCTTAGCCTAGGAAGCCTCGCAGTAGGGATGCGCTGCCTTCCAAGTGGCTGCGCATTGCCTCTAGGGCTTGATCGGGCTGGCCGGTGAGAATGGCCATGACGATTTCTTCGTGCTGCTGGTTCGAGTGTGCAATGTTTGGCGGCAGCAAAGGAATCTCGTTGAGAAGCTCATTTACTTTCATGCGGGACATGGCTATTTGATTTACCAGCGTTTCGCTTCCGGATAGTTCCGCAATCAGCAGGTGCAGGCGGCTGTCTAGTCTGCGGTAGTCCACGGAGTCAGCCATGGATGTTTCGTGGTGCGCCTTCCACAGGGCATCGCGAGATTCGCTGCCCAGTTCGGCGCGCGCTGCCATGTACGCGGAGCCAGTCTCCAGCACCTCGCGCAGAACCAGAACGTCGCGGATTTCGTTTTGGGTGAAACTTTGCCGGCTCAGGATTTCTCCGTCGCGGCCGATTACAACAGGCCCCGATGGCAGGTCGTCGGCCACGAAGGTGCCCCCGTACCGGCCCCTTCGAATGCTCAGGTATCCCGAGTCGGCTAGCGATGCCGTGGCATCGCGAACTGTGTCGCGCGATACATCTAGCATCAGGGCCAGTTCGCGCTCCGCGGGCAGCCGATCGCCGGGGTGTGCCAGTCCCAGGCGAATGGTTTGCAGCAGGCGCTCCACGGTTTGCTCGTAGGCGTTTCCGCCGCTGATTCGGGTGAGAAGCAGGTTAGACGTTACTAACGTCTGGGCGCTCTCACCCGTTGGCTCCTCGGCGGAGACGTCTACGAACGAATCGGTCATCTGGGTTACTTAGTCCAGTGGAGTTACGTAAGCGCCCGAGATACCGCCGTCTACCAGGAAGGTAGAGCCGGTAATGAACGAGGAGTCATCGCTGGCCAAGAAGGCAACCGCTGCTGCAAGTTCTTCTGGCTTTGCAAATCGACCAATTGGAATGTGCACAAGGCGACGCTGCGCACGCTCGGGGTCTTTTGCGAATAGCTCCTGCAGTAGGGGAGTGTTCACGGGGCCAGGGCATAGCGCGTTGACGCGGATTCCTTGACGGGCAAACTGCACACCAAGTTCACGACTCATTGCAAGCACGCCACCCTTTGAAGCGGTGTAGCTGATCTGGCTGGTTGCCGAGCCCATGACCGCAACAAACGAAGCGGTGTTGATAATGGAGCCCGAACCCTGCTTGGTCATGTGCCTAAGGGCCGCGCGGCAGCACAGGTAGACGCTCTTAAGGTTGACGTCCTGAACTTTCTGCCAGGCAGGCAGTTCGGTGGTTTCGATGCTGTCGTCGTCGGCTGGAGAGATTCCCGCATTGTTGAAAGCAATGTCGACGGAACCAAACATTTTGGCGGTCTGGTCGAACAGGTTGTTCACCTGGTCTTCGTCGGCAACATTCACCTGGATGAAAGCGCCACCAACCTCTGCGGCAGCAGCCTCGCCGGCCTTGGGGTCCATGTCGCCAATGACAACTTTTGCCCCCTCGGCAGCGAATCGACGTGCGGTAGCCAGGCCAATGCCGCTTCCACCTCCGGTGATTACGGCGACCTTGCCGGCTAGGCGCTGGGTTAGGTCGATCTTCTCGATGCTCATTTGTTTCTCCTGTCGGTTGTTGCGCTAAAAGTTGTTGCCTGGTTTTTGTGACTAGTCGTTTGGAATGAAGACGTTCTTCTCTTCGGTGAAGTGCAGCGGTGCATCCGGGCCAAGTTCACGTCCAAGTCCGCTCTGCTTGAAGCCTCCGAACGGGGTGTTGTAACGCACCGATGAGTGCGAGTTGACGCTCAGGTTTCCGCTCTCCACACCGCGAGCGATGCGAATGGCTCTGCCCACATCGCGAGTCCAGATGGAGCCCGATAGCCCGTATTCGGTTCCGTTTGCCAGCTCCAGAGCTTCCTCTTCGGTATCAAACGGTAGGACGGTGACCATGGGGCCAAAGATCTCATCGGTGAAGCAACGGTCCTGGGCATTCTTGGCCATTACCACGGTTGGGGCAAAGAAGTAACCCGGGCCCTCTGGAGCAGAGCCGCGGAAGGCAACGTCG
This sequence comes from Micrococcales bacterium, assembly GCA_046063415.1. GTDB lineage: Bacteria > Actinomycetota > Actinomycetes > Actinomycetales > Microbacteriaceae > Rhodoluna. The sequence continues at coordinate 9,750 of JBJTMG010000048.1, forward strand.
GCGCCGTCTAGGAACGACGAAACGCTATCGAAGTGCTTCTTGCTCACAAGTGGCCCTACCTCGGTGCTGCTCAGCGTTGGATCGCCAACCTTGACACCCTTGACCGCGGGTTCAAAGGCCGCCATGAACTTGTCTAGTACGCTCCGCTGAACCAAGATGCGGCTGCGGGCGCAGCAGTCCTGTCCGGCATTTTCGAATACCGAGTAAGGCGCGGTTGCGGCAGCCTTTTCAACATCGGCATCTGCAAAGACAATGTTGGCGCTCTTTCCGCCCAGCTCAAGGGTGATTCGCTTGATCTGGTCGGCAGCCCCGCGCATGATTGTTTTGCCAACCGCGGTGGAGCCGGTGAAAACTACTTTGCGCACGTCTGGGTGCGTGACAAAGCGGTTTCCCACCACCGAGCCGGAACCTGGCAATACCTGCAGCAGGCCCTCGGGTAGACCAGCTTCAAGAGCCAGCTGTCCAAGGCGAATCGAGGTCAGGGGAGTCCACTCCGCAGGCTTCAAAACCACTGCGTTACCAGCGGCCAGAGCCGGGGCGAATCCCCAGCTGGCAATGGTCATGGGGTAGTTCCAAGGGGTAATAACGCCAACCACACCCAGGGGCTCGTTGAAGGTGACATCGATGCCGCCGGCCACGGGGATCTGCTTACCAAAGAGTCGCTCTGGCGCCGCCGAGTAGTACTCGAGCACGTTGCGAACGTGGTTGGCCTCCCAACGAGCCTGCTCAATGGGGTGGCCCGAGTTGCGAACCTCGAGCTGGGCAAGGTTTTCCACGTCGGCATCAACCGCCTGGGCGAAATCGCGAAGCGCTTTGGCGCGGTCTGCCGGTGCCAGTTTGGCCCAGGCACGCTGTGCAACCTTTGCGCGAGCTATGGCCAGGTCGGTTTCCTCAACGCTCAAGTGCTCAATGGTCTCCATTGGGGCTTCGGTTGCGGGGTTTATTAGCGTGTAGCTCATTTAGTGCTCCTGTGTTTCGTGGCGGCATCAATGAGTGCCGTGAAAATCGAGAGGTCTTCTAGGGTTTGCTCTGGGTGCCACTGAACGGCCAGGCCAAAGTCGACACCTTCTAACTCAACGGCTTCAATAACGTTTTCCGCGGTTTTTGCGGTCACTTTGAGGCCCTGGCCAACCTGGTCAACCGCCTGGTGGTGGTAAAGAGCGCCATCAACCAATTGCTTCCCGTTTAGAACCTGTGCCAGCTGCGTGCCCGGTTCAATCTGAATCGGAGCCATGCTAAAAATGCCATTACCCAGCTGATACTTATTGCTTCCAACCACGTCTGGCAGATGCTGAATGAGGCTGCCGCCGCGGTTGACGTTCAGAATTTGCAGTCCGCGACAAATGCCCAGGAACGGCACGTTGGCCTCGATGGCTGCGCTCAACAGTTGATCTTCAAGCGCATCTCTGAGCAGGTCTGGTTCGTCGGTGGCTTCGCCTGGCTCCTGTCCGTAGAGTTCGGGGTTCACGTCTCGGCCGCCGCACACCAGGAGTCCGTCTAGCGAGGCCAAGATGTTCTCGGCATCGCCCGGGCGAATGGGTTGAGGGGGGAGCAGTACCGCGATTCCGCCGGCGTGATTGATGGCATCAATGTAGGTAGTCGGCAGAAACGAGGCCTCGCAGTCCCAAATTCCGGTCTGTGAGCGCTGGCGGTAGGTGGTTAAGCCAATCAGGGGTTTAGAGGCGCTCAAAGCCACGCACCCGCTCCCAGTCAGTAACTGCTGATTCGTAGGCGTGAAGTTCGGTCTTGGCGTTGTTCACGTAGTGGTCTACGACGTCGTCGCCAAACGCGGCCCGAGCCAGTTTGCTGTTGTCGAATAGCTCCATGGCCTCGCGAAGGGTTGCCGGTACGTGAGGCTTTGGCGCCTCGTAACCGTTACCCAGGGTCATGTCCTCGAGCTCAAGTTCGTTTTCAATTCCGTGTAGGCCGGCGGCGATTAGCGCGGCCACGGCCAAGTACTGGTTTACGTCGCCGCCCGGCACACGGTGCTCCACGCGCATGCCGTGTCCGTGGCCAACAACGCGCAGGCTAACGGTGCGGTTGTCCATGCCCCAGGCCACGGCGGTTGGCGCAAAGCTGCCCGCAACGTAGCGCTTGTAGCTGTTGATGTTTGGCGCAAAGAACAGGGTGAACTCGCGCATCGCTGCTATTTGGCCAGCCAAGAAGTGGCGGAACATTTTGCTCATGCCCTGAGGGTCGGCTTTGTCTGCGAAAACGGCGGCGCCATCATCGCTGCGAAGAGAAATGTGAATGTGGCAACTGTTGCCTTCGCGCTCGTTGTATTTGGCCATGAAGGTTAGGCTCTTGCCCCACTTGTCGGCGATCATCTTGGCGCCGCTCTTGTAAATGGAGTGGTTGTCGCAGGTGACCAGCGCGGTGTCGTACCTGAAGGCGATTTCTTGCTGGCCCAAGTTGCACTCGCCCTTTACGCCCTCGCAGTACATGCCGGCGTCATCCATGTTGTTGCGGATTTCACGCAGCATCGGCTCAACGCGAGTGGAGGCCAGCAGATCGTAGTCAACGTTGTAGTCGGTTGATGGCTTGAGGTTCTTGTAGCCCTTGGCCCAGGCGTCTCTAAAGGTTTCGTCAAAAACAATGAACTCTAGCTCGGTGCCAACGTAGGGAACCAGGTTCTTGGCAGCCAGGCGATCCATTTGAGCCTTGAGGATCGCTCGCGGTGACTGACTGATCGGCACGTTGTCGGTGGTGGTGAGGTCGGCGGTGACCAGAACGCTTCCGGGTAGCCACGGCGCCCAACGCAGGGTTTTCATGTCCGGAACCATAACCATGTCGCTGTAGCCGCGCTCCCAGGACGAGATCTGGTAGCCGTCTACGGTGTTGTTCTCAACATCAACGGCCAGTAGGTAGTTGCAGCATTCTGCTCCGTGAGCTGCGATGTCTTCGAGAAAGAGTCGCGCGGCAACTCGCTTGCCCACGAGTCTGCCCTGCATGTCGGTGAAAGCCACGATAACCGTGTCCACCAGTTTTTCTGCAACGGCGCTAGTTAGTTGATCAAGAGTTAGGTAACCGGTTTGGTTTGACATTGTGTCCTCCACGTTGAGGTTGGTTTTTCAACCTTTAGAAAACACTATGCCACACGCTTTGGTTCACTTTGACAACTTTTAAGCCACGATTTAGGCACATTTTCAAAACGGAGCCAAAAATAAAGATTAGATAAACAATCCCTAATGGTTGACATTGGCATCTTTTATACCCCTAGAGTCAGACTTACCAGCCATTTCACAGAGTCGTGAGTCGTCTCAAAACAAGACGGCCCCCGCGGATAGGAATCCACAGCATGTCTAGTGACAAAGTCAAAGTCTCTGGTGTCAGCTATTCCACCAAAGACAGTAGTTATTTTGAGAAACGTGAACTAAAACGCTCTGCCGGTATCTGGGGCCTTTGGGGTCTTGCGGTTGCAGCGGTTATTTCCGGAGACTTCTCCGGTTGGAACTTTGGAGTTGCCGCAGGTGGTTTTGGCGGTCTCTTCGTAGCCTTCGCAATCTTGGTACTCATGTACTACGGAATGATGTTCTCGATTGGTGAAATGGCTGCGGCCATGCCTCACTCGGGCGGCGCTTACTCTTTCGCTCGCAAGGCCATGGGCCCCTGGGGCGGATTCATCACCGGACTCGCCGAAACCATTGAGTACGTAGCAACCACAGCCGTGATCGTCTACTTCTCGGCAGCCTATGCCGACGGCGTGACCACGGCTCTGCTGGGCTTCCACATGGATGCCTGGATCTGGTGGATCGTGCTCTATGTTGCGTTTATCTTGCTCAACTCGGCGGGCTCGCACATCTCATTCAAGTTCGCAATCGTGGTTTCAATCATGTCCATTGCCATCTTGTTGATCTTCTCGGTCATGGCGCTTTTCTCGGGCAAGCTCGACTGGGGATCGCTAAACAACATTGCTGTCAACCCAGACGCATTTGGTAGCAGCAGCTTCTTGCCAAACGGTGTCCTTGGCATTCTGTTTGCCATTCCGTTTGGTGTTTGGTTCTTCCTGGGTATTGAGGAACTTCCACTGGCCGCCGAGGAAGCTCACGACCCATCGCGTGACATTCCAAAGGCTGGTTTCTGGGCCCGTGGAACCCTGATCGTTCTTGGTCTACTTGTGCTGTTCCTAAACACCGCTCTTCTGGGTGCTGACAAGGCCGGAGCCGCCGGTGAGCCACTGCTAGACGGTTTCCGCGTCATGGTTGGCGACGGTTGGGCCGCAGTCCTGGGTATTTTTGCCCTCATCGGATTGCTCGCCTCACTTCAGGGAATCATGTTCGCCTACGGTCGCAACATGTACTCGCTGTCGCGTGCCGGTTACTATCCAAAGGTGCTGTCGCTTACCGGCAAGAACAAGACCCCTTGGCTAGCACTTATCGTTGGCGGAGTCATTGGTTTCGCCGCGCTGGTTGCAGTTGACGCCCTGGGTGGTGCCGGCTCGGTTGCTGGAGCAATCGTTCTGAACATTGCGGTATGGGGAGCCATGCTGGCCTACCTGATGCAGATGGTTTCGTTCATTTTGCTTCGCCGCAAGTTCCCGAACCTAGAGCGTCCATACAAGTCGCCATGGGGAATGAACGGTGCGGTCATCGCAGCGGTGATTTCGGCAATCTCGTTTGTGGGATTCCTGATCAACCCGGTATTCCTGCCAGCTATCTACGCGATCATCGCTGTCTATGTTGTGATGCTCTTGCTATTCGCACTTGTCGGTCGACACAACCTAGTGCTTTCTCCCGAGGAGCAGTACGCGGTTGACGGTCACGGCAAATAAGCCGCTAGGAAACTAGTCAAATGTTGGTGGGCCGGTGCCGAAAAGGTGCCGGCCCATCACACCGTTTGGAGAACTAAATGGCATACCTGAGTGCCTTAAACCTTTTCACAATTGGTATTGGCCCATCTAGCTCGCACACCGTGGGTCCAATGCGCGCGGCAGCCATGTTTGCATCGCTTCTACAAGAGTCCGGTCAGATTAAAGACGTTGCGGGTATTCGCATTTGGCTCTACGGATCGCTGGGTGCAACCGGTGCCGGTCACGGAACCGACAACGCCATTGTTGCGGGTCTGGCAGGTAGCACTCCCGAAGGCTGCAACCCTATAGAGGTGCTTGGAGCCTTTAACGCAGCCATCGATGCCGGCCGAGTCCACCTTCTTGGCAAGGAGATTCCTTTTGCCAAGGCCGACCTTATTTACGAACCTCGTACCCGGCTGGCCCACCACTCCAACGGCATGCGCCTTTTGGCCATCGATGTCTCGGGGCAAACCCTTGCCGATCAAACCTACTTTTCCGTTGGTGGCGGGTTCGTTGAACAAGCCGACCACGCCAGCGCTTCTCAAGCAAGCGTGACTCAGCCTCTGCCAGACGTGCCATTTGATTTTGAATCCAGCAGCCAGCTCATGGAACTCTGCTCCACTACCGGACAGAGCATTGCTCAGCTCGCTTGGCAAAACGAGTTGGCTCTGCGCGGCGAGACTGCCGTTGACGCTCAGTTGCAAGCCACCTGGGCCGCCATGAAAGCCTGCGTTGAATCTGGGTTGGCAAGCGACGGAGTGCTTCCCGGCTATCTGGCGGTAAACCGCAGAGCTGCGGGCATGGCTAGGCGGCTGCGCCAAATGGCCGAGTCCCCAACATCGCTGGCACATGACCTGTCTGCAGAGTGGCTTCAGGCTTACGCAATAGCCGTGAACGAGGAGAACGCGGCCGGCATGAGAGTGGTCACCGCACCAACCAACGGCGCGGCTGGCATCATTCCCGCGGTTGGCTATTACGCACGCACTTTTCACGGCATCTCAGACCGGAGCATCGAACGAGACTACCTACTCACAGCTGGGTCAATTGGTTTGCTTTATAAACGCAACGCATCAATCTCGGGGGCAGAAGCCGGTTGTCAAGGCGAAGTGGGATCGGCTTGCTCAATGGCCGCGGCAGGACTCACCGCCGTTCTTGGTGGAACTCCAAAACAGGTTGAAAACGCCGCGGAGATTGCAATGGAACACAACCTTGGCCTCACCTGTGACCCGGTTGGCGGGTTTGTACAGCTTCCTTGCATTGAGCGAAACGCTATTGCGGCAGGAACAGCTGTTGCAGCCACGCGACTTGCACTCATGGGCGATGGCAGTCACAAAATTTCGCTCGACACTGTCATTGAAACCATGCGACAGACCGGCTTGGATATGTCAGCCAAGTACAAGGAGACATCGATGGGTGGCCTGGCGGTAAACGTGGTGGAGTGCTAGGGCTTCTGAGCTTCTGCGTTTGCTTGCTTCAGATACAAGATCGGGACTGACGCTAACGAAATAACCGCGGTGCAAAGAAACAACCCCAGGAGTCCGTTTGCGGTCTCGGCAAACAAGGTGCCTGCCAGGCCAGGAATCAAGATGTAAGGAAGAGTGAGCGCGGCGTTAATTACGCCCAGGCTTCGACCTATGTTGTGCCGTCTTCCAAAACTAAACAATGCAAGCGAAATGCTCGAGCCAAGGCTTGCGCCTATTCCAAGGCCGCCAATGGAATACGCCACCGCATATAGATTCGAGGCCTCTGGTGTGCACAGCAAGAGTAGGCCAAGGGTCTGCACAATGGCACCAAAGGCAAACGCTATTTTTGCTTCACGAAGCGACTTAATGATTGAGCCCGCTAACAGATTTCCAGTCAACGAACAGACTGAGGCAACAATAATGAAGATCTCACCCTGATTAGCCAGCCAATCGGACGACTCTTTCAAAATGAGTGTCACGTAAGTTATCGGATAGATCTGCATGGTTGCGGCGGCGGTACCCGTTGCAGCCACGGCTGCCACCAACTGCCCCAGCGTGTACCTTTTTTCACCTGAGGATGGGGTTTCTTGTGGTTGTCCTTTGGATTGGGCATAAGTGGGATAGTAAGTGGCAAGCGGAATGGAAAGCACAACCGCCGCTAGGGCTGGAACTGAAAATAAGGCAAAGTCGTTTGCACCTAAGGTGGTGCTGGCTATCAAACCCAAAAGAAGGCCCAGAGTTGGACTGGCACCGATAAGGCCTGAGGCAACTCCGAATGTCCTGTTTTCAAGTTTGTCCCCCGCAATTGCCATGGTTACGGCGATGAGTGCGGAAGAAGGTACCTGATACAAAAGCCAGGTGACTACTAAGTCGGTTTCTGTTGAGACTCCGCTGAAAGCGAAGCCGCTTGGGATCAAGGTCAGTGCCGAAAGCAAGAGCAGTTTGGTACGGGAGCCGGTTTTGCGTAATTCGCGGTCGCTGATCCAGCCAAAAACGCCAAGTCCAAGCATGTTTACCAGCCAACCGGAAGCAACGAGGCCAGAGTATGTCGGGGACAGGGTGCCTTGACTCTGCATTTTGAAGGCTAGGCCCACCGTGCTGCCAACCATTGGTAGGCACCAAGCTCCCACCAGAGCCAGCACAACCAAGGCCAGCAATGACTTCTGCTTCATTTGCTGCACTTTCATCCCCCTCCTCATTGAAGATTCTAGGCACTGGAATGTTTCGTGAAAAAATCGCTTTGCTGGGAGTTTCCTGAGTACCGCTTGGAATGCGGGCGGCTTTGTTTAGCATTAGAAGCAAGGCATAATCCCAGCCAGAGTGGCTTGGATACCCGCCTCAGAGGAGACAAAATGGACGCCACCTTTATTGGCATAGCAGTCGCGGTAGTCGCTGCAATCATTGGTATTTGGCTGTGGGCAACCTACAACGGCCTGGTGACGCTCAATGTCCGAGTCGACGAAGCCTGGAGCGACATTACCGTGCAGCTCAAGCGCCGCGCTGACCTGATCCCAAACTTAATCGCCACGGTCAAGGGCTATGCAACCCACGAGGCACAGGTCTTTGACAATGTCACCCGTGCTCGTGCCGCAACCATTTCACCTGCTGCACTTGCTTCGCCAAATGAGGCGGCCAAGGCCGAGGGCGATTTTGCCGGAGCCATGAAAAGCCTGTTTGCGGTTGCTGAGGCTTACCCTCAGCTTCAGGCAAATCAGAACTTCTTGGCCCTGCAGTCAGAACTAACCGACACCGAAGACAAGATCATGGCAGCGCGTCGCTTTTATAACGGTGGCGTCCGAGAACTGAACACCAAGATCTTGCAGTTCCCTGCCAACCTCTTTGCTCGCGGACTTGGCTTTGCAAAGCGCGAGTTCTTTGAGGTTGCTTTGTCGGCAGCCATTCAAGAGCCACCGCAGGTGCAGTTCTAAATGTATTCGGCTATTGCAGCCAATAAGCGAAACACCGTAGTCATCATTGGGTTCTTCGTAGCCCTGCTAACCGGCATTGCCGTGTGGTGGGGTTACGCCAGCGGTGGCGACTACACGGTCTCGGTTTTTGCTATCGGATTCATTCTGGTTTACACACTGATTCAGTACTTTGCCGCTAGTGCCCTGGCAGTAGCCATGAGCGGAGCCGTCGAGATTCAGAAATCGGACAACCCAAGGCTTTGGCGCACAGTTGAGAATTTGGCAATCACCGAAGGCATGCCAATGCCCAGGGTCTACATAATCAACGACCCAGCGCCAAACGCGTTTGCTACGGGCAGGGATCCTCAACACGCCATCGTTGCTGCCACCACCGGATTGCTAGAAATCATGGATGATCAGGAGCTCGAGGGTGTCATGGCTCACGAGATGAGCCACGTAAAGAACTATGACATTCGAGTCACCACGATAGTTTTCGGTTTGGTCTCGGCAATTGGGGTCATTGCGGACTTTGCCATTCGTATGGCATTTTTCTCAAGCGGCGACCGCGACCGACGCGACAATGGGCTTGGTGCGGTTCTGATTCTCGTTGGAATCGCAGCCAGCATCATCGCTTGGCTAATTGGGCCCTTGGTTTCGGCTGCTGTTTCACGCCAGCGCGAGTATCTTGCGGATGCCTCGGGTGCCGAAATCACCAGATACCCCGATGGCCTGGCGAGTGCACTTAACAAACTGGGTCAGTACGGGCGTCCGCTGCGTCGAAAGAGTGCATCCATGGCACACATGTACATCGCGGACCCAAACAAGCCTGGTTTCACCGAGCGCATGTTCTCTACTCACCCACCACTGCAGAAGCGCATTGAGCGCCTTCGTACCATGGGAAGTAAGTTCTAGCGCGAGGCAAACTCCTTGGCCAGGGCCTGCGACATGGTCCCTACGGGCTCGACCGAAATGCGGTCGAGCCCTTGCCATTTCTGCGCGTCAAGCAGGGGTCTGACCAGTCCTTTAGCCGCACTCGCGATCTGGCTATCTGTCAGCCATGGTTCGGCCCACGCGGACTGGACCAACAGTGCCTTATTTTGGCGGTCACTCTTGAGATCGACTCTTCCTACAATTCGACGGTTGTGAAGCACCGGAAGCGTGTAGTAACCGTATTTGCGTTTTTCCTTTGGCGTGTAAATCTCAATCTTGTACTCAAAGTCAAATAGCCGTTGAGCACGCTCTCTGAACCAAACTGCAGGGTCAAATGGGCTCATAAAAGTGGTTGGGTTTGTACCCGGTGGCGCAACCTCAAGCTCGGCCAGAGCGCGCTTCGAGAGGTAGGCGGTTTCGGCCCAGCCCTCAACCCTGGCGGGCGTTAGTGTTCCGTCTTCAACCAGCTCTCGCATGAGCTTGCCAATGGTGCTTCTTCCTAGGCGTGGGTAATCGGCCAGATCCTTCGCCGTTGCGACCGCAAAAACATCTGCAGCCCGACCAAGCAAGGTCTTCTTGGATACATCGTTGTCCACACTGTCCATGGCATCGAATAATCCGCTGGGCCAAATCTGTTCTGGCAAGGCGTACCGTCGGTTGAAATTCTGCCTTCCCGCACTTGTTAGTTCGCCAATCATGAACAGCCACTCAAGTGCGGTCTTAACATCACTCCAGCCCCACCAGGTGCCTTTTCGAACGTTTCGGTCATGTTCAATTTGGTTTACGGTGAGCGGACCTCGAGTTCTAATCTCCGCCTTGATCCACTCCAGCAGCGGCTGGTTCTCACGCCCAAACTGTGCCCAACTCTTATCAGATGCCCGGGCGCCATCCATGCGCCACTTGTACAGGGGTAGGTCTTCAAGACGAATCAGCGATGCCTCGTGAGCCCAGTACTCAATCAGCTGCGGGGTAGTTCCTGGGCTGGGCTGGTCAAAGGCCCCAAATGCGGCCTTATCGAAAGACCCAATGCGGCTGAAAACTGGCATGAAGTGGGCTCGTTCAAAAACATTAACCGAGTCGATTTGCAAAAGCCCAAGGCGATTCACCACATCTAGGGGAGTGGGTTTTCCAACACTCAAACCACCGCGTAATCCAAGGCCGCTGAGCGCAAGCATTCGCGCTTCGGCAAGGCTTAGCTCAATCAACTGCACTCCTTGGGCAAACTAGACTTCTTACAGCATAGAAATGAATCGAGGAAAACCATGGCAAACGCCGCTGCAGTGCAAGTTCCGACTCTTGCCCAGTTCGAAGCAGCGCGTGAAAATGTGAGCCAGGTTGCCATTGAAACCCCGCTTCTATTCAGCAACTATCTATCGGACGAACTCAAATCACCTGTCTACTTGAAGGCAGAGAACCTGCAGCGCACTGGCGCCTACAAGGTTCGTGGCGCATTCAACCGAATGTCAAAACTGACCCCCGATGAGCGCAAACGGGGAGTAGTGGCAGCAAGTGCCGGAAACCACGCTCAAGGAGTGGCGCTCGCCGCAGAGCGCCTTGGAATCAAGGCCACAATCTTCATGCCAATTGGCGCATCGCTTCCTAAGGTTCAGGCAACCCTTGGTTACGGGGCCGAGGTCGTCTTGGTTGGTGCAACCTTCGCCGAGGCCCTAAAAGCCAGCCAGGAGTGGGCCAAGGAATCCGGCGCGGTATTTATCCCGCCGTTTGACAACATCGATGTCATCACCGGGCAGGGCACCGTAGCGCTCGAGATCCTCGAAGAGCTTCCCGATGTCGAGACAATCATTGTCGCCATTGGTGGTGGCGGTTTGGCTGCGGGAGTTTCCGTTGCCGCGAAACTGAAGGCCGCAGCAGCCGGACGCAAAATCCGAATCATTGGTGTGCAGTCTGAAAACGCGGCTGCCTACCCACCGAGCCTAAAAGCCGGTCAGTTAGTTGAAGTTCAGACTCAGCCAACCATCGCCGATGGCATTGCGGTTTCTAAACCGGGCAAACTGCCATTTGAGCTCATCTCAAAGCACATTGACAAGGTTGTCACCGTCACTGAGAACGAAATTGCCAAGGGATTGCTCATGCTTCTGGAGCGAGCCAAACTGGTGGTTGAACCGGCTGGAGCGGTGGCAGTGGCTGCCTTGCTCGCTGGAAAAGTCAAGCCAAAAGGCAAGACCGTGGCGGTGCTCTCGGGTGGAAACATCGACCCACTGCTTATGCAGAAGGTGATTCAGTACGGCCTAGCCGCAACCGAGCGTTACACCAATATTTCTGTCATGCTTCCGGACCGCCCTGGTCAGCTGGTTCGCACCGCAGAAGCGATCAGTAGCGTTGGCGGCAACGTCATTGAGGTGCTGCACACCCGCAAGGGAAACGAGATGCACATTAGTGCGGTTGAGCTGAACGTATCCGTTGAGACCGGGGGACACGAACACCGTCTGCAGGTGCTTCAAGCCCTCAAGGATGCCGGCCTAAAGCCAAAGCTCAACGAAGCCCGCGTTGACTAACTAGAGGCTGAAGTTTCTAACCTCTAGGACCTTGACCTCAACGGCCCTTCCATTGGGCGCAAAGAAGCTGGTTTCTTCACCGATTTTGAGCCCCATAATGGCTTTGCCAATTGGGCTGTCGGGTGAGTAAACATCAATGTCGGTTCCGGCGGCAATCTCCTGGCTACCAAGCAAAAACTCGCTCTCGCTGCCCCTGAGCAGAACCTTGACAATTACGCCCTGCTCAACCACTCCGTGCGACTTGGGGGCCTCTCCAACTACCGCATTGGCCAGGATGTTTTCGAGCCGGTCAATGCGCGACTCAATGGTTCCCTGTTCCTCTTTGGCTGCGTGGTAACCACCGTTTTCCTTGAGGTCGCCTTCTTCGCGGGCCTCTTGAATCTTCCTGGCAATGTCGTGGCGAGCCACGGTCAGCAGGTATTCCAACTCGCTCGCAAGGCGGTCATAGGCGTCCTGGGTAAGCCAGGTTTCTTTGTTCTCAGACAAGGTTGACTCCGACAAAAATAAGTGCCCAGCGGTAGCGCTGGGCGGGTCTGAAAAAAGTCTAGTTGAGCCTGCAGATATCCACCACACCTGAAGTGGCGGTTTCGGTGGTCCGCAGTGTCGTCTCAAGTTGAGTGATTCCCAGACCCGCGGGGACTTCAACCTGCTTGAAACCAACATTCATGGATGCGGCGTTCTGGACTCCAACCCCACAGGTGGCAGTTCGATCGGCGGGTTTCGTCACCTGAAACTTGACCGTTGCTTGACCGTTGGACTGCCTGAATCCAACTACCACAGCGGTCACTTTGGGAGGCGCGAAAAAGACGGCGTTTGAAATCCAAATGAGCCCGCCAACCAGAAACAGAGAACCGGCAACTATTACCAACCTTCGGTCTTGCGCGGCGCGGCGGGACCTGCCGTACCTTGCCTCAAGAAGATTGGATGTGCTCACCATTCAAGATTAGGTTGTCATACTTATTACATGAAATTCGTGACCCAGTTTTTGGCTGCAACTCCAACTCCAACCACCGACCCGGCTAACACTTTCTACAGCCCAGGAATCCCCGGATTCTTGGCCATTTTCTTTGTAGCCGCCGGCGCGATTCTCATCATCTTTGACATGGTTCGTCGTGTGCGCAGAGTGCGATACCGTGCCGAGATTCAAGAGAAGCTTGCGCAGGAGACTGCGGCACAAGAGCCAGGCGCAAAGGCGAAGGCTGCCGACATCGCTGATGGAGCCCCGGCAAAACCGAAGCGGCCAGCACCTCCCGCAAAACCCAAGCGCGACTAGTACCCCGCCAAAAAAACCCGAGGCGACTTAGTTGTTTTGGGTGCTACGCTCCGAACGAGCCGGGAATTGGGTTCAGCGAAATAAGCAGGATTCCCGTCCAGTGGCAAAGGAACGCTACGACCGTGAAGGCGTGGAAGATTTCGTGAAAGCCAAAGTTCTTTGGGCTGGGGTTTGGCCACTTAGTTCCATAGACCACGGCTCCAAGGGTGTAGCAAAGTCCACCAGCCAAAATCAGGATCATCATGGGGGCGTTGGCGCGCATGAAGTCGGCCACGTAAACCAGTGCAACCCATCCCATGCCCACGTAAATAGGCGTGTAGAGCCAGCGCGGCGCGTGGATCCAAAAGACCCTAAAACCAATGCCCAGCAAAGCGATTCCCCAAACAATTGAAAGCAGCATGAGAGCCTGTTGCTGTGGCAGAGCCAGCCAGGTTATTGGGGTGTAGCTTCCGGCGATGAGAAGAAAAATGTTTGCGTGATCAATTCGCTTCAGAACCAACTTGGTCTTGGGCTTCCAGTTGAAGCGATGATAGAGAGCCGAATTTCCGAAAAGTAGGAACGAGCACAAGAAGAAAACTGCGGCAGTAATTTTGGCCGGAACGCCATGTGCCAACACAATGAGCACGATACCGCCAGCGACAACCACCGGGAGGGCTCCAGCGTGCAGCCAACCTCGCCAGCTTGGTCGGTCATCGGTGGATTTTGAAACTGGTTCGTCAAAATCCGAGATTGGCAGGATACTTCCCTGATCTGAAGTTTGATTGCTCATGCAACCAGCCTAAGCCTGACACGGACCAGCACCCCCTTGAACTTGGTAGGGTTTTGGTTGTGCGCAACCTGATTTACAAGCTGTACGAGCGACGCCTAGAGCGTGCGCTAGATCCAGCTGGGTTGCCCAGGCACGTTGCGGTCATGCTCGATGGCAATCGCCGTTGGGCGAAGTCTAAAAATCTTTCCAAGCCTAAAAGCGGCCACATCGCTGGCGCTCAAAAAATCTTTGATTTCCTTGGGTGGTGTGACGAGATTGGCGTACCGGTGGTGACGCTGTACCTGCTGAGCACAGACAACCTCAAGAACCGCAACCCCGATGAGCTCAAAGACCTGCTCAGCATCATTGAAGAGTTGGCTAAAGAAATGGCCCGTAGACGTAACTGGCGCCTTCACCTAATGGCCGATCGCGACCTGCTGCCCGCAGGGCTTTTGGCAACACTAGATAAAGTTCAGGCCGAAACCGCTGACCTTGACTGCACCCATGTGAATCTCGCCGTTGGGTATGGCGGGCGCAAGGAAATCGCAGACGCAATGCGTTCGATTCTCAAGTCTCACGCAGACCAGGGGACCAGCATCGATGAGTTGGCCGAGCTGCTAGACCCAGACCTGATCAGCGAGCACCTTTACACCGGTGGCCAGCCCGACCCCGATCTGATCATAAGAACCTCGGGCGAACAACGCCTCAGCGGCTTCTTGCTTTGGCAAAGCGCCAGCAGTGAGCTTTACTTTGAAGAGGCCATGTGGCCAGATTTCCGCAAGGTAGATTTCCTTCGCGCGCTACGAGCTTTTCAATCGCGCCATCGCCGTTTCGGCTCGTAGATTAACGCTTCATTACCAACCCCTGCGCACTGGCGTGTCGGGTTGCAAATTAGTTCCTCGGCGGGCGTATTCTCACGATAAGCCCGAACAAAGGAGCTACCGTGGCCAAGGAAACTGCTTCGTCAAAAACCTCGAGCAAGCCACAGGGAGGTGCCAAGGCCGCTACTTCGGTAAGAACATTTGTCTTGGACACATCGGTGCTGTTATCTGATCCACGCGCCATGTTCAGGTTTGCCGAACACGAAGTGGTAATTCCAATCATTGTCATCAATGAGCTCGAGAAGAAGCGCCACGATCCTGAGATTGGGTACTTTGCTAGGCAGGCGCTTCGTAACCTCGATGACCTGCGCCAAGAGCACGAGCGTTTGGACTTTCCTATTGCGGTTGGTGACGGCGGCACACTTCGTGTTGAACTGAATCACATCAATCAGTCGGTTTTACCAACCGGGTTCCAGTTGGGCGATAACGATTCCCGTATCCTGGCCTGCGCCTTCAATCTGGCGGGTGAAGGCTTTGAGGTGACCGTGGTTTCCAAGGACCTTCCCATGCGTGTCAAGGCCGCGGCTCTTGGCATGGCGGCCGAGGAGTACCGGCACGAGTTAGCGCGGGAAGTTGGTTGGACCGGCATGGCCGAAGTGGCCCTTAACGCCGACCAAATGTCCGACCTTTACGACACCGAGGTGATTGACCTTCCCGAGGTCAAGAATTTGGCAACCAACACCGGGCTTGTAATCACCTCGGCTCGCGGTTCAGCGCTTGGTCGGGTGACGCCTGAAAAGCAGGTCAGGTTGGTTCGCGGAGACCGCGATGTCTTTGGAGTTCACGGGCGTTCGGCAGAACAACGGCTTGCCATTGACATGCTGCTAGATCCCGAAATCGGCATTATTTCTCTGGGTGGTCGTGCAGGAACCGGAAAATCCGCCCTTGCTTTGTGTGCCGCGCTTGAATCTGTCTTGGAGCGACGCCAGCAGAAGAAAATCATGGTGTTCCGGCCCATTTACGCGGTTGGCGGGCAAGAGCTTGGCTACCTTCCGGGTTCCGAATCCGAAAAGATGAACCCCTGGGGTCAGGCGGTGTTCGACACCCTTCAACCACTGGTTTCCAAAGAGGTACTCGAGCACGTTCAGGACCGCGGCATTCTTGAGGTTCTGCCACTTACCCACATTCGCGGTCGCTCACTCCACGACGCTTTTGTCATTGTCGACGAGGCACAGTCGTTGGAACGCAACGTTTTACTGACCGTGCTTTCTAGAATTGGGCAAAATTCGCGGGTGGTACTGACGCACGATGTTGCTCAGCGAGATAACCTTCGAGTTGGCCGCTACGATGGCATCGCCTCGGTGATTGAGACGCTAAAGGGTCACTCGATCTTTGGTCACATCACGCTGACTCGTTCGGAACGCTCGGCTATTGCCGCGCTGGTCACCGACCTTTTGGACGCCTAGCCGCTTCGACTCGCTAGACTCGGGCCATGACTAGAACTGACTTGGTGGAAATTTCCGACGCTGGCATCAAAGAGTTTGTTGACAACTACTTTGAACTCATGTGGTCTCAGGACATGTCGCTGTTCGACAAGGTGTTTCACCAGGGGTCGGCACTGTATTCATCGCAGAACGGCGAGCTCTCGGTTCGCAGCCACCAGGTTTACAAGGAGCAGATGCTGGGCCGCACCTCGCCTAGGGATCTTGGAAATGTTCGCGCCGATTCAGTTCTGTTCTTTGACCAACTTTCGCCGAACCAGGCACTTCTAAAAGTGCAGCTGCAAATGTTTGGTGGCCTCATGCAGGACTATCTGAATATTGGGCTAATAAACGGCAAGTGGATCATCATGGCTAAGGTGTGGGACCGCGTCGGCGACGCTGTGTAAAACCAAATCCCAGACCAGCAAGTCGTCTAATAGTTTGGGCGAATGGCCGATTTCCCTATTTTTCAGACACCGATGTCCTCAATTCCCGCGTTTCTGGGGCTGGTTTACCTGGTAAGCGTGGCTTGGCCCCTCGCCCGGATCGATATCAAACAGCATCGTCTGCCGAACCGGTTGGTTTTGCCCGCTTTTCCAATTACGTTGGTGGGGCAGTTAGCCTCGCTACTCATGGGGGAGTCCATAGTGCGATTGGGATTTGCGGTTCTGGTTGCAGCAGCTGGCTTCGGTTTCTGCCTGCTGGCACATCGTTTTGCCGGTTTGGGCATGGGAGACGTCAAGTTGTTCACAGCCATTGCACTGGCCCTTGGCTGGTGGGGCGTGCAGGGTGTAGTGCTTGCGTTTTTAGTGTCACTGGCACTGTCAACCATCGTTGTGCTCTGGCTTCTGGTTACCCGAAAAACAAAAATAGGGTCCAGCATTGCGCTGGGACCCTATTTACTGCTTGGCCTGATTGGCTCCTCGACCTGGGTTTTTACAGGCCAGGGCTTGTCATAGACAGCACATCAAGCGCTTTGTCTAGCTGCTCCTCGGTGAGTTTTACGCCGTCCACGTAGCCAAGTGCCACGGTTGCCTCGCGAACAGTGATGCCCTGCGCTACCGCGTGCTTGGCAATCTTGGCCGCGGCCTCGTAGCCAATGTACTTGTTCAGCGGTGTGACAATAGACGGACTCGACTCGGCAAGCGCACGTGCGCGGGCTTCATTAACCTCAAGGCCCTTAATTGTCTTGTCGGCCAGCAAACGCATTGAGTTTGAGAGAAGGCGAATCGACTCGAGCAGTGCATTACCCATTACCGGAATGGCCACGTTGAGCTCAAAGTTTCCGCTAGCTCCGGCCCAGGCCGTGGTGGCATCGTTTCCAATGACTCGAGCGCAGACCATCATGACTGCCTCAGGAATCACAGGGTTTACCTTGCCGGGCATGATTGAAGATCCTGGCTGCAGGTCTGGAATGTGAAGCTCGGCGATTCCCGCATTTGGCCCCGAGCCCATCCAGCGAAGGTCATTGTTGATCTTGGTTAGGCTCACGGCAAGCACGCGAAGCGCTCCGGAAGCCTCTACCAGGGCGTCTCTTGCGCCCTGAGCCTCAAAGTGATCGCGAGCCTCGGTGATTGGAAGCCCAGTTTCGGCAGCCAGCAGAGCGATAACCTGCTGTGGGAATCCCTTTGGTGTGTTGATTCCCGTTCCAACCGCGGTTCCACCCAGCGGAACTTCGGCAACGCGACCAATGGTGGCCTGCACGCGCTCAATTGCGTATCGAATCTGGGCGGCGTAGCCACCAAACTCTTGACCCAAGGTAACCGGAGTGGCATCCATAAGGTGGGTGCGTCCGGCCTTAACTACCGACTTCCAAAGAACGGCCTTTTCCTCAAGCGACTTGGCCAGGTAGTCAAGCGCTGGCAGCAGGTCGTTGATTAGCGCCGAGGTGACCGCTACGTGAACCGAAGTAGGGAAGACATCGTTGGAAGACTGCGACGCGTTGATGTGGTCATTTGGGTGAACCGAAGCGCCAAGGATCTGGGTGGCCAGGGTGGCCAGCACCTCGTTCATGTTCATGTTTGACGAGGTTCCGGAACCGGTCTGGAAGATGTCCACCGGGAACTCGCCATCGTGGTTTCCAGCAATCACGGCATCGGCAGCCTTAGCAATGGCCTGAGCCATTTCCTGCTGAATAACTCCCAGAGCAGCGTTGGCCTGGGCTGCGGACTTCTTGATCTGAGCCAGGGCTGCAATGTGTGCTCGCTCCAGGGTGGTTCCGCTGATTGGGAAGTTCTCAACTGCGCGCTGAGTCTGGGCACGGTAAAGGGCGTTGATCGGTACTTTGACCTCGCCCATGGTGTCGTGTTCAATGCGGAATTCCATGAGGAAACCTTTCAAAATTCAGTGAATCTGGCCAACCATGACCAGCGGGTGGATATCGCCTTCAACCAACTTGTAGTTGGCGCCCACAACAGCTAATTTACCCGCCTTGACGGCTTCGGAAATCACCTGCGAGCGAGTGAGCATTTCGTTTATTGTGTCCTGAACGTGAAGTTCGGTGATTTCATCGATGGCAAACTTGCCAGCCTGGTGCGCTGTGCGAACCGTTGGCTCGATTCGTGAAACCAGATCGGCTATGAACTTGCCGTTGGATTTTGCCTTGCCCTCGGTGGAATCAATAGTGGCTCTAATGGCACCACATTCATCGTGACCAAGCACCAGAATCAGCGAAACTCCCAACACCTCAACGCTGTATTCAAGCGAGCCAAGAATTGTCTCGGCAATCACCTGACCGGCATTTCGCACCACGAACAGGTCTCCAAGGCCAACATCAAAAATGATTTCGGCCGAAAGCCTGGAGTCGGCACAACCAAATAGGGCAGCGAACGGCGCCTGTTTTGCGGCTAACGCTTCACGCCTGTCGATATCCTGCCGCGGGTGAGCTAGCGCTCCAGTTACAAATCGGCGGTTTCCGTCTACGATGGCCTCCCAGGCCAGTTGAGGCGTATTAGGGCGAGTGACCTCGCTCACTGGTAAATCTTCGCAATCTGCGCTTGAACCAGTTGGGCAAACTGCCTGAATTCCGTCTTTGATGCGGTTCCGTAAATGAAAATCTGGTCCGCTCCCTGATTGGTCACCATTACGTAATCCATGGTCTTTGGCGGTGAGCTGACTTCAGGGTTTTGGTAGATTTCCCAGACGAGTCCGCCAATGGTGGTTTTGCCGGTGAACTCGGTTTGTCCCAGTTTTAGGGCCATCCAGGTTGGGTTCGAATCAAAGGCCTGGGTTAGCCCAAGGTACTGGTTTTTTGGCCCTACAAATCCCACATACCAGTTGGCGACTCCATCTACTGACGAGTTATTCCAACGAGCAGAGTTGCTCCACCAGTCTTGCCCCAGGAGTTCTGGCACCAATACCGGTTTGCCCGAACTGGTTGCGGCTGATTGCGCTACCGAAACATAGTCAACTGGCTTTATCAGGTTTGTGTCGCTCCGAGGAACCGCAAGAACCAGAGCCAGAACAATTGCCGAGGTCGCCGCCAGCGAAAGCAGCAAGTTTATGAGTGTTTGTTTGGCGCGGCGTTTTGCGGCTGCGTCATCGCTCATTACGAGGACTTCTCTTTCTTGGCGGCGATGGCTGCGTCAAGGCGGGTTTTTGCTCCCGTGAGCCACTCTTCGCACCGGGTCGCAAGTGCTTCGCCGCGCTCCCACAGAAGCATCGACTCTTCGAGCGTTGCGGCTCCTTGCTCAAGCTTTTGCACCACGGCAACAAGTTGATCGCGGGCCTGCTCGTAACTGAGGTCCGCTACATCGGAGTTTGGCTTAGAGGTGTCTTTCGAGGTCATCTTTTCTACCTTAACTTAGGTTGTGGTTGCCGTAATCTCGCCCTTAGCGATTCGAACTTTGATACCGGTGCCCGGCTTGACCTTTGACGAGTCAGTTAGCACCTGGCCTTTAGAGTCGCGGACCACGGCATAGCCACGATCTAGGGTGGCCTGCGGAGACAGCGCTCGCACCTGCTGCTTGAGGTGGTCAAGACGCAACGCCTCTTGACCCAGCAACACGTTTAACGCCTGGCTGGCTCGTGCCACCACCTGGTCAAGCTCGGTGGCTAGTTGCTGCGTGAAGGTGTAGGGGTTCGCCAATATCGGTCGACTGCGAATTTGTGAAATCAGCTCGAGCTGGTTGTTGACCTGATTAGAAACTCTGGCATGGAGCATGACCCGCAACTGCTGCAGTTTGGCGCGTTCCTCGACAATATCCGGCACCACGCGTTTGGCGGCATCGGTGGGGGTTGACGCCCTCAAGTCGGCGACATCGTCAAGGACGGGTCGATCGTTTTCGTGCCCAATGGCGCTCACCAGCGGTTTGGTTGTGGCCGCCGCCGCCCTTACCAAAGCCTCGTCGCTGAAGACAAACAGATCCATGAATGATCCGCCGCCGCGGGCAACGATAATGACGTCGACCGCCGGGTCGGCATCAAGGGTCTTTATTGCATCGATGATTGCTGGCGCCGCCGTTGCCCCCTGCACCGGCGTGTGTATAACGCGAAACTGAACCTCCGGCCATCGCAGTTTTGCGTTCTGCAGCACGTCTTTTTCGGCGTCGGAATCTTTGCCAGTTACCAGGCCAATTAGGTTTGGCAAAAAGGGGAGGGGTTGCTTGACCTGGGTAAGCCCCTCGGCCGCTAACTGGGCACGAAGCTTTTCGATTCGCTCCAACAGGTCGCCAAGACCAACCTTGCGAATCTCAGAAGCTTGCATTGAAAGCTTGCCCGACTTGGCCCAGTAGGTTGGCTTGATGAGGGCAATTACGCGGTCACCCTGTTTTGTGTCCGCCGGCACTTTTCCACCTGCGAAGCAGCTGACGTCAACCGAGGTGTCGCTGGTCAGGTCCTTGAGCGACAGGAAAACGCCGGCGTTGGTGCGGTTGATTTTGGTAACCTCACCCTCGATCCAGAGGTGCCCCAGACGGTCGATGTATTCGCGCAGCTTGGCGGCTAGTTTGGCCACGGGCCACGGTGCGTCCGCGCTGGAGTTTTTTGGCGAGACATCGATGCCGGAATCTGGTTCAGGCTGGGCAGCCGCTGCGTTTGCCGCTGCGCCCCAGGTGCCTAAATCTGACATTGATTCCCTTTGCTTATCATTGAGGGGTGACTTTCAATAAGGATACCCAAGCGAACCTACAAAACGACTTTGCCAGTGGCTCGGGTAAGAAGGTGCTTTTGGCATCACCGCGCGGCTACTGCGCCGGTGTCGACCGTGCGGTAATCGCAGTGGAGAAGGCCTTAGACCACTACGGCGCTCCGGTCTATGTTCGCAAGCAGATCGTTCACAACAAGCATGTTGTGGCCTCACTAGAGACCCGAGGTGCAATCTTCGTAGAAGAGGTTGACGAAGTCCCCGCGGGTTCGATTCTGGTGTTTTCCGCGCACGGAGTTTCGCCCGCGGTAGTGGCCGCCGCACAGGAGCGAGGGTTGAATACCATCGATGCAACCTGTCCGCTAGTCACCAAGGTCCACCGCGAAGTCCAGCGTTTTGCCGCCGAAGACTATGACATTCTGCTAATTGGTCACGAGGGACACGAAGAGGTCGAGGGCACTGCCGGCGAGGCTCCCGAGCATGTTCAACTCATCGATGGTCCCGAGCACGTGCACCTGGCCAAGGTACGTGACCCAAACAAGGTGGTCTGGCTGTCTCAGACGACTCTCTCGGTAGACGAAACCATGGAAACGGTGAATCGTCTGCGAATGGAGCTCCCCACCCTGCAAAACCCGCCGAGCGATGACATTTGCTATGCCACGCAAAACCGTCAGGTTGCAATCAAGAAGGTCGGAGCAGAATCCGATTTGGTTATCGTGGTGGGTTCCGCGAACTCGTCCAACACTGTGCGATTGGTAGAGGTTGCTTTGGACGCTGGAGCCAAGGCCGCGCACCGGGTTGACTTTGCCAGCGAAATAAAGGACGAGTGGTTTATTGGGGTTGAGACCGTTGGTGTTTCGTCCGGTGCATCGGTCCCCGAAGAGCTGGTTGACGAAGTGCTGGTTGACCTTGCGCGCAGGGGTTATGGAGACGTCAGAAACGTGACAACAGCCGAAGAAGACGTACAGTTCAGCCTGCCAAAGGAGCTGCGCAAAGATCTAAAGGCTGCCGGTCAAGACACCAGCAACAAGGTAAAGCGCGACTAGAAACATTCCGTAATGCGAGACCCTGACCCCAGGGTGGTTTCGTATGGTTGGTTCATCCAAAGCATTTATCCGGGTTTCAAAGAAGTAACACGGGGAATGAAAAACGAAACCAAGGAATAGAACAAACAAATGAGTAAAGCAACAAAAGCCCTAATCGCCATCGCCACTTCGGTCGCACTCTTGGGCGGAGCAGTTACCGCAGCTCCAGCCGTAGCCGCAAGCAAGAAGACAATCACTATTGCCACCGAGGGAACCTATGCGCCGTTCTCCTACGTGGAAAACGGCAAGTTGACCGGTTACGACATTGAGGTGGCCAACGCAGTCGCCGCCAAGGCCGGTTACAAGATCAAGTGGGTCAAAACCACTTGGGATGGCATCTTTGCCGGGCTAGATGCCAAGCGTTGGGACGCCATTGCAAACCAGGTGACCATTACCGAAAAGCGCAAGGCAACCTACACCTTCACCGCTCCTTACACCGTTTCCACCGAGGTCGCGGTGACCCGCTCAGACAGCAACAAGGTATCAAAGCTAGCTGACCTCAGTGGCCTAAAGTCGGCCCAGAGCGCAACCAGCAACTTCCGCGCCGATGCCGAGAAGCTCGGTGCGTCAATCGAGGTAGTTCCGGGCTTTACCGAAGCGCTCGCCTTGGTGACCGCGGGTCGAGTCGATGTCACTCTGAACGACAAGCTGGCTGTGCTGGACTACATCAAGAACAACAAGAACTCCGGCTTGAAAATCGCTGCTGAGTTTGAGTCAAAGGACAGCCAGGCAATTGTGTTCCTCAAGGGCAGCAAGTACGCGGCACCTTTCACCAAGGCGCTAAATGCACTTCTGGCTAAGGGCACTATTGCCAAAATCAGCAAGAAGTACTTTGGAGCCGACGTAACCAAGTAGTCGATTTCCAAAAGTAAGCAGTAAAGAGAGGATGGCGATCTGTAGCTCATGACGCCATCCTCTCTTCAGCTTTTACAGGAATCGCTCTGGCCCCTTTTTGAGGGCATGATTCTTGGAACCATTCCCCTTACCGCAATAAGTTTCGTGCTGGGACTGGCTATTGCCTTGGTTGTAGCACTGGCCCGAATCTCTAGTGTCAAGATCCTGAGGTTTTTGGCGGCCACCTATGTCTCGGTAATTCGTGGCACACCTCTTCTGCTTCAGCTCTTCATAATCTTTTACGGGCTTCCCAGTTTCGGAATCGTGCTCGATCCTTGGCCCAGCGCCATTGCGGCTTTTTCACTCAATGTTGGTGGTTACGCGGCCGAAATTATTCGGGCCGCCATCAACTCGATTCCAAAGGGTCAATGGGAAGCTGCAGCCACGGTGGGTTTGAGTCGTTTCCAGGCTCTGCGTTGGGTGATCATTCCCCAAGCATCCAGGGTTGCCTTGCCGCCTCTGAGCAATACTTTGATTTCGCTGGTAAAAGACACCTCGTTGGCATCGGCAGTCCTGGTCACCGAAATTATTCGCAAGGCCCAAGAGCTTGCCGCGCCAACCTTCCAGTTCTTTCTGCTCTACGGGCTCGCAGCCATCTATTACTGGGTGGTGTCGCAAGCTCTCACCTTTGGTCAGACTCGACTAGAGAAAGTGCTTGATAAGAAGGTGGCGCATTGAACCCACTCATTAGCGTTTCCGGGCTCACCAAATCATTCGGAGGCAATCTCGTTCTCGACTCCGTTGATCTTCAGGTGCCAAGAGGTTCTGTTGCAGTGATTATTGGGCCATCAGGCTCTGGCAAAACCACGTTGCTGCGCTCACTGAATGCGCTTGAGATTCCAGAATCGGGGGTTGTCAAAATCGGTGACTACCAACTCGATTACGCCACCCACCACACAAAAAAGGAACTTTCGGAGCTGCGTGGTCACAGCGGCATGGTGTTCCAGGGTAATAATCTCTTTGCTAACCTCACCGCCCTAGAGAACCTGACCCTCGGTCTAGTAAGAGCTAAGAGGGTTGCGCCTGAACTTGCAAACAAGCGCGCAATTGAGCTTCTGGATCTGGTGGGTTTGAGCGACAAGGCTAGCTCTTACCCGCACGAGTTATCCGGAGGCCAGCAGCAACGGGTTGGAATTGCCAGAGCCTTGGCCATTGAGCCAGATGTGCTTTTATTCGACGAGCCGACCAGCGCACTAGACGTTGAGCTCGTGGGAGAAGTTCTGGGCACTATGCGTGATTTGGCAAAACAGGGATGGACCATGGTTGTCGTTACCCATGAAATTCGGTTTGCCCAAGAGGTAGCCGATCAAGTGGTGTTTGTCGACAAGGGTCGTGTAGTGGAATCTGGTAAGCC
>JBJTMG010000049.1:0-3375 GCA_046063415.1 Micrococcales bacterium
CCAGTTTGGAGCCGCAACCCGCGCACCGCTCTCGGCGGTTACCGCGGTAGAGAAGCTGGCCGAAATTGGCGCGTACGGCATGACCCTGCACGACGACGACCTGTTTGCGTTTGACGCCACCGATGCGGAGCGTCGCAAGGCAATCGATGAATTAAAGGCAGCGCTTGACCGCACCGGCCTCAAGATGCCCATGATCACCACCAACCTGTTCAGCCACCCGGTGTTCAAGGATGGCGGATTCACCAGCAATGACCGCGATGTTCGGCGCTTTGCCCTGCGCAAGGTGCTTCGTAACCTTGACCTGGCTGCCGAACTTGGAGCCGAGACCTTTGTCATGTGGGGTGGCCGCGAGGGTGCGGAATACGACTTCTCTAAGAACGTTCAGGCGGCTACCGCTCGCTATCGCGAGGCCGTGAACCTGCTGTGCGAGTACGTGATTGATCAGGATTACGGAATCAAGTTCGCCATTGAACCAAAGCCAAACGAGCCACGCGGCGACATTCTGCTGCCGACCGTTGGTCACGCGCTTGGCTTTATTGAAACCCTGGACCACCCAGAGATGGTTGGTTTGAACCCAGAAACCGGACACGAGCAAATGGCGGGACTCAACTTCACCGCCGGAATCGCCCAGGCGCTTGATGCCGGCAAGCTGTTCCACATTGACCTGAACGGTCAGCGCGGAATCAAGTTTGACCAGGACCTGGTGTTTGGCCACGGCGACCTGATTAACGCGTTCAGCCTGGTTCACCTGCTGGAGTTTGGTTCGGCCGAGGGCGGCCGCACCTACAACGGTCCGCGTCACTTTGACTACAAGCCAAGTCGCACCGAGGACTACAACGGGGTCTGGGCTTCGGCTGCGGCCAACATCCGTATGTACCTGCTGCTTAAGGAGCGCGCAGCCAAGTTTGCCGCCGACCCAGCCGTTAAGGCAGCGCTTGCCGCGAGCCGCGTGGCCGAACTTGAGCAGCCAACCCTGAACCCGGGTGAGGGCGTTGCCGAGCTTCGTGGTGCTGCCGACGCCAGCAGCTTCAACCCAGACCAGTACTTCAACGGCAAGGGCTTCAACTTTGTTGAGTTGAACCAGCTGGCCATTGAGCACCTCATGGGAGCCCGCTAAGAATGTTGGTAGCGGGAGTCGATTCCAGCACCCAAAGCTGCAAGGTTGTAGTGGTTGACCCGTTCACGGGCAACGAGGTTCGCTCGGGCAGAGCCAGCCACCCCAACGGCACCCACGTGAACCCTCGGTATTGGTGGGCGGCTCTGCAGGAGGCCATCGATGCAGCGGGCGGACTGGCCGGCGTAAGTGCAATTAGCATTGGCGGGCAGCAGCACGGTTTGGTGGCGCTTGACGAGTTTGGCAATGTGGTGCGCGATGCGCTGCTTTGGAACGACACCCGCAGCGCCCCGCAGGCGCAGGAACTGATTGAGCATTTTGGTGCCGATTGGCTGGCAGCTCAGACCGGTTCGGTGCCGGTTGCCTCGTTCACCAGCACCAAGCTGCTGTGGGTGAAACAGCACGAACCCGAGTTGGCGGCCAAGATTGCGGCGGTTTGCCTGCCGCACGACTGGCTGAGTTGGCGGTTGGCGGGTTACGGACCCGAGGGCGATTCGCCACTTGGGCCAGACCTGAGTCAGTTGACCACCGATGCCTCAGATGCCAGCGGTACCGGTTACTACAACTCGCACACTGGCGAGTACATTGACCAGATCTTGGACTACGTGATTGGGCACCGGGTGATTTTGCCTAAGGTGCTGCAGATCAATGAGTCGGTTCACTCGGTTGTTGGAATGCCGGGTTGCAAGATTGGCGCTGGCTTTGGTGACAACGCAGGTGCCGCCTACGGTTTGGCGCTGCAGCCGGGTGACGCGGTGGTTTCGCTTGGAACCAGCGGCACGGTCTTTGCCGTAACCCCAACCGCCACCGCAGATGCCTCGGGCACCATTGCGGGTTTTGCGGCGGGTGACGGCGAGTATCTGCCGCTGGTTTGCACGCTCAACGCGGCACGGGTTCTGGACTGGGCGGCTGGCCTGCTTGGAGTTGATCACGCGCGGCTGTCTGATCTTGCGCTGCAGGCCGAGCCGGGTGCTGGCGGCCTTAGGCTCACACCGTACTTTGAGGGTGAGCGCACGCCGAATCTGCCGGACGCCACAGCCACCCTTCAGGGCATGACTCTGGCCAATGGCACTCCGGCTAACTTGGCTCGCGCGGCCATCGAGGGAATGTTGGGCGGGCTCAACTACGGTCTTCACCAACTCACGGCGGCGGGCGTGCAGATTAAGCGCATTCAGTTGGTTGGTGGCGCGGCCGCCAACCGCGCGGTTCAGGTCATTGCGGGGCAGGTCTTTGGCGTGCCGGTTGTGGTGCCAGAGCCGGGCGAGTATGTTGCCCGCGGTGCCGCCCGCCAGGCCGCCGGCCTGCTAGACCCAGCGTAAAAGGAGCAACTCGTGACCCAAACCATGCAGGCCACCTACCTGTCTAAAGAGCGCAAGATTTACACCGCTCAGGTGCCCATTCCGGTGCCCGAGCCAGATCAGGTGTTGGTCAAGGTTGCCTCGGTTGGGGTTTGCGGAAGCGACGTGCACTACTTTAAGCACGGCGCCATTGGGCACATGGTGGTTGAGGACGACCTGATTCTTGGGCACGAGCTCTCGGGTGTGATTACGGCGGTGGGCAGCGATGTCTCGCCCGATCGCATTGGCCAGCGAGTGGCCGTTGAGCCGCAGCGCGCCTGCCGAGTTTGCGCGCAGTGCAAGGCCGGGCGCTACAACCTGTGCCCGGACATTGAGTTCTTTGCAACGCCTCCCATTCACGGCGCTTTTGCCCAGTACGTGACCATTCAGAGCGACTTTGCGTACCAGATTCCCGACCACGTTAGCTTTGGTGCGGCAGCCATGATCGAGCCGCTTTCGGTGGCCATTGCCACGGCTCGCAAGGCCGGCATCACCACGGGTTCCCGCGTGCTCATTGCGGGTGCCGGGCCCATTGGCGTGATCATGGCGCAAACCGCGCGAGCCTTTGGGGCCAGCGAAATTTACATCACCGATGTCGCTGAGGATCGCCGCACGTTTGCCCTCAAGCACGGCGCCACCCACGCTCTAGACGCGGCAACCGCCGACCTAAACGGCCTGGATGTTGACGTGTTTGTGGATGCCTCGGGTGTTGCCAGTGCTGTGTACAACGGCATCAAGGCGGTTGGGCCAAACGGCCGCGCCGTTTTGGTGGGTATGGGTGCCGACGACGTCCTACTACCCGTGAGCTACATCCAGTGGAAAGAGATCACCGTGACCGGCATCTTCCGCTACGCCAACACTTGGCCGCTGGGAATCGAGCTGGTTGCCTCGGGCAAGGTGGACCTCGATGTCGTCATCACTCAC
>JBJTMG010000050.1:0-9171 GCA_046063415.1 Micrococcales bacterium
ACCGGTGTATCCGGCAGCAACCAGGTTTCCACCGGTAGCACGAACGTGACGACCAAACTTGGTGCGGTTCATGACCAACGCTCCACCGGCTACCGCAAGGGCGGCCCAGACCAGTAGACCCGGGATTGGGCCGAACTCGCCACCACCAAAGATGGCAATGTAGGTTTGGTCGGCAATTGGAACCGGTGCAGCTGCGGTGATCCAGCGGGCCACACCCACAACAAGACCAAGCATGCCCAGGGTCACCAGGAACGATGGCACCTTTAGCCACGCCACCAGTCCACCGCTGATGCTACCTGCTACGGCTCCAACCGCTAGACCCGCCAGGATTCCGGGTACGAGACCGAAGCTGTTGATGGTCATTGCGGTGACCACCGATGCCAGACCCGCAACCGAACCGATGCTCAGATCGATTTCGGCAGCTGCAATAACGTAGGTCATTGCCACTGCCATGATTGCGATGGTGGCCACCTGCCTAAAGATGTTCAGCAGGTTGTTTGGGTTGGTGAACCCGGAGTCTCCAAGCGTGATTGCAAAGAGAATGAACACGGCCACAAAGCCGATGTAGATGATGTTTTGTCGCCACTCGAAACGCTTGAGCAAGCCTAGTGCTGGGGCGAAAGTCGATTTGGTGCTCATGCTGCTCCTTGAATAGCTAGTTGTAGGAATTCTTCGTTTGGAATTTGATTGCGGTTGAGCTCCTGTGCAACCTGGCCGTCTCTTAGGACAAGGATGCGGTCGGAAACCGAAAGTAGTTCGGGTAGCTCAGAGGAAATGAGAATTACTGACTTACCGCTGTCGGCAATTTGGCGAACCAGGTCAAGAATTTCGCTCTTGGTTCCAATGTCCACTCCGGCGGTAGGTTCGTCCATCATGAGGATCTCTGGGTCGGTGCCAAGCCACTTGCCAATGACAACCTTCTGCTGGTTTCCACCAGAAAGTGCGCCAACTCTAATGCTTGGATGCGCCGCCTTAATGGCGAACTGCTGAATGATCTCTTGGCTCCGCTGCAAAATCCTGCGAGCCGAAAGCAGCCCGCCAGACTTTAGTGAGTCAAGAAGTGGCAGCGTTAGGTTTTCGGTAACCGGGTGGTCAAGCACCAAGCCCTGGGCGCGACGATCTTCTGGAATCAGTGCGATTCCGTTCTGAATGGCTTCGCGCGGCGAGCGAATGTTCACTGCCTTGCCGTTGATCTTGACCGAACCCGAGGTGACTTTGTCCACGCCGAAAATGGTGTTTACCAACTCGGTGCGACCAGAGCCCATGAGGCCGGCAAGTCCCAGAATCTCTCCACGCTTGACGGCGAACGAAACACCCTGCAGCTTGCTTCCAGACCTTAGGTCTTCTACCGCAAGCACCACATCGCTGCCAATGTTGGCAGAACGGTCCTGGTGAACCAAGTGCGCTGCGGCTTGTCTACCAACGATGGCCTCGACAATCTGTGCCGGCGTCACCGCGGTTAGCGGTTCGGTCAGCACGCGTGAGCCGTCACGAAGCACGGTGATGCGATCGGCGATTCGGTACACCTCATCCATGCGGTGAGAAATGTAGATGATGGCAATGCCTCGGGCCTTGAGTCGCTCGATTAGCGCAAAGAGCGCCTCGGCTTCGTGCTTGGCCAAAGATGCGGTCGGTTCATCCATGATTAGAACCTTGGCGTTCTGGGCCAAGGCCTTTGCAATTTCGGTGAGCTGCCAAAGAGCAGTTGGAAGGTTTTCCACACTCTGGGTTGGGTCTACCTCAACACCCATGTCCGCAAAAAGCTTTGCGGTCTGCTCCCTGGCGGTTGCATCACTGATCAACCCAAACTTGGTTGGCTCGTGGGTTAGGAACACGTTCTGAGCCACGGTCAGGGTTGGAATCAGCGAGAACTCCTGAAACACCATGCCAATGCCAGCCTTGCGGGCGGCAAAGGTATCGGTGATTTCAACCGCCTGACCCGCAACCAGAATCTCTCCGGCATCCTTTTGGTAAACGCCCTGCAGAATCTTCATGAGGGTAGATTTACCGGCTCCGTTTTCACCTGCCAGCGCGTGTACCTCGCCCACGTTGACCGAGAAGTCAACCTGCTTGAGAACCGGGTTGGTGCCAAAGGACTTTTCAATCCTTCGCATCTCAACCGCAGTTTGGGTTTGGGTGTTCATTAGGCCGAGACCTCTCCGGTGGTGCGGTCTAGCTGAGGCACCTTGGTCCAAAGGCCGGTGCTAGCCGACTTGGCAATGGCGTCGTCAATGAGTGCAACCTGGTAGCCGTCGCCAAAGTCTGGGCGAACTTCTTCTTCACCGGCAATTGCCTTGAACAGGTCGTGTGCCTCAATGATCTTGGTTTCGCCGTAACCAATACCCAGAGCAGGGATCGGCCACAGGCTTGCGCCATTGGGGTGGTTAGGGCCGGTGTAAACGGTGCGGAAGCCGCGGCGGTCGCCTTCGTCAGACTTGAAGCACACCTGTAGTTCATCGCGGTTTTCGTAGTTGAAGTAAATGGAACCTTCACTACCGTGAATCTCCAGAGTGATGAAGTTGTTGCGGCCCCAGGCGTTACGGGTTGCCTCAACCGAGCCAATCGCGCCGCTGGCGAACTTGAGTAGCGACATGACCTCGTCTTCAACGTCAACCGGACCCTTTGGTGCGTCAGAGCCGCCCTTTGAGTTGCCTAGAGAGTCGGCACCCGACTGCTGCAGCGGACGCTCGGTAATGATGTGGTTGGTGATTGCCGAAACCTCGGTGACCTCACCGGCAAGGTAGCGAGCCATGTCTAGAACGTGAGTCAAAATATCACCGATGGCACCCGAGCCAGCGACATCCTTTTGGAAACGCCAGCTGAGCGGGGAGTTTGGATCGGCCGACCAGTCCTGAAGGTAGGTGGCACGGAAGTTTATGATGCGGCCAATTGCGCCCTCATCGATGTATCGCTTTGCAAGCGCAACCGCAGGAGTGCGGCGGTAGTTGAACGCAACCATGTGCACTGACTTGGTCTTGCGGGCGGCAGCGTACATGGCCGCAGCTTCTTCAACGGTGCGGGCCAGAGGCTTCTCGCAGATAACGTGCTTGCCGGCCTCTAGTGCAGCAATGGCAATCTCGGCGTGGGAGTTGTTTGGGGTGGCAATATCAACCAGGTCAATGTCTGGGTTCTCAATGATGCTCTTCCAGTTGCTGGTGGAGTTTTCGAATCCAAAGCGGGTTGCTGCATCCTGGGCCAGTTTGTCGGTGAACTCGGCAACCGTGTGCTTGACCGGCATGATTTCGGTTGGCCAAAAGAACATTGGTACTGCTGAATAGGCAAGGGAGTGGGCTTTGCCCATAAATCCGCCACCAATGAGGCCTACGTTGATCTGTTTCATGGTTACTTTCTTCCTTACCTAAACTTGTTATTACCCCGATGGAGGGTGGCCCGGAGGGCTGAGCGTTCGGGCGCCCAGCCCTCCGGATTTTTTGTTACTTCTTGTAAACGCTGGTGATCGACTTTGGAGCGTCTACACCGTAGACGGTCTTCCAAGCTTCGAGCACGTTGTCGTGGGTTACAGGCAGTGCGCCTAGAGCCACGAAGTTAGGCAGACCGGTCTTGCCAATGACTGCTGCTGCAGCAAGGCGGGCCTCGGCTACACCCTGGTCAGATGGACGCTGTGCGCCCAATCCAACAATGAGCTCGTTCTTGGCTAGCTGGATTGCAACGTTGGTACCTAGGTCCTGGGTTGCGATCTTTAGGTCAAGACGGCCGGCCTCACGAGCGGCTGCCATGATGCCTTCTGCTGGTACGTCCCAGACACCCCAGATACCGTTTAGGTCAGGGTACTTGGTTAGCAATGCGGTTGCTGCGGCCTGTGCGTCTCCGGCAAAGTCAGGTCCACCAATACCCTTTTCGGCAACAACTTCAATGCCTGGGTACTGAGCGATTGCTTCCTTGAATCCTTCGTAACGCTGCTTGGTTACAAAGAAGTCGGCGTCGTGGAAGATTAGAGCAATCTTGCCCTTACCGTTTAGCGCCTTGGCCATTAGGTGAGCCGAAGCCTCGCCGTTACCCTTGTTGTCCGCAGAAACAACGGCAACGTAGTCCTTGCCGCCAACCATGTCGGCTGGAACGTTGTCCATGAATACCAACTTGATACCGGCAGCCGATGCCTTCTTGAAGGCGGCCGAGGTGGCTACTGGGTCGGTAGGAATCGAGATGATGATGTCTGGCTTTAGGGCCATGACGGTCTCAATGTCCGAAACCTGCTTCTCTGGCTTGAACTCGGCGTCGGTAACTGCAACAACCTTGATGCCAAGACGAGCGAACTCTGCCTTTAGACCAGCAATCTGAGCGGTAGCCCAGTCGTTGCCCGAGTAGTGCATGACAATTGCGGCGGTGTAGTTGCCGGCCTTGATCTTTGCTACTTCGGCGTCGGTCAGGGTGGTGCTGTCAAAACCCGAAGGGGTTTCTCCGTTTGGGCCAAGGCTTAGGACCTTGCCGTCTAGCTCTGCTAGCGCCTTGTCTACGGTTGCAGCCACAGTGCTGTCTACAGCGCCGTCAGTTGCACCGTTGCTACCGGCGACCGTGCATGCTGAGAGCGAAAGCAGCAAGGCTACGCTCACACCAATGCTGGTGATGATTTTCTTCATTTCTTTCTCCTTGATTCTTGAAACTGCTTCGATGGATGGGTGGATTTTCTAGTTAGCAAAGAGCTGCTCTAGATACCTCTTACTTATTTCTGCGGCGGTGCGTGGGTCTCCGTCATAGGAGTCCAGCTCCACCATTAGCCAGCTGTCGTAGTTGGCTCGTTTGATCGCGGCGAGGATTGCTTTGAAGTCAATGTCTCCTTCACCAAGTGGCGTGAACTGTCCGGTCTTGTTCGAGAGGTCCTTGAAGTGAACGTGCTTGAGGCGGTCACCGTAGCGGTCAATGGCGGCAACCGGGTCAATGCCCGAGGCGGCTAGGTGCGCGGTGTCTGGGCAGAATCCAATTGAACAGCTGTCCATAATCTGATGGAAGCCATCGATGGTCTCAGAGATCGTGCCCAGGTGAGGGTGGTAGCTGCTCTCCAGCCCGTTGGTGCGCGCAATGTCTGCGGCCATGTCCAGCCCGCGGCCCACCTTCTTGAAGTCGTCGGCCTTGGGACCATCGGGGCGCTTGGCTCCGCCACCAATGACTAGGCGGCTGGCACCAAACTTCTTGGCTAGCAGGGCGGCCTGCTCGATCTTGTACAGTTCGTCGTCAAGGATCTCGTCGTAAATGAAGTTGGCTCCGGTATAGACCGAGACAAGTTGCAGGTTGGTTTCGGCGAGCACGTCCAGTAGGTCGTTTGGGTTGTTGGCAAACTCGGCAAGGTTTCCGTCGAATACCTCTGTGCCCTGGTAGCCGGCCTTTGCGATCTCGCGGATTGCGTGTCTGGTGTCACCGTGGGTCATGTAGAACAGGTCCTTGATGCTGGTGACTCCACCAGGGTGGCCTACTACTCCACCCCAGGTGATGGTTGGATACCCAAACTTCATGTGCTTCTCCTTGTGCTCGACAGTTGTCTAGAAACATAATGACGCGTTTTTTACAACATTTGTCGAAAATCGACATTATGTTACAGATTCGTGATGTTCTTGTATCGAAGGTCAACAGAATTTTTTGTCTATTATTTAGAGGTGTCGGAAATCAATAAGGGGAACTTCGGGTTCAGCTCGGGCAGGCTACTGCAGCTGTTCCGAGACGGTCAGCCGCACACCAAAGCCGAACTGGCCGAGCTAACCGGCCTGGCACGCTCCACTATTTCGCTGCGTTTAGATCCCCTGGTTGAACTGGGTCTGATCGCACCAGCCGCCGAAGCCACCTCAACCGGTGGCCGCCCCTCGGCCCAGCTTGTGCTCAACGAAGCGGCATTCGTTGTAGCCGGAGTTGACTTTGGAGCCTCGCACGCGGTGGCCTCACTGGCCGACCTAAGCGGCAAGATCTTGGTCTCCATTGAAACCAAACGCCAGATTTCAGACGGACCCGAGGTCTGCTTGCGCTGGATGCTAGACGAGATTCGCCACCTGCTCGCCGGCCTAAACCTGACGCAGGACAAACTTCTTGCCATTGGCATTGGTTTGCCAGGCCCGGTTGAGCACTCCAGTGGCAAGCCCGCGAACCCGCCAATCATGCTTGGCTGGGACGGCTACGATGTCCCGGCTCGCGTTAACCAAGAACTCACCGCCAAGGTACTGGTGGACAATGACGTGAACGTCATGGCCCTGGGCGAGCGCCACGTTACCTACCCCGATGTCGACCACTTAATCTTTCTCAAAGCCGCAACCGGCATTGGTTCGGGAATCATCTCCGACGGCCACCTGCAGCGAGGAGCCCAGGGAACCGCGGGTGACATTGGGCACGTGCGGGTTTCACGCGGCGGCGAGGTGGCCTGTCACTGCGGCAACTTTGGCTGCCTGGAAGCGGTAGCCGGAGCCCCAGCCATAATCAAGAATGTTGTGGCGCAAGGGTTACCCATTCGCAACACGTCTGACCTCATTGACGCCACCAAACGCGCCAAAATGGAGGCGATTCAGGCCGTGCGACAGGCGGGACGAGACATCGGTGAAGTTTTGAGCACCTGTGTGAGCCTCATGAATCCCGCCGTGATCGTGGTGGGCGGATCGCTCTCGTCAGCTGGCGAGCACCTGATTGCCGGTATCCGCGAGGTGGTTTACTCTCGCTCAATGCCGCTGGCAAGCGAGAACCTTGCCATTGTTCAGAGCAAGGCCGGCAAAGAGGTTGGAATCATTGGCGCCAGCGTCATGGCTATTGACCACGTGCTAGATGCCGACACCATTGACAAGCTGGTGGCTTAGGCAAGGTGCCCGGGCCGGCCAGATTGCCGATCTGCTCTAAACGCTAGCCCTCGGTAGCCTCAAACTGCGACTGGTACAGCTTGCTGTATGGACCCGCTGCCGCAATGAGTTTCTGGTGATTTCCCTGCTCCACAATGGAGCCGTTTTCCATTACCAAAATCAGGTCGGCATCGCGGATTGTGGACAACCGGTGCGCAATGACAAAGCTGGTGCGGTCTGCGCGCAGAGCCGCCATGGCTCGTTGCACCAGCAGCTCGGTGCGAGTGTCAACCGATGACGTGGCCTCGTCAAGAATCAGAACAGTTGGTTGCGACAAGAAGGCACGGGCAATGGTTATCAACTGCTTTTCGCCGGCACTCACGTTTGAGGCCTCGTCGTCAAGCACGGTGTCATAGCCTGCGGGCAGAGTGCGAACAAAGCGGTCAACGTAGGTGGCCTTGGCCGCCTCAACCATTTGCTCCTCGGTAGCCTGGGGGTTGCCGTAAAGAATGTTTTCGCGAATGGTTCCCTTGAACAGCCAGGTGTCCTGCAAAACCATGCCGATTCGCGAGCGCAGGTCGTCACGAGACATCGATGCAATGTCAACGCCGTCTAGCGTGATGCGGCCGCCGTTGAGTTCGTAGAATCGCAGAATCAGGTTGACCAGTGTGGTCTTGCCGGCTCCCGTTGGACCCACAATTGCCACGGTTTGCCCCGGCTCAACGCTCAGGTTCAGGCCGGTGATTAGCGGGGCATCGGTGGTGTAACCAAACTGTACGTTCTCAAAGGTGAGGGTTCCGGTGCGCGCCGCAGGGCTTTGGGCCGGCACCGGATCGGCCGATTGCTCGGGTGCGTCAAGCAGTTCAAACACGCGCTCGGCCGAAGCAACCCCCGACTGCAGCAGATTGGCCATTGAACCAAGTTGCGCAAGTGGCTGATTGAACTGCCTTGAGTACTGAATGAAAGACTGCACGCCACCAAGGCTGAGCGACCCGTTTGACACGAACAGACCACCAATCACAGCGATGGCCACGTAGGCGAGGTTTCCAATGAACATCATGGTCGGCATGATGATTCCAGAGACAAACTGTGCACCAAAGCTGGCCTGGTAAAGCTGTTGATTCAGCTCGCCAAACTTGGCCTCAACCGCCTTTGATCGGCCAAAGACTTTTACCAGCGCATGCCCCGTGAAGCTTTCCTCTATATGAGCGTTGAGTTGGCCAGTCTTGGCCCACTGCTCAACAAAGAGTTTCTGACTGCGCTTGCCAATGACCATGGTGATGCCAATGGTGGCCGGAATGGTTACCAGTGCAACCAGCGCAAGCACCGGCGAAATGGTGAACATCATAACCAGAACACCCAGCACGGTGAAGAGGCTAACCAGAACCTGGCTAAGGGTTTGCTGCAGAGTTTGAGAGACGTTGTCGATATCGTTGGTGACGCGGCTCAGCAGCTCACCGCGCTTGATTGTGTCAAAGTACGAAAGCGGCAGGCGGTGAAGCTTGGCCTCTGTCTCGCGGCGCAACTTGAAAATGGTGTTCTGAACGCTCACGTTGAGAATTCGGGCGTTCAAGACACCAAAGGCAAAAGCGCCAAGGTAAATGAGAATGATGCTCACCAAAATGTGGGTGAGGGCCGCAAAGTCAATGCCTTGACCTGGGTGCAAATCCATGGCCTTGAGCATCTCGGCAATTTGGGTCTTACCCTGCTGCTGCAACCCGGAAATGACCTGCTCCTTGGTCACGCCGGCAGGCAACTTAGCCGAAATGGCTCCGTTGAAAATTACGTTGGTGGCGTTTCCCAGCATCCACGGTCCCAGCACATTCAGAGCCACCGATGCCACGGCCAGAACAATAACCGCAATGAGCCGAGTCCGTTCGGGGCGCAGTCGGGCAACCAAGCGCTTTGCGCTGGGGCCAAAGTTGAGCGACTTCTCGGTTGGCATGCCGGCACCAAAGCCGGGGCCGCCACCGGAACCCGGGCGGCCACCCATTGCGCCGCGCGGGGCCTCTAGGCGCTCTGCAGATTTCTTGACGGGTGCCTGGTTACTCATTACGCGGCCTCCTCTGCGGTCAGCTGCGAAGCCACGATTTCTTGATAAACCTGGTTGCCAGCCAAAAGTTGATCGTGCGTTCCAAGGCCAACCACGGTGCCATCCTGGCAAACAATGATTTGATCGGCGTGCTTGATGCTGGCAATGCGCTGACCCACGATGATCTTGGTCACGCTTGGTAGCTCGCGAGCCAGAGCTTGGCGCAGGCGGGCATCGGTGCTCAGGTCAAGCGCCGAGAAGCTGTCGTCAAAGATCAGGATCTGCGGGTTCTTGACCAGGGCGCGGGCAATTGCCAAGCGCTGGCGCTGCCCACCCGAGAAGTTGGTGCCACCCTGAACAACTTGAGCGCTT
>JBJTMG010000051.1:0-9281 GCA_046063415.1 Micrococcales bacterium
CATCATTCGCGCTCAGTTCCTAAACCGAATTGCGGACGCCTACGACAAGAACGCACAGCTCGAGTCGCTGATTTTTGACCCTTACTTCAAGGATGCAGTTGCCAAGTCGGTCAAGTCGTGGCGCAACGTGGTTGCCAGCGCATCGCTCGCGGGCATCCCTGTTCCAGCGTTCGGTTCGTCACTGTCGTACTACGACGGCCTGCGCGCCGACCGCCTCGGCGCCGCCCTCGTTCAGGGTCAGCGCGACTTCTTCGGTGCACACACCTACAAGCGCGTGGATCTGCCTGGCACCTTCCACACCCTATGGTCGGGCGACCGCACCGAGGTTGAGCAGGAGCCAAGCACCCACTAGTACTCAGGTAGCAGAAAACCCCGATCACCGTTTGCGGTGGTCGGGGTTTTTAGCTTCTCAAGAATGAGCCGCGTGGCGTCTAGTCGGGCACAATGCCAAAGGCATCGGCAAGTTTCTTGATCTTCTCGGCCCGACCCAAGCGAGGCAGGTCGGAACCATCGCGAATAACTCGACCGCCGGCCTCAAAGTCACTTAGGAAGTCGGTGGCCCAGGCCACGTCTGACTTGGTGGGGCTGATGGTTTCGTTGATCACGGCGAGCTGGTCGAGATCCAAGCACAACTTGCCAGTCAGGCCAAGGGCTACCGCCAGCTCGGCCTGCTCACGAAGTAGAGCGTGCGAGGTGCCTACTGTGGGGCCATCGATGGGTCCGGGCAAATTACCAACCCGACTACCCACGACCAAGCGCGAGCGGGGGTAGGCCATGGCCAAGTCGTTCATGGCGGTGCCGGTATCACGACGATAGTCACCGCTGCCAAACGCCAAGCGGAAGGCACCGCGAGCGCGGGCAATGTGAGTTACCTCTTCGATTCCAAGTGCGGTTTCGACCAGCGCCAAAACCGGGTAGCGGCCACCGAGGGCAGCGAACGTGTCTTCGACGTGGCTTGCCGACTCAACCTTGGCGAGCATGACACCCAACAGGTTTGGGCAGGAGCGCAGACGGTCTAGGTCGGCCTGCCAGAAATTTGTGTTGCGGTCGTTTACCCGAACCCAGGCTTTGCCGCCCTGGTCTAGCCAGTTGGCAACATCTTCTAGGGCCTTTGGCTTGAGCTTTGGGTCAACTGCGTCTTCGATATCCAAAACGATTTGGTCAGCGCGCGAGGACTCGGCCTTGCTGAACAGTTCCGGCTTGGTACCAGGAACCAAGAGCCACGAACGGGCGATTTCTGGGGCTACGGTTTTTCTACGAGACATCGTTGTCTGGTCCTATCTGTTGCTAGCCCTAGGTTACTTCATCAGAGGGTTTCTCAAGCGGGCGAACTGTGCGTTAGTCTCTCTGTAACCATGAGCAATAGGGGAAAATCGTGATTTCACGTTGGATTGAAAACGCAGTGTTTTGGTCACGCTGGCTGTTGGCGCCGCTTTACCTTGGGCTGATTGGCGTTCTAGGCGTTCTGGTCTACAAGTTTGGGTTGGCCTTTATTGAACTGATTGTGTCCGTAAGCAAGGAATCAGATCACAACTTTGTTTTGGATCTTCTGGCCCTGCTCGACTACGTTCTGCTTGCCAACTTGATTCTCATTGTGTTGTTCTCGGGGTACGAGAACTTCGTCTCCAAGATTGAAGTTGCCGAGAAGTCCGTTGACCGTCCCTACTGGATGGGCACCGTAGACTTTTCGGGCCTCAAGATAAAGCTCATTGGTTCGCTGGTTGCCATTTCGGTTATCGAACTGCTCAAGGACTTTATTGAGTTGTCAACCGATGAGAACGCCAAAGTGGGCGAAGGTCTAATCTGGCGAGTGATCATTCACCTGACGTTTGTGGTTTCGGGTGTGCTGTTTGCAGTTATGGACTACATAGCCGACAGCCGAGCCTCTAAAAAGGGCCACTAAACCGCCTAAACTGCAAACGCTTGCAGTCATTTATGGCTAGTATTACCTCTATCGATTTTTTGTCTTGCCATTAGTTTGTCGCGCAAAAATACACGGAGGTATTTATGACTGGAGCCAGCATTCTGGTTTACGCCGAGCGGGTTGGCGGCAACCTTGGCCAGATCGAGAAACTTCTAGCCGGACCGCTGGCAGATTTCAACGGCATTCACGTGCTTCCGTTCTTTCACCCCTACGATGGCGACGATGCCGGGTTTGACCCAATCGACCACACTATTGTTGACCCTCGCCTGGGCGATTGGTCAGATTTCAAGCGGATTTCTGAGACACACGAGCTAACTGCCGACCTGATTGTTAACCATGCTTCGGACCAGTCCCCCGAGTTTTTGGACTGGCAAGAAAAGGGCGATGCCTCGGAGTTCGCGGGCATGTTCCTCACCTTCGACGCGGTGTTTCCAAACGGTGGAAACGAAGAGGGCATTACCTCGTTTTATCGACCACGCCCCGGGCTGCCATTTACCGCATTTGAGGTGGCTGGAAAACGCCGTTTGGTCTGGACCACGTTCATGCCAAGCCAGGTGGATATCGACATCAAGCACCCCGCCGGACAGGCCTATTTGGTGCGAGTTCTGGAAGCGCTTAAATCTGGTGGAGTCAAGGTTGTTCGTCTTGACGCAGTCGGTTACGCGGTCAAGACCCCTGGTACCGACAGCTTCATGACTCCCGAAACTCTGGAGTTCGTAAAGGAAATCTCAGAACTGATCCACAGCTACGGTATGCGCGTGCTGGTTGAGGTGCACGCTCACTACACGCAGCAGTTGGACATTGCCCCGCTGGTGGATCTGATCTACGACTTCCAAACCGCTCCACTGCTTCTTCACTCGCTTGGCACAGGCACCGTGGACAAGCTGGCCAAGTGGTTTGAGATTCGCCCAACCAACTGCCTGAACGTGTTGGACACTCACGATGGCATTGGAATCATCGATGGTGGTCCAATTGGCGGCCGACCTGGTCTGATTTCACAAGAGGACATGGCGGCTATTTTCCAGCGTGCCGAGGTAGCAACCAACGGCCACAGCGCTATTGCCAGCGTGGTTCCACAGTGGTTCTCACTGCCTCACCAGATCAACGCGACTTTCCCAGCGGTAGTCAACAACGACACCGGCTACGTGCTGTGCCGCGCAGTTCAGTTCTTCTTGCCGGGTGAACCGCAGGTCTACTACGTTGGTCTGCTAAACGGCATGGACGATGTTGAGTTGTTCAACCGCACCGCTCAGGGTCGCGACGTCAACCGCCACCACTACACTCCCGATGAGATTGACCAGGCACTTGCTCAGCCCGTTACCCAGGCGATTATTGCCCTGGCTCGCCTGCGCAACCACTCGGCGTTCGAGGGTGAGTTCGGTTGGAAGACCACTGGCGCTAACAGCATGAACCTGAGCTGGCGCAACGGCGATGCTTCGGTCTCGCTTGATTTTGCCACCGATGTCGACAGCCCAAGTTTTGTCATTTCCGTCACCGATGACTCGGGAACTTCGTCCTATACATCGGTTGAGGAGCTAGCCGGTTTGGGTCTACTTCTTACCAAATAGGCGAGCCAAAAACCCTGGCTGCTTGGGGTCGTTAGCGTGACCCTGGCATTGCTGTGACTTTGGGATGCCGCGCATAACTTGGTCTACGTGCTGGCCGCAGCCACTCCAGGTTGCTTTTCCACACTTACGGCAGGTTACTTTCTGGCACATGTTTACTCCTTGGTTGAAATTAGCTGTAGTGATTCTGGGAACTATTGAACGATTTTGATTCCGGTTGCCGCGGAGGCATCGGCGACTGCCCCGGCGTTGGTGATTGTGCCTGTGAAACCGTTCTCCTGCATGTATTGGAGAACCTGGCCAGCCCGGTTGCCTGATCGGCAGTAGAGAACATAGTTAGCACCATGGTCTAGTGCCTGAATCTGCGTTTCGAAATCTCCACCTTCAAAGTCAATGTTCAAGGCACCTTCAAGGTGTCCGGTAGCAAACTCTTCGGGGGTGCGCACATCTATTACAGAGGCCACCTTGGACATGTCCAGTTGCTGGGTTGGCGCGCA
Source organism: Micrococcales bacterium (assembly GCA_046063415.1). Taxonomy (GTDB): domain Bacteria; phylum Actinomycetota; class Actinomycetes; order Actinomycetales; family Microbacteriaceae; genus Rhodoluna. The sequence continues at coordinate 3,987 of JBJTMG010000051.1, forward strand.
GGCGGTTAGAACGGAAACCAATAGTAGGCCCGCTACTGCAGCTGTCAAAAGTTTGAAAAGTCTCTTCAAGGTCTTTCCTTTCGTATACCCCCTAGGGTATAGTGATTGCAGCAATAAATGCAAATACCTTGGAGAAAAATGCAGATTGAACCAGCAGAACTAAAAGCAGCACGTGACCGTCTGGTGCGCGTTCAAGGGCAAATCGGTGGCATTGTAAAGATGCTTGACGAAGGCCGCGACTGCACGGAACTGCTAAGTCAACTCTCGGCAGCATCTACCGCCCTAACCCGGGCTGGGTTCACGATAATCACAACGGGCATGGCCCATTGCGCTCAAGAAGGTCCAGATTCGCCAGAGCGCAAGGCCTTGGAAAAAGCCTTCATGTCACTGGCCTAGAGCAAGGATCGCATAGAGATGAAGGTAGTAATTATTGGCGGTGTGGCCGGTGGCATGTCGGCTGCTACCCGTCTTCGCCGTTTGGACGAATCGGCTCAAATCACTGTTTACGAAATGGGTGAACACGTCAGCTACGCCAATTGTGGCCTGCCGTATTTTGTCAGCGATGTAATCAGCCAACGTCAATCATTGTTGCTACAGACACCAGAATCCCTTTGGGCTCGATTCCGGATCAAGGTGAAAGTGAACACTATGGTCACGGCCATTCATCCCGAGACCAAAACGGTGACAGTCAAGAATCTGCAAACTGGGGCCGAACACATCGATGACTATGACAAGTTAGTCATTTCTACAGGGGCAAAGCCCAAGCGCCTGGATATTCCAGGGATTGATCGGGCGCTAACGTTGCGCAATGTGACCGACGCCGATCAAGTTAAGGCTGCAATAGCTGAAGATTCAACAGCCAGTGTTGCCGTAATTGGCGCGGGCTTTATCGGGATTGAACTGGCGGAAAACCTGCGCCATCTTGGTGTTGAAGTTTCGCTGATTCAACGCGGACCAACCGTGTTGGGTCAGTTTGACCCAGAGATGGTTCAGCCACTGCAACAAAGACTTATGGACCATGGCGTGAAGTTGTACCTGAACGCAGTGCCAACTCAAATAACCGCAGACCAAATCTTGTTGCAAGACGGTAGATCCGTTGCCGCCAAGATTGCATTCTCGGCTGCCGGAGTAGAGCCGGATAACTGGCTGGCTAAAGAAGCGGGTTTGCGCATTGGAGCAACCGGAGGTCTCTGGGTAGACCAGCAGCAGAGAACTAGCGACCCCCACATTTACGCGGCGGGTGACGCGGTTGAAAAACATGGGGAGCTCACCGGCAACTCCACGCTGATTCCGTTGGCCAATCTGGCCAACCGTCACGGGCGGCTAGTGGCCGATGCCATCGCTGGTAAAAGCGCCCAGGCACACGCCGCTCTTGGAACCGTGATTATTGGGGCCTTTGGTCTTGCCGCAGGAATCACGGGACTCAGTGAGCGAGCCGCTGCTAAGGAGGGCATTCCCGCTCAGGTCATTCACCTTCACCCCGGAAGCCACGCGGGCTACTACCCTGGTGCCAAACGGGTCTCACTCAAGGTGCTGTTTGACCCAAGCACTGGTCGGTTGTTGGGTGCGCAAGCAACCGGCGAAGACGGTGTTGACAAGCGCATTGATGTGATTGCCACAGCGATTCACGGCGGACTAACCATTGATGACCTCATGGATTTGGAACTGGCCTATGCGCCTCAGTTTGGTTCTGCCAAAGACCCAATCAACCTAGCTGGCTATGTTGGCAATAATGTTCTGAGCGGGGTTACCCCAACCCTGCAGTGGCACGAACTTTCGCGGGAACTTGCAAACGGTGCCACGCTGATTGATGTTCGCACGCACGGTGAACATGGACAGGGTGCGATTCCCGGGGCAATAAACATTCCGGTAGACGACCTGCGTGACCGCCTTGCAGAGATCCCCAGGCAAAACGTTATTGTGAGTTGCCAAGTTGGTCAGCGTGGACACATTGCCACGCAGATCTTGAAGGCTCACGGAGTACAGGTTCGAAACCTCGATGGCGGTTACCTCACCTGGAAGGCCGGCACGGCAGCCTAAGGGCTGCTTAGTAGCGGGATAGTTGGAGTACGGCTACTTGGCCTGAATCTGGCCCATCATTCCTTGGTCTTCGTGATCCAGAATGTGGCAGTGGTACATGGTGGTGCCCGATATGTCTTTGAATTCCACGCGAACCACTACCTGGCTCTGGTAGGGCACGTTCACAACGTCTTGCCAGCGCGGGTCTTTTACAGGAACCCCCATGTTGCTCACAATCTGCATTGGCCAGACGTGCAGGTGAAACGGGTGGTTCATGCCGGTTGGGTTGACAATTGTCCACTCCTCAACGGTGTTCATTGCAACCGTTGTGTTGATCTTTGCCGGATCAAAAGACTCGCCATTAATGGTGAAGAGGCCGCTGCCTGACATGCCAGACATGTTTGAGTGATCCATGCCGGACATGTTCGAGTGGTCCATGCCAGACATGCCAGACATGTCACCGCCCGAGGCATCGCCGCTCATCATCTGGGCCATGGTTGGCATAGCCAGCGTAAAGGTGCGCTTGGCGGCAACTGGCCGATCGCGCAGATCTGGCGGCAGGTAGGCAATAGCTGGAATAGCGATGGGCTCGGCAGCGGGACCAGACGGCTTGAAGCTTGCCAGAACCTGACCCTTGGTGTCAGTGGTCATCATGTCTGGGTGCGGAACCGAGTCAAAGGTGAGGTCCACCGCTTGGTCCGTAAAGGTGACCCACAGTTCGGCACGGTTTCCCGGCGCCAAAATCACTTCTTCGGTTGACTCGGGCGCGCTCAGGGTGCCGGTGTCCATGGCAACCAACTGTGCGGTAGCGCCAGCCCAGTGCAGGTGAAGATACCTTGAGCTGCAAGCGTTTAGTACGCGCCAGCGCTCAACGGCGTTGGTCTGAACCTGGTAACTTGGCGTCAACTGACCATTGACCAAAATGTTTCGACCCTCGCGGCCCATCATCTTGTACATTGCGTTGGGCTCGAGGATGTTGCCATCGGTGTCAAAATCTATGTCGCTGATCACCAAAACGCGGTCGTTGTTAAGTGTTGGCGTGAGCGGGCTTCCTGGCTTTTCAACGATGATCGCACCGTATAGTCCAGCGAACAACTGAGGTGCTGCGGCCCCGTGCAAATGCGGGTGATACCAGGAGGTTCCGGTGGGGTGATCGGCCGCAAGGACATACTCGTACTTGAAGGTCTCGCCGGGCTTAATGTCCAACATGACGTTGTCACTGTTGCCCTCGGGTGAAACGTTAAGCCCGTGCGCGTGCAAGTTGGTTGATTCACTCAGGTTGTTGGTGAAGTTCACCACGATGGTATCGCCGGGTTGAGCCACCAGGGTGGGGCCGGGGAGCGACCCGTTGTAGGTCTTGGTTTTGACCCTGGTTCCGCCAATATCCACCAGCGTGTTGGCCACTACCAAGTCAACCTCGAGTCGGCCATTCTTTGAGCGCAGGGTCTGCGGTTCGCCGGTTTGGCCATCGATGGCCTCGGGCCACAGGTACTGACGCCCCAGGGTGTAACCGGCTACTCCAAGCGCGGTTAGTCCAACGGCAGCTGCGCCGCCGGCTATTGCAGTTCTTCGAGTTATTTGCACGGTTACTCCCTGGGTGTCACGTTTACGGGCTCAAGTATTGAGCCGGTTTCTGAATGTTTACTGGACTACTTGCCGCAGTTGCAGCCCGAGTTCTCGGTCTTGCCCTGGCACTGGCAGCCTGCGCCGCAGTTGCAGCCCTCACTGGTCATGATGTTCATTTTCGCCTCCTTATTTGCTCGCGCGGATATTGCTGATCTCAAACACCTTGAGCATTTCGTCGATTGCCTTCTGATTGGTATCGGGTTTATCCGACTTCATCATGTGCATCACGTGCGTACTCAGGTGGTTCTCGACCAGAAGCTTGTTCAGAGATGCCAGAGACTTTTGTATTGCTAGTGACTGCGTGATTATGTCAACGCAGTATTCCTCGGCTTCAATGGCTTTTTCCAGACCGCGAACCTGGCCTTGGATTATTTTGGCGCGGTGTAAGGCTCGCTTTTTTAGGTCAGCTCTCATGGGAAATATGATACCCCTAGGGGGTATTAAGTCAAGTAGGCAAAAACCAAATTGCGATCCTGGGGTCAGCGAGAACGTTTCCAAAGCGTTATCTAAGCGTTACCCTTCTAAGGATTCTCACAGGCCAGACTCAGGTTGTATCCCTTGCACCATGATTTATAAAGACCTTGTTGTACCAAGTTCTTTTTTTCGTAGGTACTGCAAGACCTTCATAAATACAACGACGTAAAACTATGAAAGGTAACAAAATGGATTTCTGGCAACACACAGCCGTATACAACATGCTTTCGCTAGGTATCGCGAGCATGCTCTTCACCAGCATCTTCCTCTGGATCGGTCGCGACCGAGTCCTACCCAAGTACCGCATGGCCGTAATGGTTTCCGCAACCGTAACCTCGATTGCCGCATACCACTACTTCCGAATGTTTGACTCGTTCCGCGAGGCATACCCAGTTGGCGGCACCATGCAGGCTGGCTACGAAGGCTACAACGTTGGATACCGCTATGTTGACTGGTTCCTAACTGTGCCACTGCTACTTGTAGAGCTAGTAGCAGTAATGGGCTTGGCTCGTGCAGTGCAGTCATCGTTGCTAAAGCGTCTAGTTCCAGCCGCTGCGCTAATGATTCTTCTGGGTTACCCAGGTGACATGCACACCAACCTTTGGGGCATCAGCAACTCAATGTGGGGACTACTTTCGACCATCCCATTCCTGTACATCCTTTACGTACTATTCATTGAGCTCGGTAAGAGCCTCAAGGACCAGTCGCCAAAGGTACAGAAGATGCTAAGCGGAGCACGTTTGCTGCTTCTTGCAAGCTGGGGCGTCTACCCAATCACCTTCATCACCGCAATGGGTTCGACCGGCGCACCTACCTTTGCAGAGGTTACCAGCCGCGAGATTGGCTACAGCATTGCCGACATCGTTGCAAAGTGTATTTTCGGTCTGATCATCTTCAGCATCGCACGCATCAAGTCGGGCGAAGAGAGCAAGGAATTCGCAGCTAGCGAGTTCAAGGACTAATCAGTTCTGACACAAAAAGTGGGTCGACTTCGGTCGGCCCACTTTTTTTGTTTTGCGCGAATTTAGGTAGCCTGCGCTAGTCCTTTAGGTGCTCGCCAAAGAACGCCTCGATACGCGCCCAGGCATCGGCCGCTGCTTCGGGGTTGGGCTTTGCGCCTGTGACTCGCAACAGGGCGCCAAAGACCGGGCCACCCGCCTGATGCGGGTTCATGAA